>DASQWC010000164.1:0-4186 GCA_035640475.1 Actinomycetota bacterium | reverse complement strand
CGCAAAGACGCCCGGAAGCGATCGCGGTAAGGTCACGCGGAGGAAGGCGCGCGCCTTGTTCGCGTAGAGATCCTCCGCGGCCTCGATCAGGCGCTTGTCGATCTGCTCCAGCGAGACGTACAGCGGCAGCGCCATGAAGGGCAGGAAGTTGTAGGTAATGCCGGCGACAACGGCCGTCGACGTTGCGAGCAGGCGGCCGTCGTCACTCAGGACGCCGATGTCCCGCAGGAACCCGACCACCGGACCCTGATCGGCGAGGATCGTCTCCCACGCGAGCGTGCGGATCAGGTACGTGACGAAGAACGGGGCGACAATGAACAGCAGGAGCAGGTTCTTCCAGCGCCCGCCGCGGAACGCGATCCAGTACGCGAGCGGGTAGCTGAAGAGCAGCGCGAGCGCCGTTGCGATGCCGGCGTATTCGATCGACCGGACGAACTGGCGGCGGTAGTCGTGGATCGCATCCCAGTAGTTGCCCCACGCCCACGTGAACGCGTAGCCGAAGTCGAAGCTCCCCGACTGCAGCGACTGATAGACGAGGAACCCGAGCGGGACGACGAAGAAGAGCCCGAGGTACGCGAGGCCCGGCGCCAGCAGCAGATACGGCGTCAGGTTCCGATTCCGGTGGAGGAAGCTCACGCGGGTCGGTCGTTCATTTCAGACGGATCGGAGGCAGAGCCTCCGATCCTGATGTCGGCACCGCAAGCGGTGCCTCGGCGATGCCGGTGCATGAGGCCCAAGTTAGCCCGAGATCAGGTTCTGCCAGGCAGTGATGTACTTCTCGTTGTTCAACGCGGCGGAGTCGATGTTCTTGACGTTGTCGAGCATCTCGTCCGTCGGAAAGATCAGCGTGTTCTTCGCGACGCCAGGATCGATCTTCTCCAATTCCTCCTTGGCACCCTTGACCGGGCAGATGTAGTTGACGTAGTCCTCGATCAGGGCCGCGATGTGCGGGCCGTAGACGTAGTTCATGTACACGGATGCCGTGTACACGTTGCCGCCCTTCGGGATCAGCATGTTGTCGGTCCAGATGCCGCCGCCGTCCTTCGGCACGTTCCAGTGGAGGTGCTTGTTGTCCGCCGTCAGCTGCACGACGTCGCCGGACCACGCGAAGCACGCCGACAGATCTCCCTTTGCGAGCGGGCCGCTGTAGTCGTTGCCGGTGAACTGCCGGATCTGGCCGGAGTCGACCGCCTTCTGGACGCGCTTGACCGCCCGGTCCCACGACGCATCGGTCACCTTCCCGGGGTCGTCGCCGTTCGCGAACATGATCAACGGCATCGTGTCGCCGACGCCCGAGAGGAGCGTCACCTTGCCCTTGAGCTTCGGGTTCTCGAGCAGGTCCGGAACCGTCAGGACCGGATCCGTCAGCTTGTCGTTGTAGGCGATGCCGGTCAGCCCGGACTGCCAGGGCAGGCTGTAGTCACGATTCTCGTCCCAGTCGGGATGCGCGAGGGTTGGTTGCAGGTTCTTGATGTTCGGAATCGCGCCTTTGTCGAGCTTCTCGACCCAGCCCTTCTTGATCAACAGCGACGGATAGCGCGAGTTGTCGGTCATCACGATGATGTCGCGGTCGATCGACTGGCCGCGCGAGAGCGGGCCCTGGATCTTCCCGAAGTACGTCGCGTTGTCGTTGATGTCCTCGATGTACCGGACGGTCGTTCCGAACTTCTTCTTGAACATGTCGAGCGTCGGATGACGCTTCGTCTTCTCGTCGACGTCGATGTACAGCGTCCAGTTCGAGAAACGCAGCGTCTTCGCGAGCTTGCGTTCCCCCCCGCTCGATGACTTCGAGCTGCTCCCGCCACACGCCGCGAGCACGCCGGGGACCGTCAGAAGTGCGCCGCCCGCGGCGGCGCGCCGCAGCAGCTCTTCTCGGGTGAGGAGCTCGGTCATTCGGATCCCTCCATTGAGTCGACGACGAAAGTCGAGTCGGGGCTCCAGCTGACCGTGAGTCGGTCGCCCGGCTGCGCGCCGTTGAGCCCGGGTGAGGCGTTCTGTCTGTAGACGGTGAGGCGGCCGCACGAGGTGTCGACGATGTATTGCGTCGCGACGCCGACGTATGCCTGCTCCACGACGGTCCCATCGAGCGTATTGGGCTGGCCGTTGCCGAGCTCGATCTTCTCCGGGCGGATGCCGACCGCGACCTCCCCGGTCCGCCCGTTGAGCGCTTGCGGTCGTACCCGCACCTCCGGGCCGTGCCGCAGCCGCACCGTGTCCGAGCCGCTCACGGTTCCCGAGATCAGATTCGACACGCCGAGAAAGCCGGCGACGTACGCCGTGGCCGGATTTTCGTACAGCTCGGTCGGCGAACCCAGCTGCTCGATCCGCCCCAGGTTCATGACGGCGATGCGGTCCGCCATCGTCATCGCTTCCTCTTGGTCGTGCGTGACGTGGATGAACGTGATGCCGACGTCGTGTTGGATCGCCTTCAGCTCGAGCTGCATCTGCTTACGGAGCTTCAGGTCGAGCGCGCCGAGCGGCTCGTCGAGGAGCAGCACGCGGGGCTTGTTCACGAGCGCACGGGCGAGAGCGACGCGCTGCTGCTGACCGCCGGAGAGCTGACGCGGTTTGCGCTTCTCCATGCCCGCGAGGCCGACGATCTTCAGCATCTCGCCCACGCGGCCGCTCAAGGTCTGGCCGCGGACAGAGCGCCGGCGCAGGCCGAAGGCGATGTTCTCGAAGACGGAGAGGTGCGGGAAAAGGGCGTACGACTGGAAGACCGTGTTGACGTCGCGCTTGTAGGCCGGCAGCCCGCTCACCTCGCGGTCGCCGAGGTAGATGCGTCCCTCCGTCGGCTGCTCGAAGCCGCCGATCATCCTGAGCGTCGTCGTCTTGCCACAGCCGGATGGCCCGAGCAGCGCGAAGAAGCTGCCCGTCTCGACCTCGAGGCTGAGCCGATCGACGGCCACGACGTCATCGAACCGCTTCGTGACGTCGACGAGCTGGACGTCGTGCGCCGTCGTCACGCTCATCGGCCGATCTCCGGCCGATGAGCGAGGGAAGGGGAATAGCGGGAAACCGTAAGGTTTCCCCGCTTCGGAAGCGGCCGCGTCGGCAAAGCCGGCGCGGCCTCTTCGGCGACGTCGCAAGCGACGTCGCTGTCCTCAGCCTGCGCGGCGATCGCAGCGGCGCGCGGGCGGAGGCGTGCCTCAGAGAAGGGGTCGCGTAGGGGAAACATGGTTTCCCCTACGAGCGCGAGCCGCCGGCGAGTGCTCACTTCCGCAACCGCGTGCACGCCTCGGCGAGGACGTCGCCGAGGATCGAGACGATCCGGTCGAACTCCTGTTGGCCCGCGACCAGCGGCGGGGAGATCTGCACGACGGGATCGCCGCGGTCGTCCGAGCGGCAGATGAGGCCGCGCTCGAACATGCGCGGCGAGAGGAAGCCCCGAAGAAGCGTCTCGCACTCCTCCTCGTCGAACGTCTCGCGCGTCTCCTTGTCCTTGACGAGCTCGAGCGCATAGAAGAATCCGGTGCCGCGCAGGTCGCCCGCAATCGGCAGGTCGAGCAGCTGTTCGAGCGTCGCGCGGAACGTGTCCTGCATCTCGGCCACGTGCTCGACCATGCGCTCGCGCTTCATGATCTCGATGTTCTTGAGCGCGACGGTACAGCCGACCGGATGGCCGCCGAAGGTGATCCCGTGCGAGTACATGCTCGCCCCTTCCATGAAGGGCTCCATCACGCGGTCGCTGGCCACGACCGCGCCGATCGCCGCGTAGGAGGACGAGAGGCCTTTGGCGATGGTCATCAGGTCGGGCCGGATGTCGTAGCGCTCGGACCCGAACCAGGCGCCGAGACGCCCGAAGCCGGTGATCACCTCGTCGGCGCAGAGCAGGATCTCGTAGCGGTCGCAGAGCTCGCGCACGCCGTGCCAATAGCCCTCCGGGGGCGTGAACGCGCCACCCGCGTTCTGGACGGGCTCCATGATCACCATCGCGATCGTCTCGGGCCCCGCCGACTCGATCGTCTGCTCGAGCTCACCGAGCAAGAGCGCCGTGAACTGCTCCTCGGTCTCCTCGGGCGGTCGGTGGTACCGATTCGTGTTGCGCACATGCAGCACTTCCGGCACGAGTGGCTCGAACGGCGTCCTCAGGGCGGGGATGCCGTTGATGGAGAGCGCCCCCATCGTCGTCCCGTGGTACGCGACGTGGCGCGAAATCGCTTTCCAGCGCCGTCCGGTCGCCGTC
>DASQWC010000163.1:0-2794 GCA_035640475.1 Actinomycetota bacterium | reverse complement strand
CGCGCGCGAGGACTGGCGCGAATACCGGAGACTCGATGCAGCGCAAGTTCGCAGTGAGACTGCTCTGTTGATTTGCGCTTAATTCTGACCCGCTTTACCTAGGGATTTGCATCTAATTTTGACCCACGTGTACACCCCGATCCTGCTCTGGGGAGCAGGAGATTCAAGGAGTGATCGACGTGGCGTTATTGAGTGTGATTCGGCGCTGGCATCTACGCGAGGGAGTCTCGATTCGCGAGATCGCTCGGCGCACCAAGCTCTCCAGGAACACGATTCGGAAGTACCTGGCCAACGGGACGCTGCAACCCGTTTATCCGAAGCGCAAGAGCCCGAGCAAGCTCGACCCGTACAGCGCGATGCTCGCGTCGTGGCTCGAGCGGGAGTCGACGCGCGGACGCAAGCAGCGGCGCAACTGGCGCCAGCTCTTCGACGATCTCGTGGCGCTCGGCTACCGCGGTTCCTACGACCGCGTAGCGGCGTTCGCTCGCACATGGGAGCGGCAACGCGACGAGCAGGCCCGCACGAGCCGCGGCACGTTCGTGCCGCTGATCTTCGCGCCGGGCGAAGCGTTCCAGTTCGATTGGAGCGAAGACTGGGCGGTCGTCGGCGGCGAACGGCAGAAGTTCGCCGTGGCGCAGTTCAAGTTGAGCCACAGCCGCGCGTTCCTGCTGCGCGCCTATCCGCAGCAGACGCACGAGATGCTGTTCGATGCGCACAACCACGCGTTCGCCGTCTTCGGCGGCATTCCGAAGCGCGGCATCTACGACAACATGAAGACGGCGGTCGATGAGATCGGCCGCGGCAAGGCGCGGACCGTCAACGCGCGCTTCCGAGCGATGACCGGCCACTTCTTGTTCGAGCCCGACTTCTGCAACCCGGCCGCCGGCTGGGAGAAGGGCCAGATCGAGAAGACCGTGCAGGACTCGCGTCCTCGCATCTGGCACGAGGTGCCGAAGTTCGCCGATCTCGCCGAGCTCAACGCCTGGCTCGAGCGCCGCTGCGTCGCGCAGTGGCACACGATCCGCCACCCAGAGCAGCGCGAACGCACCGTCGCCGAAGTCTGGGAGGACGAGCGACCGCACCTGATGCAGGCGCCACCGCCCTTCGACGGCTTCGTCGAGGACATGAAGCGCGTCTCCCCGACCTGCCTCGTGGCGTTCGAGCGCAACCGCTACAGCGTGCCGGCGTCGTTTGCGAACCGGCCCGTGAGTTTGCGTGCCTACGCCGAGCGTATCGCGATCGTGGCCGAAGGTCAGATCGTCGCCGAGCACGCGCGTGTGTTCTCGAAGGGCCATGACCGGCCCGCACGCACGATCTACGATTGGCGTCACTACCTCACGGTCATCCAGAGGAAGCCCGGGGCGCTGCGTAACGGCGCCCCGTTCGCACAGCTTCCCGAAGGGTTCCGCCGGCTGCAGGCGCTGCTCCTAAAACGCCCCGGCGGCGATCGGGAGATGGTCGAGATCCTATCGTTGGTGCTCCATCACGACGAGGAGGCCGTGCTGTGCGCCGTCGAGCTCGCGCTCGAGGCCGGCGTTGTCTCCAAGGAGCACGTGCTGAACGTACTGCGCCGGCTCACCGAGGCCGAAGCCCCCGCACCGATCGACGCGCCGAGCGGTTTAACGCTCCTCGAAGAGCCCGAAGCCAACGTCACTCGCTACGACTACCTGCGAGGTGCCGCTCATGGCTGAAGCACTGGTCACGACCATGAAGAGCCTAAAACTCCACGGCATGGCGCAAGCCGTCGCTGATCTCGCCGCGCAGCAAGGCCCCGCGTTCAAGCAGGCCGAGCGCGTCCTCTCTGATCTCATCAAGGCTGAGGTCGCCGAACGCGAGGTCCGCTCGATCCAGTATCAGCTGAAGTCCGCGCGCTTCCCGGCTTACCGCGATCTCGCGGGCTTTAAGTTCGAGGAGAGCGCGGTGGACGTCGCGCTGGTCAAGTCGCTTCACGGCTGCGACTTCATCGAGCAGGCGCACAACGTCGTGCTCATCGGCGGCCCCGGCACCGGCAAGACGCATCTCGCGACCGCGATCGGTGTGCAGGCCATCATGCATCACCATCTGCGCGTGCGATTCTTCTCGACCATCGAGCTCGTCAACCTGCTCGAGACCGAAAAGGCTGCTGGTAAACCCGGGCAGCTCGCCAACCGCTTGGTCTATGCCGATCTCGTCATCCTCGATGAGCTCGGCTACCTGCCGTTCTCGCAAGCCGGCGGCGCGTTGCTGTTCCACCTGCTCAGCAAGCTCTACGAGCGCACGAGCGTCGTCGTGACGACGAACTTGAGCTTCTCGGAGTGGGCGACGGTGTTCGGCGATCCGAAGATGACGACCGCGCTGCTCGATCGCTTCACGCATCACTGCCACATCGTCGAGACCGGCAACGACAGCTACCGCTTCAAGAACAGCTCAACTCAAACGCGGAGGGACCGAAAGACGAAGAAATCCGACCAACCCTGAGCCATACTCTGGCTCACTGAGGCGGGTCAATTTTCGATGCAAAACCTGGGTCAGTTTTCGCCGCAAAACAACACCGCGACAACAGTAACAATCTCACCCAGTATGGGTACGATTTCGCCGGCAACCGCACTAGCGAGACGATCCGCGATCCGCTTGGCGTCATTACGTCAACGCGCACGCTCGACTACGACGATTTCAATCGGCTCGATACTGTGTCGGTGCCGAATCAGACGAGCGGTCAGAACATCTGGAACTACGACTTCGGCCCAACGGGGTTGCTGCAAAGGCTTACGACGCCCGAAGGGCGACTCACGAACTACGATGTTTATGACCCGCT
>DASQWC010000162.1:0-4642 GCA_035640475.1 Actinomycetota bacterium | reverse complement strand
AGGCGGTGGCCGTGGTGCGCGTAGGCAGCTGAGCTGCCTGTCCGTGAAGCGGACGAGTGGAGGGGGTCTGGGGGACCGGGAGGTTCCCCCAGGCGGTGGTCGTGGTGCGCGTAGGCAGCTGAGCTGCCTGTCCGTGAAGCGGACGGGTGGAGGGGGTCTGGGGGACCGGGAGGTTCCCCCAGCCGGTGGCCGCGGTGCGCTTAAGCCCTGGAACGTCCGCGTCGGAGCCGCATCCCGAGCGCGAGCCCGCCGCACCAGATGACGTAGAGGAGGGCAACGAGCCCGGCCAGGAACCAGACCGGCACGATCTTCTGGCCCTGGCCGTTTTCGGCCCGCGCAGCGACGAGCCCGACAAAGGAGACGAACGCCAGGACGGTGCCGCCGCCCAGCACGGCCCGCGGCCGGCCGAGGCCCGTCGCCGCCATGGCGAGGGGCAGAACGAAGGCGACCGCGGCGATCAGGTAGCCCGCCATGCGGGGTCTATCGGTCGCGCCGGCGCCGAGCTACAGCACGGAGCCGAGCGACTCTTCCCACACTGCGAGCGCCTCGTCGAGCTCGGCTTCAGAGATCACCAGCGGGACGAGCACGCGGATGCAGTTCGAGTAGATCCCGGATTTGAGCAGCAGCAAGCCCCGCTCGGCGGCGGCCTCGACCGTCGCCGATGCCAGGTCGGGCGCGGGATCCTTGGTGCTGCGGTCGTGCACGAGCTCGACCGCGAGCATTGCCCCGAGCCCGCGCACGTCGCCGATCGCGTCCCAGCGCTGCTGCCAGGACTGCATGCGCCCGCGAATGGTGTCGCCGAGCTGAACGGCCCGCTCCACGAGCCCCTCTTCCTCGAAGACGTCGAGGACGGCAAGCGCGGCGGCCTGCGCCACCGGATTTCCGACGTAGGTTCCGCCGATGGCGGAATCGCCCGGAGCGTCCATGATCTCGCCTTTGCCGATCACGGCCGAGAGCGGCAGTCCCGCCGCGATCGACTTGGCGATGCAGATGAGATCGGGCTCGATCCCGTAGTGCTCGATCCCCCACATCTTCCCGGTGCGGCCGAAGCCCGTCTGCACCTCGTCGACGACGAGGACGATGCCGTTGTCGTCGCAGATGCGCCGTATGCCCTCGAGGAACTCGCGCGGCGCGACGACGAAACCGCCCTCGCCCTGGACGGGCTCGATCACGACTGCGGCGACGCTCTCGGCCGGCACCTGAGTGATGAGTGCGCGCTCGAGCGCGGCCAGCGCATCGGCCGTCGTCGGCCCCCGGTATTCCTGGGCGAAGGGAAGCCGGTACACCTCGGGCGCGAACGGCCCAAGCCCCGCCTTGTACGGGTGGGTCTTCGACGTCAGCGAAAGGGAGAGAAGCGTCCGCCCGTGAAAGCCACCTTCGAACGCGATCACGCCTGGCCGTTTCGTGTGCGCACGGGCGAACTTGATCGCGTTCTCGATTGCCTCCGTCCCGGCGTTGAAGAACGCGGCCTTCGCCTGGCCGGTGATCGGCACCGATGCGATCAGCCGCTCGGCCAGCGTCACATACGTCTCGTAGGGAACGATGGTGAAGTCCGTGTGGAAGAAACGCGCCGCCTGCTCCTGAACGGCGTCGATCACACGCGGATTTGCGTGACCGACGTTGAGGCAGCCGACGCCTCCGGTGAAGTCGATGAAGGTATTCCCGTCGACGTCGGTGAGCGTGGCGCCCTCGCCGTGGTCGATCACGACCGGGAGGAACACCGACAGCGGGTCCGCGACGACGCGCTCTTTCCGTTCCAGGATCTCCTGTGACCGCGGTCCCGGGATCGCCGTCTTCAGCTCGATTGCCTTCGTGGCCGCCATCAACGTGACGATAACCGAGTCACCGGTTGCTTTGCATAGCTGCATAGCGGGCTTGCACGGCAGGGGGCTCGAGCCCGGACTGTCTATCGGAATGCCGGCGTCGACAGCGCCTTGACGGTGTAGACGCCCGCCGCGTTCCAGAGCATGAAGCCCTTGACGTGCTCGAGCCGCGCCGCCTGGATCTCGTCCTGCACGTCGCCCAGCGTGTACGTGCGGCCGAGCGAAAAGTCCTGGAGCCACGGGATCAGCTTGGCGCTCCGCCCGCGCAGCTTCTCGCGGAAGTCACGGAGGGAATAGGCCACCGTCGTTCCGGGCCGTGAGTCCGGATCGATGATGTTGAACTCGCCCGCGACGTAGTGAGACGGGTAGACCATCGGGTAGACGGCGTCGACGAGCGGGGCGATGCGGCGCGGGAATTGCGCGATGCCGAGATCTCTCGTCGCGGACAGCCCGAACACGTCGACCGAGATGCGAACGCCGAGCGGCTTCAGCCGTGAACGGGCGTACTTGAGGAACAGCGGAATCGTCCAGCCCATCGGCTGAGCGTGCTTCCCCGGATAGCTGATCTGCGAGATGTCGCCGTCGCTCGGGAACCGGACGTAGTCGAACTGGATCTCGTCGAACCCGAGCCTGGCCGCCTGCTCTGCGACGTCGACGTTGTACTTCCACACGCGGTGGTCGTACGGATTCGACCAGCCCAGCCCGGCGTTGTTGAGCCAGCGGGAGCCGTCGGCGCGCCGAACGGCGAACGAGGGTGCTCCCTCGGACAGGGCGGGATCCTCGAACGTGACCACGCGCCCGATCAGGTACAGACCGGCGGCGTGCACCTTTGCGACCGCCCGTTGCGCGTTGTAGTAGCGCTTCGCCGCACCGATCTTGCGCGCGAGCGGAACCGCGACGGGGAAGGCGATGTCTCCGTTCTCGTCCTTGACGTCGAGCTCGATCGTGTTGAGCCCGCTCGCCTTCATGGCGATGTACTCGTCGAGCTTTCCGGGGATGCCGGCCAACGCCATCGTCACGTGAACGCCACGAACCTCCTGCGGGAGAGGTCGTGGTTGCAGACCCTCCGGTTTCGGCTTCGGTCTCGCTCGTGCGGCCGCGCGAACCGTCTTGTGGCCGTCGATGTGCGTCGCCACGACGCCGCCGATCACTCCGGCAGCGATCAGTGCGAGGAGGGCGCCGGCCGCGACCAGCCTGCGTGTCCGGCGCTGCCTGCGTGCCTCGAGCCGGCGCAGCTTGTAGCGCGCGTTCGGATCGACCGGCTGGAGGACGGACCGCTGCGGCGGGGGCAAGGTGTGGAAAGCTAACAGGTCGAAGGCACGGGCTTTTTCCGATCGAGGCCGTCCGCTTTTGCGGCCGTAGAATCGCTCTCGTGGTCCTTTCCGACCGTACGATCGCGCGGCTGTTGGCAGAAGGCCGGATCGGGATCGATCCCTACGACGAATCGCTGCTGCAGCCGTCGAGCGTCGACGTGCGTGTCGACCGGTTCTTTCGAGTTTTTCACAACAACCGCTACCCGTACATCGACGTTCGCGAGCAGCAGGAGGACCTCACCGAGCTGGTCGAGGTCGAGGACGAGACTCCCTTCGTCCTTCACCCCGGCGAGTTCGTGCTCGGCTCGACGCTCGAGCGGATCCGGCTCCCGGACGACCTCGTCTCGAGGCTGGAAGGCAAAAGCTCGCTGGGCAGGCTCGGGCTTCTCATCCATTCCACAGCCGGTTACATCGACCCCGGCTGGGACGGCCATGTCACGCTCGAGCTCTCGAACGTGGCCAACCTGCCGGTGACCATCTACCCGGGGATGAAGATCGGCCAGATCTCCTTCGTCCAGCTGAGCGAGCCCGCCCAGAGACCATACGGCGCAAGCGAGATCGGGTCGAAGTACCAGGGGCAGCGCGGGCCGACGCCGTCGCGGTACTGGCAGAACTTCAAACAAGAGCCGCCCGCGTGATCCTCGTCACGGGGGCAACCGGGTTCGTGGGCGGTCACGTCGTCCATGAACTGCGCGGCCGCGACCTGCCGGTCCGCTGCCTCGTCCGCGACGTGAGCAGGGCGTCGAAGCTGAGCGGCTGGGGATGCGGGCTCGCGTCTGGCGACATCACCGACCCGGAGAGCCTGCGTCAGGCAGTCGCAGGTTGCGACATCGTGATCCATCTGGTCGCGATCCGACAGGGACGTGAGAGCGAGTTCCAGCGGATCATGGTGGACGGCACGCGCTACTTGGTTGCCGCCGCGAAAGAGGCCGGCGTCCGGCGTTTCGTGCACATGAGCGCGCTCGGCACGAGCGAGGAGACGAAGGACCTTGTTCCGTATTACGGTGCGAAGTGGGAGATGGAGCAGGTCGTGAGAGGCTCCGGGATCCCGCACGTCATCTTCCGGCCGAGCTTCGTATTCGGTGCCGACGGCGGAATCCTGCCGACGTTCACGAAGATCGCGCGCGTCACGCCCGTCACCCCGATCATCGGCAGCGGCCGGCAGCGCATCCAGCCGATCTGGGCCGACGACGTCGCTGCGTACTTTGCCGAGGCGGTTGAGCGTGACGACGTCACGGGCCGTCTCTTCGAGATCGGCGGACCTGACGCCGTGACCTGGAACGAGTTCTGGGAGCGGCTCAAGCGCGTGCGTCGGATGCGGCGACCGAGCGTCCACGTCCCCGTCGGCGTGATGCGCGTGAACGCCGTGTTGACGGAACGCCTGCCCGGCAACATCCCGCTGACGCGCGATCTGTTGAAGATGCTCGAGCACGGCGACAACGTCGTGTCGAACGACGACGCAGTCCGGACGTTCGAGCTGTCGCTCGTTCCACTCGACGATCAGCT
>DASQWC010000161.1:0-3414 GCA_035640475.1 Actinomycetota bacterium | reverse complement strand
GAGCCGGCGGCGGGCCGGTCGGGCCGCGGGCTGACGGGTCGATGCGCGGACGGCGCGGGCGGTTCGCCGTCGCTCTTCCCGGGCGCTGCTGCCACGACAGCGTGCGGCTTCAGCGAGCGCTTCTGCTTCTTCGCGGCCTTGGCCGCGATCGTGACGTGTACGCGTTGTACGACCTGCGTGCCGTCGGCGCTCGTCGCCCGCACGACAATCGTGTAGCGCCCCGGCGGAAGCGAGGCGCGCGGCATCGCCATCCGAACCGCCTGCCGCCCCGCGCCAAGCCTCGTCTTGACCGTCTTCAGCCGTCGCCCGGTCGGGCTGAGCAGCGTCGTCTCCACCGTGGCGGGCGCGGAGAGCGTGATGGGCACGACGAAGAGCTGCTGCTTGCCGTGCGCCGACGAGCTCGGCCGGTTCACCGCCAGCGCGAGCGTGACGTGTGCCTCGACCTCGATCGTGAAGCGCAGCCGGAACGGCGCCGAGTTGCCGACGGCGTCCTCGAGGGTCCCGCTCAGCTCGTGCGCGCCGCCCCCGAGCGAGCCGGTGGCGAAGGTGATGCGCGTGCCGGAGACTTCGGGCGAGATGCCCGCGCCGTCGAAGGTCGCCGCCTGCACGGTCACGGCCTCGCTGACGACGAGGACGAGATTCGTCGCCGAGTCGACGCGCGCGCCGTTCGCCGGGCTCGTGGAGACGACCGCAGGCGCGGTGTTGTCGACCCGGACGCCCTCGCGCGTGTGCGTCGCCAGGACGGTGCCGTTCGCATCGGTGGCCTGGGCACGGAGGTCGTAGAGGCCGTCGCTGAGCTGGCGCGTGTCGAGCGCGGCGCCCCACGGAGCGTCCGCGTCGGTCGCGATCGCCATCCACTCGTCACCACCCGACCGCTTCCGCGCGAACGCGACCTTGGCGACGGCCGCGCCCTGCGTCGAGGCCGAGAGCGAGAGCACGCCGCGCACTGCCGGGCCAGGGTCGCCGAGCGTCACGCTCGGTGCCGTCGAGTCGATGGTCACGAGGACGGTGATCGATGCGGCCGGGTTGCCGGCGGCGTCGATGGCCACCGCGCGCAGCTCGTAGCTGCCGGCGAGCGCGCTCGTGTTCCACGTCGCCTCGAACGGCGCGGCGGTGTCGGTGCCGATCTCGGCGAAGGCCGGGCCGCCGGCCGAGCGACCTTCGAACCGCACGGACGCGACACCCGAGCCGAGGTCGGACGCGAGGGCGCCGAGGTGGACGTTCGGGCCGCCGACGAGGGTGCCGTTGCCGGGGTCGCTCAGCGAGACGCTCGGAACCGTGTTGTCGACGCGAGCGCTCTGGAGCGGGCTCGCCCCGGTGAAGCCGCCGAGATCGGTCGCGACGGCGCGGAAGTCGTAGCGCTCGTCCGCAACCGTCTGCGTGTCGAAGCTGGCCTCGTACGGAGCGGTCGTGTCGGTCGCGATCGGAGCCCAGGCGCCCGAGCCGGCCGGGGCGCGCTCGAAGACGACCTGGGCCGTATCCGCCGGGGACGAGGCATGCAGCGTGACCGTGCCGGAGAGGTTCGCGCCGGGATCGCCGAGCGTGGGAGCCGGCGGGTTGTCGACGACGACGGTGACGAGCGCCGAGGTGACGGCGTTGCCGGCCGCGTCGGCGACGACGACCTTCAGGTCCGCGTCACCCTCCGCGACCGCGGTCGAGTCCCAGCTCGCCTCGTAGGGCGCCGCGGTGTCGGTTGAGATCGTGCTGAACGAACCGGCGCCGCTCGGGCGGACGAGGAAGGTGACGCTCTTGACGCCCGACTGCGCGTCGGCCGCCGAGGCGCTGACCGGGACGATGCCGTTGACGTGTGCGCCGCCCGCCGGGGCGCTCACCGAGCCGCTCGGCAGCTCCGTGTCGATCCGGACCGTCGCCGAGCGGAGCGGCTCGACGTTGCCGGCGACATCGGTCGAGCGGTAGTCGATCGTGTGCACGCCGTCGTTCGAGTGGTCGGCTGGAGCGGGGACGAGGATCGAGGTGCCGTTCTGGAAGGCGCCGCCGTCGATGCGGTACTGCGTCGACCCGATTCCCGAGAGGGCGTCGCTGGCGGTCAGCGTCACGGTCACGGCCGAGGTCTGCCAGCCGGCGGGAGCGTCGTCGCTCGTGACAGGAAGGGTCGTGTCGATTCGAACCGTGGCCGAGCGCAGCGCCTCGACGTTGCCGGCGACGTCGGTCGAGCGGTACTCGATCATGTGCACGCCGTCGTTCGAGTGGTCGGCAGGGCCGGGAATGACGATCGTCGTGCCGTTCTGGAAGGTGCCGCCGTCGACACGGTGCAAGGTCGACGCGATGCCGGAGCCGGTCTCGTTCACGGAGAGCGTCACCGTCACGGCCGAGTTGCGCCAGCCGGCCGGCGCGTCGTCGCTGGTGACCGGCAGCGTCGCGTCGACCTTCGCGGCGGCACTCACGGACGACGGTGTCGAGACGTTGCCGACGTTGTCTGCGATCGAGTAGCGGTAGCGGTAGCACTTGTTCGTCGCGACGCTCGTATCGGCGCCACCGGTCAGCGTCACCGCCGTCCAGCTGCCCGACCACGAGACGCAGCTGCCGTTCGAGAGCGTCGCCGACTCGCGCTCGACGAGCCCGGACGTGGCGTCGACGCCGGACCCTCCGTCGCCGCCCGCGTCCAGCGAGAGTGCGATCGAGAGCGCGTTGTAGTACGGCCCGCCGACGAGGTCGACCGACTGCCCGGTCGGGCCCGACGTATCGGGCGTGACCGTGAACGAGGCGCTCGACTGCATGCCCGCGTTGTTGCGTGCCGTCACGGTCTGGCTCCCCGACGCCGAGCCGCTCGACCACGTGTAGGCCGCGTTGTACGGGCTCGCCACGTCATCGCCGCCGCCCGTCATGCCGGCGACCGCCGGGAACGAGACCCGCTCGATGCCCGACTCGGGGTCAGCGGTCGCCGCGGCGACTATGAAGGTGCCGTCGCGACCGCCGCCCGGCCGGTAGTAGAGCGTCGTGCCCGACACGTGCTGGTCGGGGTCGGCCGGAGTCTCGGTCACGGTCAGCGCGGGGCCGGTCGGGCCGCTCGTGTCGAACTCGATCACCCGCGAACGCACCGTCTCCGCGTTCCCCACGCGGTCGAAGCCGCGGTAGCGGATCTCGGTCGTCGCCGAGACGACGAAGGCGCCCGAGTAGACCGTGCCCGTCGTCGCCGTCGGGTCGGATCCGTCGGTCGTGTACCTGATCTCGGTGAGGCCTGAGCCTGTGTCGCTCGACGAGAGCGTGATCGAGACGGGGTTCTCGTACCAGCTGGCGCACGCGCCACCGTCGCACTGGAGCGCGCTCGTCGGGTCGCTCGCGTCCGGAATGACCGCGTAGCCCGAGGTGCTCGAGTCGAGGCCGGCGTTGTTGCGCGCGGCTACGTCGTTCGGGTCGGCGGGGTCACTCGGCGAGCCGCTGTGGCTGTACGTC
>DASQWC010000160.1:0-3440 GCA_035640475.1 Actinomycetota bacterium | reverse complement strand
GTGTCGCCGGCGACATTGCGCGACCAGCCGGTCGCTGCGGGCGGGAAGGCGTACGAGCCGATTCCGGTCTCTGTGTCGGAGGCGCTCGCCGTGACCGCGAACCGGCCGCTCGCGGCCGTCGGCCGGTAGTAGACGGTCGATCCGGTGACGGCCGCGTTCTCGAGCGAGCCGTACGTGAGGTTCGGCGCGCTCGGGGCGGTCGTGTCGACCTTGACCGTCACGGTCGCGGGCGCCGAGACGTTGCCGACCTTGTCCGCGATCGTCAGCTCGTAGCGGTAGCAGTTTCCCGGCGAGACAGAGCTGTCCGGGCTCGTGTACGAGCCGGAGAACGAGCCGAAGGAAGCGCACGTATCGTCCGAGAGTGACGCCTCGGCGCGGCGGACGACGCGCGTCGTGAGGTCGAGGCCCGACTGCGAGTCGCTGCCGTCGCCGGTCGTGAACGCGATCGAGGTCGCGGTGACGTACGCCGGCGCGGTGATCGACTGCCCGGCCGGCGCGGTCGAATCCGCAGTGACGGCGAATGAGGCCGGCGCCGAGACGAGACCCGCGCCGTTCGTCGCCGTGACGTCCTGGCCCGCGCCCGGCTCCGTCGGGTCGACGGTGTAGCTGTAGGTGCGGCTCGCGCCGCCGCTGAAGGGCGTCCAGCCGCTCGGGAGCGCCGGGAACGAGTACCCGGCAACGCCCGAGTGGAGGTCGCTCGAGCTCGCTGTGACCGTGAACGTGCCCGCCGCGGCCGGCCGGTAGTAGACCGTCGCGCCCGTCGCGCTCGTGTTCGTGAACGAGCCGAAGGTGAGCGTCGCCTGGCTCGGCGGGGAGTCGTCAAAGGTGAACGTCCGGCTCGTGCCTGCCTCGACGTTGCCCGAGTTGTCGGTCGCGCGCACGTGCACCGCGTAGTCGCCGTCCGGGACGTTGGCCGCGCCGAACGCCAGCGACCAGGTGGAGCCCGCGAGCGTCGCGCTGACGAAGGTCTCGCTACCGGCCGTGAACGCCGAGCCGTCCCAGTAGAGGCCGGTCGAGACGCGCTTGATCGAGACTTCGACTTGCTGCACGCCGGAGCCGCTGTCCGAGTGCGTGCCGCAGAAGCC
Organism: Actinomycetota bacterium; assembly: GCA_035640475.1. Classification (GTDB taxonomy): domain Bacteria; phylum Actinomycetota; class JAICYB01; order JAICYB01; family JAICYB01; genus DASQWC01. Next base: position 2,355 of record DASQWC010000160.1, on the reverse strand, counting down.
GGCCGTCGCGCAGCCGGCCGCCCAGGCGCTCGCGCTGTACGCGGTCGCCGCTGCCGGGAACGTAAAGACGGCGCTCGGGCCGGTGTTGTCGACGCGCACGTCCGTCGTGAGCGCCGACGTCGCTGAGTTGCCCGCGTTGTCGACCGTGAGCACGCGGAGGTCGTAGAGGCCGTCGGAGACCGCGGTCGTGTCGAAGATCGCCGAGTACGGCGCGGTCGTGTCCGCGGCCCCGATGTTCGTCCAGCTGCCGCCGCCCGCCGGCGACCGCTGGAACTGCGCCGTCGCCACGCCGGAGCCGCCGTCGGCGGAGCTCGAGTCGACGGAGATCGTGCCGCGCACGTTCGCGCCGGACGCGGGCGAGGTGATCGAGCCGGTCGGGCTCGTGTTGTCGATCCGCACGTTCGTTACCGCCGCCGAGCCGAGAGCGTTTCCGGCGTTGTCGGTCGTCACGACACGGAGGTCGTAGAGCCCGTCGGAGACGCCGGTCGTGTCGAAGGTGACGCCGTACGGCGAGCTGGTGTCGGCGGCGCCGATGTTCGTCCACGTGCCTGCGCCGGCGGGGGAGCGCTGGAACTGCGCCGAGGCGACGCCCGAGCCGCTGTCCGCCGAGTCCCCGTCGACCGAGATCGCGCCGCGCACGACCGCGCCGGAGCTTGGCGCGGTGACGGAGCCCGTGGGATCCGTGTTGTCGATGCGCACGTCGTCGACGACCGTCGACGTCAACGAGTTGCCGGCGTTGTCGACGGTGATTACGCGCAGGTCGTAGAGCCCGTCGGAGACCGCCGTCGTGTCGAAGCTCGCCGAGTAGGGCGCGGTCGTGTCGGCGGCGCCGACGTTCGTCCAGCTGCCCGCGCCGGCGGGGGAGCGCTGGTACTGCGCCGAGGCGACGCCGGAGCCGCCGTCCGCGGAGTCGGAGTCGACGGAGATCGTCCCGCGAACGATCGCGTCTGCGGCGGGGGCCGTGATGGAACCGGTCGGGTTGGTGTTGTCGACGCGCACGTTCGCGACGATCGCGGAGGTCGTCGAGTTGCCTGCGTTGTCGACCGTGATGACGCGGAGGTCGTAGAGCGCGTCGGAGACGGCGGCCGTGTCGAAGCTCGCCGCGTAGGGCGCGCTCGTGTCGGCGGCGCCGATGTTCGTCCACGTGCCGGCGCCGGCGGGCGAGCGCTGGAACTGGGTGGAGGCGACGCCGGAGCCGCCGTCGGCCGAGTTCGCGTCGACCGAGATCGTGCCGCGCACGTTCGCGCCCGCGCTCGGCGCGGTGACCGATCCGGTCGGGTTCGTGTTGTCGACGCGCACGTTCGCGACGGCCGCGGAGGTGAGCGAGTTGGCCGCGTTGTCGGTCGTCACGACGCGGAGGTCGTAGAGGCCGTCCGAGACGCCGGTCGTGTCGAAGCTCACGCTGTAGGGCGAGCTCGTGTCCGCCGCTCCGATGTTCGTCCAGCTGCCGGCGCCGGCCGGCGAGCGCTGGAACTGGGCGGAGGCGACGCCGGAGCCGCCGTCGGCCGAGTTCGAGTCGACCGAGATCGTGCCGCGCACGTTCGCGCCGGCGGTCGGCGCCGTGACCGATCCGGTCGGGTTCGTGTTGTCGACGCGCACGTTCGTGACGACCGCGGAGGTGGTCGAGTTGGCCGCGTTGTCGGTTGTCACGACGCGCAGGTCGTGGAGGCCGTCCGAGACGCCGGTCGTGTCGAAGCTCACGCTGTAGGGCGAGCTCGTGTCCGCCGCTCCGATGTTCGTCCAGCTGCCGGCGCCGGCCGGCGAGCGCTGGAACTGCGCCGACGCCACGCCGGAGCCGCCGTCGGCCGAGTTCGAGTCGACCGAGATCGTGCCGCGCACGACAGCCCCCGCGGCAGGTGCTGTGACCGACCCGGTCGGGTTCGTGTTGTCGACGCGCACGTTCGCCACTGCCGCCGAGGTGACGCTGTTGCCGGCGTTGTCGGTCGTCACGACCCGCAGGTCGTAGAGGCCGTCGCTGACGGCCGTCGTGTCGAAGTTGACTCCGTACGGCGAGGTCGTGTCCGCCGCGCCGACGTTCGACCACGTTCCCGCGCCCGCCGGCGAGCGCTGGAACTGGGCGGAGGCGACGCCGGAGCCGGCGTCGGCCGAGTTCGAGTCGACCGAGATCGTCCCGCGCACGACGCCGCCCGCGCTGGGCGTCGTGACCGAGCCCGTCGGGCTCGTATTGTCGACGCGCACGCTGGAGACGACCGCGGACGTCGCCGAGTTGCCCGCGTTGTCGCCGGTTATCACGCGGAGGTCGTAGAGGCCGTCGGAGACGCCGGTTGTGTCGAACGAGACCGAGTAGGGCGCGCTCGTATCGGCGGCGCCCATGTTCGTCCAGGCGCCGCCGCC
>DASQWC010000159.1:0-15301 GCA_035640475.1 Actinomycetota bacterium | reverse complement strand
CGCCGCCGATCCCAGTCGGTCGCCGGCCGTCCACACGCCGCTGGACCATCGCCAATGACGAAGCGCACCCTCGGCGTCGCGCGCGAGCAAGTGGAACGTCCCGGACGGTCCCGCCACCCGCGGGCCCGTCGAGCTGTCGAGCGCGCCCGCGCGCGTCCACGCTCCCCACGGATCTCGGTAGAGGCCGGCGACGATTTCGATCGGCGTCGCCGACTTGCCGCTGCGCGTTGCCGTGACGGAGACCTTGTACCGGCCGTGCGGGGCCTGCTGGCCGTTGGCGTTGCGTCCGTCCCAGCGAACGTCGAGGGTACTCCCGTTGCCCGACCACGAGCGCATGAGTGTGTTCGCGGCGTCGCGGACGCGCACTTGCCAGGACGCACCGTCGGATAGAGCTGCCGTTGTGCGCAGCGTGTCGCTCCGCCCGTCGCCGTTCGGCGTGAACACGCCCGGGCTCAGCTTCGGACGAAAGATCTTCGGAAGCCCGGTCGCATAGACATCGCTGCGCAGCTTCGGGATCCGGGCGATGACCGGGTCGCCGGGGCACGACGTCACTTGCAGGTCTCGGTGCGTCGCGATCGCGTTGACCTTCACCGATTTCCCGGCCGCGTAGCGCTTGCTGCCGCCGGAGACGACGGTCGTCGAGGATCTCGGATCGACGTGATGCACGTCGAGCTTCCACGCCAGCAGGCTCTTCAAGGAGTCCATCGCCGCGGACGGCGGCGCTGCCGACTGATACGAACCGATCAGCGCGACTCCGGTCGAGCGCGTGTTGAATCCTTCCGAATGGGAGCCGATCACTGCCTCGCGGATCCCGCCGGCGCGCCCCTCGAAGACGCGGCCGAAACGATCGATCAGGAAGTGGTAGCCGATGTCGCCCCACCCGTTCGTCTTCACGTGGTACTCGTAGATCGAACGGACGATCTTCGCGGTCTCTTCTTTGGAGTAGTTGTTCGCAGACACCGTGTGATGGACGACCGCGTAGTCGACCGACGGCGCGTACCGCGGACAGCAGCGCCGGACCGATTCGTCGGCGCCCCACTGCGCGCGCGAGATCACGGAGGGCTGCGAGGTGGCCGCGAGCGCGGAGGCGCGCGGTGCGGTCGGATCGTCGCCGCCGTCCACGACGTGCACCGCGGCGGAGGCAGGCGGCCGGCCGGAACTCCATCGCACCTGGACGAAGTGGCCGCGGCCGGCCCACACGGGTTCCGTCGCGACGATGCCGGCGTCCTCGACGGATCCCCGGTCCGGACCGTTGTCCTGCACCTCGACGTCCTGCCAGGGCGTCCATCGCCGCGCATCCCTACTCGTTCGAATCGAGGCGTCGAGCCTCCCGGGCGTCTCGGCCCGGCGCCATGCGATGCCGACCATCGTGAAGTCCCAGGGCGATTTGATCGGAGCGCTCAGCCAGCGGCCCGCGAGGCGCTCCCAAACGGGCGCGAGCCGCTCGTGACGGGCGGGTTGTCGTGCCGGTCCGGACGCCACCGGCAGGACGCTCACGACGAGTGATGCGACGAGTCCCGAGATCAGCCGATTGGGCCATCTGTGACGGGCCGGCTCCATCATGCTCCCGAGTTCAGGAAGGAATCGTGGACGGACGCGGCAGAGTGTATGAGGCTCATCGCAGGATGGCTCGGAACCAAGGAACTCGACGTCATGACCGGCGCAAACGGCTCAGATCCTAACTCTAAACACAGAAATGATCACTGATAGACTTTCTCATCGCCGTGGATTCCTCCAGATGAAGCTTCGTGCCGCCGCCGCGCTCGTCCTCGGCGGAATCGTCACGACGCTCGCTCCTCCCGGGCCCGCCGCGGCCGCCCCCGCGACGTTCGTCTTCAAAGGTCTGGGCTGGGGCCACGCCGTTGGGTTGTCCCAGTACGGGTCGCTCGAACAGGCCAAGGACGGACGCTCGTGGAAGACGATCCTCACGACCTACTACAAGGGAGCGTCGATCGGGACCAACGACGTGCCGTCGGCCGTCCGCGTCCTCCTCGCCGGCGCAGTGCCGCAGGTGACCGTCGAAGCGAGCTCGCGCTTCTCCTTTACATCGGGCGGCACGGAGGTAGCGGCTTCACCCGGCAAGGACGGCCGGTGGATCGTTCGGCAGCAGCCCGCCGGACGCTTCACGATCTACCGCCCGAACGGGCTCCCGGCGGGTGCTGCGGTATCGGGCCCGGTGAAGATCAACTACGAGCCGTGGTCGACGATTCTCACCGTGCTGGAGACCAACGCTCGCTATCGGTGGGGCAAGCTCGAGCTCGCCGCGACCGGCGACAAGATTCGAGTGATCGGTGATCTGCCGCTGGAGCGGTACTTGCGCGGTATCTCTGAGGTTCCGTCGTCGTGGCCGACGGAGGCGCTCAGGGCACAGGCGGTGGCGGCGCGAACCTACGCCGCGGACAAGGCCCGCCGCGCCGGCCATCACCGTGCAGGCTGTGACTGCACGCTGTACTCGAGCACCGCCGACCAGGTCTACCGCGGCTACGACAAGGAAGACCCCGCCGTCTCGGTGAACTCGCGGTGGGTATCCGCGGTCGACGCGACGGCCGGTCAAGTCGTCACGTACGGCGGTCACGCGATCCAGGCGTACTACAGCTCATCGTCCGGAGGACGGACGGAGGCCGCCGCCGACGTGTGGTCGTCGGACCTCCCGTATCTCAGACCCGTCGACGACCCCTGGTCGCAACGAGAGACCAATCCGTACGCGCATTGGACGGTGAAGCTCGCGCAGGAAGAGGTGGCCGCGAGACTCGGCCTGCGCCGGGTCGACTCGATCGAAGTGAAATCAAAGACCGGCGGCGGTGGTATTCGTGAGGCCGTCGTGCGCGGGAACGAGACGCAGACGCTGCGCGGCACGACGTTGCGTTCGAAGCTCGGTCTGCGAAGCACGAAGTTCACGATCGGCGGCAGCCAGGAAGCGATTTGGAGCTCCTGGAAGCGAATTCAGCCCAACGATGCGGCGAGTGGGAGCCCCGCGCTTGCTGCGACATCCGAAGGTGCGCTGCACGCGCTCGTGACGAGCCCGACGGGTGTTCCGTACGCCGCACGGCGCGGCGAGGGAACAAGCGCTGCGTGGACGCGATGGTCGCGCGTCGGCGCGACGAAGGTCGAGGGAACGGATCCCGGAATCACGGTCACCTCCTCAGGGGCGGTGCAAGCGATTCTCCGCGATCGATCGGGTGCCATCTTGACTGCCCGCATGCCGCCCGGCGGCAGCTGGAGCAACTGGGTACGTCTCGGCTCGTCCACTGCACGAGGGCGCGAGCCGGAGATCGCAGCCGGTCCGGACGGCGCAGTGTGGGCGGTGATACTCGGACAGACGTCGCAGTCCGTCTACGCCGCGCGACGCGACCCGCAGCGCGGATGGTCGGGATGGACCAAAGTCGGCGACGACGCGTACGAGCCGACGATCGGCGGGACGGCAGGCGGAGCGGTGCTGGCGGTCCGCGGCGCGAACAACGCGATGAAGTACTCCGTGCACAACGGCGGCTGGCGAGCGCTCAGGCAGGTTGGGAGCGGCTACGGCAAATCGCCGTCGCTCGTGGCAAGCGCCGGCCGTGTCGTTCTCGCCGTGCGCGGCCGGAGCGCGGATCGCGTCTACGTCTCGACCCTCGAGCGCAGCGGCTGGACGTCCTGGACGCAGATATCCTCCGACCTCGTCGCGTCCGGCGCTCAGCCGACCGTCGTGGTCGATAGAAACCTCGTGTACCACGTGTTCATTCGCGGGCCGGGCGACGTCATCTACACGGCGTCGAAGGGGAAGGGCGCGTGGGCCGGCTTCTTCCAGGTCGGAGACTCGGGCAAGGCAGCACCCGGAACGACCATTGCGCCTGCCGCCGTGCGCGGCCGCGTCTACGTGCTCGTCCGGGGGCCGAGCAAAGGGCTGTTCACCTCGTATCGGGCTGCCTGAGCACAAACGAGGCGCCCAAGCTGAGCGCGTCGAGTGCCACGAAGAGCGCACGTGATGCCAGCGCCGCTGCGACCGCCGTCGACGTCGGTATCTCCGCGACGAGCAGCGTGACGAGCACGGCTTCGCGGATGCCCAAGCCGGCCGGGACCGGGATCGCGAGAAGGCCGATCGCCCACGAGATCGATGTCGCGGCAAAGATCAGGGGCCACGACACGTTCGACCCGAGCGCATGGAAGACGAGCTGGAGCGAGAACCCGGCGGCGATCCAGCTTCCGACGTGCAGGCCGACGACATTTGCGACGGTCGGCCAGCGCAAGGCGACGCCGTCCATCCGACGCGACGTGAGTCGACCGATGACGGCGATCCCCATGGCGAACAGTCGCGGGTGCAGCGAGAGGACTGCCGGGATCCCCAGCAAGAGCCACCACGCCGTGGCGACGCCGTCGGATACGAGTGCGGGAACCGCGATCGCTCCGACGATGACCGCCGCCACGATCGAGCCGACGGCGTCGACGTAGAAGCCGAGCGCGGCGGCGCGCGCATCGATGCCGGCCCGGCGCAGACGATCGACCGCCGTCAACGGGAACCAGACGACGCCGGGCACATACTTCGTGATTGCCGAGCGGAGCCACGCAAAGATCGACGCGCGTGCCGGGGACCGGGCCAGGTGCGCTTCGGCGACTGCGAACGAGCAACCGGCGAGGACGCCCCGGCCCGCGATCAGTGCGGCGAATGCGGCCAGCCACAACACCGACGGCGAGTCCGCCATGAGATCGATTGCGCGAGCGAAGGCCGTCCGCTCGCGGACGACGAGTCCGGCGACTCCGCCGGCGACGAGCAGCACCGGAAGCAGCCCTGCCAGGGACCGGCGCTTCAATCGCGGAATCCCGTTGCCCACACGTTGAGGCCGAGCTCGAACAGCCCCGCGCGCGCCCTGCCGAACCCGGCGCTCGCGAGCAATCTTCGCAGCCCCGACGGCGTATATGCGGCCTGGTGCTCCTCCAGCTCCGTCTTGCTCGAGAGCCCCAGCCGCGCAAGACCTTTGAGCACCGGATCCGACCAAGGCGGGGGCGTGGTGATGACGAGCCGGCCTCCCGCTCGCAGCACGCGGCGTGCGTCGGCGAGCAGCTCGGCCAAGATTCCTTCGTCGACGTGCTCGACGACGGCGAGCATGGTGACGGCGTCGAATGTGTCGTCCCGAAACGGCAGCCGGGGAGTGCGCTCGATATCGGCAACAGTGAGCGCGATGCCGGGGACGTCTCGCCATTGCGGGCCGGGCTCCCGATCGAGGCCGTAACGTCCGGTGAAATCCGATCGCGTGAGGAAGAACGGATAGTGGCCGCATCCCACGTCGAGCAGCCGCCCGCGTGCGGCGCCGCGCAGCGCGCGTTCGGCCCGCCGGGCGCGCAGCGTCGCCATGAGCGGCGACAAGCGGCCGCCGGCGCGGACGAAGCTTTGCGGCTCGCTCAGAACGAAGCCGGCGTCACGTCGTGCGACCGGCGGTTGACGCGGACGACGAGGTCGGCGATCAAGCCGATCGCAAACGTCTGAAAGGCCGCGAAGAAGATCAGCAACGTGTTCGATGCGACGCGCAACGGATGGACGACGAGGTCGAAGCCGAGCTTGCCGAAGGCGAGCGCGGTCAGCACAATTCCGAGCGGCACGAAGACCCGCAGCGGGTCGTACGACATGACGAGCCGGACGACCTGCGTCAGATACTGCTGCGTGTCGCGCCACCAGTGGAACTTCGAGTGGCCGGCGCGCGGCAGGTATTCGATCGGGACGTGCTTGACCGAATAGCCGTTGGCCAGAAACGTCATCGTCATCGTCGTCACGCATGAGAACCCTTTGGGCAGCATGTTCACGAACTGGAGCGCGACGTCCCGGCGAAACGCCCTGAACCCGGAATTCAGGTCCGGGATCTTGGTCGACGACAAGTAGCTCGCGAGCTGCCGGATGAACCACTTCACCGGCACACGAACGATCTTCAGTGTTCCTTCCTCGCTCTTCCGCGCACCGACGACTTGATCGTGTCCCTCGAGCTCCTTGACCAGCTGTGGGATGTCGTCGTTCGGATACGTCATGTCGACGTCCGTCCACACGACGACCTGCCCGCGCGCGGCTTCCGTTCCGATTCGTCGGGCGGTTCCGCTGCCGCGATTCGTTGCGAAACGGATCAGACGGATGCCGTCGATCGTCTTGAGCAGCTCGCCCGAGCCGTCGGTCGAGCCGTCGTCGACGACGAGGACCTCGTAGGAGTATTCGGAGGTATCGAGCGCCGCTCGAATGCGGTCGATTTCCTCGGCGAGGTGATCGACCTCGTTGTACACGGGAAGGACGACCGACACGTACGGGTCGCTCATTTTGGATAGCCTACGCGGCCGTGATCTTGTAGACATCACCTTGAAGCGAGATGACGTAGAGCTCGCCCTCGTCGTCCTCGGCGAAGCTCGACGGCGTTGCGATCTCGATGTCGAGCGAGCGGTCGTTCACGTTGTCTCCGTTGATCGCGAGCGCGCGCAACGTCCCGTCGCAATAGTCGCTGTAGAGATACGCGCCTCGGAGTGAAGGAATCGCGCTTCCGCGATAGAGAAATCCGCCGATGATCGCGCAGTACGGTTTGCGTCGCCGGTACGTGTGGATCGGCGCGACGTAGTTGTCGGGCTCGACCTGCTCGTCGCCCCGCGGCTCGTTGCCTTCGAACAAGCTCCAGCCGAGATTCGCGCCGCGGCCCCCGCCGCGCGCAGCTTCGAGGATGTCGATCTCCTCGTGTTCGCGGTCGCCGACATCCGCGATCCACAGATCGCCCGTGATGCGATCGAAGCTGAAGCGCCACGGGTTGCGCAGGCCGAAGGCCCAGATCTCGGGACGCCCTCCGCCCTCGGCGAACGGGTTGTCGCCCGGGATCGAGTACGGCTTGTCGCCGTCCGGACGAGGATCGATGCGAATGATGTTGCCGAGGAGGTCGTCCGGATCCTGGCCGGTCTCGAGGTCGTCGCCGAAAGGCCAGCCGTCGCCGATCGACGTGTACAGATACCCGTCCGGGCCGAAGCGGACGGCGCCGCCGTTGTGATGCGGCTTCTCCTTGCGCACTTGCAAGAGGCGGCGCCGCGACGCGAGATCGACGACGTCGGAGCGCATGCGGAACTCGACGAGCGTCCACTTCACGGACTCGGGTGACTTCTCGCTCCACTCTTCCGTGTAGGTCACGTACAGCCGGTTTCCGTCCGAGGAGAACGCGAAGCCGAGCAAGCCGGCTTCGCCGCCGGTGCCGGCGCGGGCCTTCTGGGTATCGACGTCTCGCGAGATGTCGAGCACCGGATCGGGCTCCGCGGCTCGACGCGTCGTGCTCACTTTGAAGATCTTGCCCGGCCTGGTGGCCACGTACAGACCGTCGTCGCCGGGGCGCGATCCCGCGTCGACCGGGTCGATCACATTCGCCACGCGCTGGAGCCGCACGACGACGTCCTTGAGATTCGCCGGGCGCCGGGCAAGGTTTCCGCGCACGCTCCGCAGCTGCGCTTGCAGCGAGCGCACTCCTGACTCCACGTCGTCCAGGCGCGTCAGCGGACCACGAGCCCAATAGGCAGCCCCCGCGACGCCGACGATCACACCCAGGAGGAACCAAACGAATCGGCGCATCGCTCGACGGCGTACCCTACCTCACACATGAACCGGGACGACGCGCTGGCGCTTGTCCGCGACAAGACGGAGAAGGACACGACCGTCCGACATTTGATCTCCGTCGAGGGGATCATGCGCCGGCTCGGCCGCCATTTCGGCGAGGACGAGGACCTCTGGGCCCTCGGAGGGCTGTTCCACGACCTCGACCAAGACCAGACCCACGACGACCTGTCCAGGCACGGCCATCAGTCGGCGGAGTGGCTCCGCGAGGCCGGTGTGGACGAGCGAGTCGTCAACGCCGCGCTTGCCCACGCGCACGAGGAGTTCCGGACCGACCTGATGTCCAGGGCAATCGTGCATGCCGACGCGCTGTCCGGCTTTCTCGTGGCGTGCGCGCTCGTGCGTCCGGAGAGATCGGCCGGCATGAAGGTCTCGTCGGTGAAAAAGAAGCTCAAAGAGAAGGCCTTCGCCCCCGGTGTCGCGCGGGACGACATCCGCAACGTTCAGGAGAGCATCGGGCTCGAGCTGGACGACTTCATCGGACTGGGAATCGAGGGCCTCCAGCTCGTGGCGGCCGAGATCGAGCTCTAGGCGGCGGCTCGCGCTTTCCGTCGGCGCGACCGGACCAGCAGGAACGCAGCACCGGCTACAAGCAGGGCGGCGATGCCGAAGGCGGCGACCTCGAGGTTGTCGGCGAGCTTGTGCCAGTTCTGCCCGAGCGCGTACCCGCCGTAGGCCAGGCCGAGGGACCAGGGCAGGGAGCCGACGAAGGAGTAGACGGAGAACCGAACGAGTTCCATGCGCGCCATCCCTGCCGGCAGGGAGATAAAGGTTCGGACGACGGGAAGGAGGCGGGACCAGAAGACTGCGCGGTCCCCGTAGCGCTTGAACCAGTCCTCGGCCCGGTCGAGGTCGTGGGGCCGAATCCGCACGTAGCGGCCGTAGCGCAGGACGAGGGCGCGGCCCCCGGTCGCGCCGGCCGCGTAGGCGATCCACGACCCGACCAGGTTCGCGACGGCGCCCACGAGCCCCACCAGCCACAGGTTGAGATCGCCGGAGGCGGCCATGAGGCCCCCGAAGGGCATCGTGATCTCCGAGGGAATGGGGATGCAGGCGCTCTCAAGGACCATGGCGACGAAGATCGCCAGGTACCCCCAGTCGCCGATCGTGCGCGTGAGAAAGTCCTGAAAGGCGTCCATTTGAGGTAAGCCCCAAGGTCTTCGGGGCGACGTATCTTAGCGCAGGCCCGTTTGACAGTCCTTTAATGGCCCCGTATCAAGGGCCACCAAGCAGGAAGTGCCAGTGACCGAGACCAACACCATCCCAGACAAGGCGACCAAGGCCGCCCCGAAGCGGCGGAAGCCGGCTGCGAGCCGCAAAAAGCCGGCTGCGCGCAAGCGCGCCCCGGCCAAAGCCAAGAAAGGCTCCTCGCGGGCGGCTTCCGGCGGGGGCAGCGGCCATCTGGTCATCGTCGAGTCGCCGACCAAGGCCAAGACCCTCACGCGCTACCTGACACCCGTTCTGGGCCGCGGCGTGACGGTCAAGGCGTCCTACGGGCACGTCCGCGACCTGCCCGAGTCCAAGCTCGGCGTCGATACCGAGAAGGCGTTCGACCCGACCTACGAGATCCTGTCCGGCTCCAAGAAGGTGGTCTCCCAACTCAAATCGGCGGCCAAGCGCAACCAGAGCGTGTGGCTGGCCACCGACCTCGACCGAGAGGGCGAAGCCATCGCCTGGCACGTCGCCTACGCCATCGGGCTCGCCAACGGCCGGGTTGACCCACGGGTCCGCCGCGTCGTCTTCGCCGAGATCACCCCAGAAGCCATCGAGCAGGCATTCCGGCATCCGCGGGCCATCGACAAGCCGCTCGTCGACGCCTACCAGGCCCGCCGGGTCCTCGACAGGCTCGTCGGGTACAAGCTCTCGCCGCTGCTGTGGAAGAAGGTTCGCCCGGGACTATCCGCCGGACGCGTCCAGTCCGTCGCGCTTCGTCTGGTCGTCGACCGTGAGCGCGAGATCGAAGCGTTCGTCGCCGAGGAGTACTGGACGATCGAGGTTCCGTTCGACACGGAGCAAGACGAGCGGTTCACGTCCTCGCTGCACAGCGTCGGCGGCAAGAAGATCGAGATCCCGAATGAGGAGGCGGCCAAGCGGCACGTCGACGCGATCCGCGCCGCCGGGACGTACACGGTCACCGCCGTCCGCAAGCGCGAGCAGCGACAGAACCCGCCGCGTCCCTTCATCACGTCCACGCTGCAGCAGGAGGCAGCGCGCAAGCTCGGCTTCTCGGCCCGGCGAACGATGGTCGTTGCGCAACAGCTCTACGAGGGCATCGAGCTGGGAGCCGAGGGCCAGACCGGCCTCATCACGTATATGCGAACCGACTCGACGCACCTTGCGCCGTCGGCCGTCCAGGAGATCCGCGAAGCGATCAAGGAACGCTACGGCGACCAGTACCTTCCGCCGAAGCCGCGTGTGTACCGCTCGAAGAAGGGCGCGCAAGAAGCGCACGAGGCCATTCGTCCGACCCATGCCTCGCGGCACCCGGACGCGATCGAGAGCTATCTCGAGCCCGACCAGCTCAAGCTCTACCGGTTGATCTGGGACCGGACGATCGCCTGCCAGATGAACGAGGTGGTCTTCGACGGGACATCCGTCGATATCACCGCGGGCGATCACATGCTCCGCGCCACCGGTCGCGTCATGCTCTTCGACGGATTTCTCGTCGTCTATCGCGAGGGCCGCGACGACGAGGACGAGGAAGCAGAGGGGCGCTTGCCCGACCTCACGGAAAACCAGCCGTTGCGTCTGGTCGACGTCATCCCGTCCCAGCACTTCACCCAACCGCCGCCGCGGTACACCGAGGCGAGCCTTGTAAAGGCGCTCGAGGAGCACGGCATCGGCCGTCCGTCGACGTACGCGGCGACGCTGTCGACACTCGTCGACCGCGAATACATCTCGATCGATCAACGGCGAATCTTTCCGACCGACGTCGGAAAGGTCGTCACCGACCTGCTCGTCGAGCACTTCCCGCAGATCGTGGACCTCAAGTTCACCGCGTCGATGGAGGAAGACCTCGACGAGATCGCGCGCGGCCATAAGGACTGGCCCGAGGTGTTGCGCCAGTTCTACGATCCCTTCGAGCGGCTGCTCGAGAAGAAGGACAAAGAGATCACACGCGACGACGTCATCAAGGAGACGACCGAAGAGAAGTGTCCGGTGTGCGGCTCCGAGATGACCGTCAAGCTCGGTCGCTACGGCAAGTTCCTATCGTGCTCGAAGTATCCGGAGTGCAAGGGAACGCGCCAGATCGACGGGAGCCAGCGTCCGGAGCCGCAGGTCGTCCCCGGCGAGGTGTGCGAGGAGTGCGGATCGCCGATGCTCCTCAAGCACGGCCGCTACGGAGAATTCCTCGGGTGCTCGAAGTACCCCGAGTGCAAGTTTGTGAAGTCGAAGACGATCGGCGGCTCGTGTCCGAAGTGCAATGAGGGCAAGCTCGCGCAAAGGCGTACACGTCGCGGAAAGGCCTTCTACGGCTGCACGCGGTACCCCGATTGTGATTACGCGCTGTGGACGCGTCCCCTGGACGACCCGTGCCCGAAGTGCGGCGGAACGATGACGCCCGACGACGAGCGCGGCGGCGTGTGCTTGTCGTGCGGCCATGCTGCCGCTCCGGCGGAAGCGACGGCATCGTCAACGCCGGACCAAGCCTCGTCCGGCTGATCGGTGAGCGGGGAGGCGTCCACGAGCCCGCCCGGGCCGGACGAACAGCCGCCGGCAGACGCCATCCACGCACCCGAGCCGCCGGCGCCGCCTCCGCCTCCCGTCGAAGCTCCATCCCGTAGTCCGTACGGAGCCATCCTTCGGCTGCGCAACTTCCGCCGGCTGTGGATCGGTATGGCGGTTTCGAGCATCGGCGACTGGATCGGTTTGTTCGCGCTGCTCTCCATGACCAACCGGCTGTCGCCCGGAAACACACTGGCCGTCGCGGGCCTGATGATCTTTCGCGTGCTTCCGGCCTTCCTGGTAGGTCCACTGGCCGGCGTCTTCCTCGACCGGATCGATCGACGCAAGGCGATGGTCGCGTGCGACATCGCTCGCGCGGCGCTGATCGCCATCGTCCCCTTCACGCAGAACATTCCGACCCTTTACGCGGTCACGTTCTTTCTGGAGATCGCAACCCTCATTTGGATGCCGGCCAAAGACGCGCTCGTCCCGAATCTCGTCCCGAAGCGGTGGCTCGTCGCGACGAACTCACTCGCGTTGTTCACCACCTACGGTGTGTTCCCCCTCGGCGCCCTCGCGTTCACCGGACTCGTTGGTGTCGCCGAGTTCCTCGGCGGACACTTCAGCCCGCTTCGCAGCCTGGGTCTGAACCAGGAGAACCTCGCTTTGTGGATCGACACGGCGACGTTCATCGCGTCGGCCGTCATCGTGTCGCGGATGCGCGCCCCGGAAATGCCGAAGGAGCACCGTCCCATGGAGCTGCGGCTGCTGTGGGAGGAGCTCCTCGAAGGACTGCGCTACTTCAGAGACCGCAGCGAGGTGTCGCGCGTGATGCGGTCGATTGCTGCCGCGCTGGCCGGCGGCGCGGTTGTGTTCTCGCTCGGCGCTCCGTACTCCTCGGAAGTGCTCGGCGGAGGGGCGCGAGCGTTCGGCGGCATCGTCGCCGCGCTCGGGACCGGGATGGGTGCAGGGGTCTTGGCGCTCGGGATCGTCGGCGACCGCTATCCCAAGGCTTGGGTCGCGGCGGGGGCTGTGATCTTCGCGGGAATCGCCTTGCTCGGTGCGGCCGTGACGGCCCAGCTCGCGTTTGCGCTGGTAATCGCCGGACTCTTCGGCGCCGGCGGCGGCGTCGCGTACGCCAACCTTTTCGCGTTGCTCCAGGAGATCGTGCCCGATGAAGTCCGCGGACGGGTGTTCTCGTCTGTGCAAGTCGTGATTCGGATCTCGCTGTTCGGATCACTCGTGCTCTTCCCTGCGCTCGCTCAGCTGTTCTCGAGTGCGGTCTTCGACGGTCACGCGGGCCGCGGCATCCAGCTGGCGCTCGCGACCGGTGGGTTGCTCACATGCGCCGCAGGCTTGCACGCGGCGTGGGATGTGTACCGCGGGCGGATCGCGGCGGGGGCCTAACGTGAGCGTGTGGGACGAGGTAGCGGTCGTCGACGGCCCGGTCACGCTTCTGCAGGGCGACATCGCGAGCGGACGCATTGCGCATGCATATCTGTTCGCCGGTGTGGCCGGACGACTTCCTGCCGACGCAGCGCTCGGGTTCGGTGCCGCGCTCGTGTGCCCCGACGGCGGATGCGGACGCTGCGACGCGTGCGCCCGCGTGCGCCATCGCGCTCACCCGGACGTCGAGGTGATCGAACCGGCCGGCGTTCAATTGCTCGTCGATCAGGTGAGGGAGGCGATTCGGTCCGCATCGCGCCGGCCCGTCGCGGCCCCGCGCCGGGTCATCGTCGTCGAGGGCGCCGACCGGATGAATCCGACGGCGCAGAACGCGTTCCTCAAGGCGCTCGAAGAGCCGCCGCCGTCGACGACGATCATCCTGATCGCGCCCAACCCGGAAGTGCTCCTGGAGACGGTTCGGTCACGTTGCCGCGAGGTGACGTTCCACTCGCCCCCGCCGGCCGAGGTTGCGTCGCTGTTGGAACGACGGGGTGTCGGGGCCGACGACGCCCGGTACTGCGCGCGCGTCGGCGGCGGTCTCGAACGTGCCGTGACGCTCGCGACCGACACCGAGGCGCGCGCACTTCGCGACGAGCTCGTCGAACGCGTGCTCGAGCCGTTCCGCGATCCGGGCGAGGCGCTGGAGGCGGCCGAGTGGCTCGCCGGCAAGACGCGCGAGCTGCGCGAGCGCGTCGCCGAGGATCGGAAAGTGAGCGACGCTGCATACGCCGACTGGTACCGCGAGCCGAAACGGACGGCCGACGAACGTATCCGGCGCGAGCAGCGACGCGCCGAGCAGGACGCGCTGGAGGCGGCCGTCGACGACGTGTCGTCGGTCCTGCGCGACCTCCTCGCCGTCCTTGGATCGGAGGATGCCGAGCTCCTGAACGAGTCGATTCGAGCCAAGCTCGTCCAACAGGCCGGTGCGTTGAGCGCCGGCGCCCAGGGACGCATCGTCGCGGCCCTCTCGGAGGTCGAGCGCTGCCGCCGTCGGCTGCGGCTGAACGCAAACGTCTTGCTCACGCTCGAGGAACTCTTCCTCGCCCTGTTCCGTTACGTCTCCTAAAGGGCCCAACGTGCAATCTCTCCAGTCCGCCTACAATCGCAATCGCGCCGGAGTAGCTCAGCGGCAGAGCAGTCGATTCGTAATCGACAGGTCGCGGGTTCAATTCCCGCCTCCGGCTCGGCCCGGCCCGCGGAAGGCCGGACGATTGACTGTTCCCGCTGTGCGGTTTCGGTACCCTCTTTGCGTCGGCCCGCCGTCCAAGATCGAGGAGACCCAGGCATGAAGCGTCACGTCACAACGCGCTTGGTCGGCGCTCTGGTTCTCGCGCTCACCGCGGCGAGCTGCGGGGGCGGAAGTGAGGTCGTGAACGTGACGGAGATCGCAAACGCGGCGGCCAAGGACGTCAGGCCGCCGTCGGCCGTCGACATCAAGCGCACGGGTCTTCCCGGCCTGGTGATCGCGACGAACTCGCCGTCGATGCGGCGCCTGGCGCGCGCGCCGGACGGGACCGGTGCCGTCATTCTTTTCGTCGAGCCCGGTGGTCCCAGCGACGGCCTCGGCGTGGGTCGCGGCGACCTCATCACGGAGATCGGCGGGGAGAAGGTGACGAACCACTCGCGAGCGCTGGCTCTGCTCCACGATCGTCCGGGCAAAGAGATCGAGGTGAAGATCACGCATCGCGATGGCCGCGATCGCACGATCACGATCAAGCCGCGCGAGCCGCTCGTCGCCTCCTTGCGCCAGTACCTCAACCCGCTCGTCGACGCGAGCCCGCGCGACCCGGTGCTCCGCTTCGTTCGGGCCCAGACGCCGGGATTGCTCGAGACGAGACTCAACGATCTCGAGGCGGCACTCGATATCGACAAGCGTTTCGTCGAGGCGCTCACGCTGCGCGCAAGCTTGATCTGGGACAACCGGCCGGCCGGAGACAAAGAGGGCCGACGCTTCGTCACCGAGGCGCTCGACGGATGGAAGAAGGCCCTGGCGGCCGACCCGAGAAACGCCACGGCCCTGACGACGCGGGCGACCGTGCTCAGCGTCATCGGCAACGCACGGCAGTCGCTTCAGGACGCGTCGAAGGCGATCGAGATCGACGCCAGCCATCCGCGCGCGTACTACGCCAAGGGCGTCGCCGAGGAAGCGCTTCGGCGCCCAGACCGAGCCGCCGGCCCGGCACGCGCCGCGGTCGAGCTCGATCCCTTCAACATCCAGCACTGGCGGCTGCTCGCGCGCATCTTTACAACGCTCAAGCGGAAGGACGACTGCCGCCGCACGGCCGCCGGCTTCACTGCGTTCCTCCAGGCGCGCAACTTCCAAGAGGACGCCGCAACGCTGCGCTCCCTTTGCCGGTGACCTAGAAGGGCCGGAAGTGCGGATGTGGCATCATCCTCGGTGACCCCATGATCAGGCGCATCAGTGTGTTCTCAGCGGCTCTGCTCCCATGGGCACTGCCTGCGATCGCGCAGGCGCAAGAGACCAAGCCGCTCACGCCGAACCTCAACTGGGTCTTCCTGCTCTCGCTGGTCGTCCTGCTCGGTTTCCTCGCGTTCATCGCGTTCGTGTCGATCTACTACGTGCTCGGCGTGGTC
>DASQWC010000158.1:0-7642 GCA_035640475.1 Actinomycetota bacterium | reverse complement strand
GACCAGATTGGAGATCGACAAGAGTTCGCACGCCCCAAATCCCCGCCAAGCCGCGACAAGCATCGCCAACCCATAGAAGAAGAAGGCCGCCGGTGGACTGATAGTAAACAGCAGAACGCCGATCCCGATGTTCACGCAGTGCCAGTACGCTGCGTGCGCACGCAGCGGACCGGCATGCCTACCGCGGAGCAGCATCGCCAAGATCGTGGCGGCCGGGATAACGATCGCGCCCAGCGCGGCCGTCCTCGGAGTGAGACCGATGCTGTACGCCGAAACAAGTGCGGCCGCACCGACGAGCATGCGCGCCGCGGTCCCCCACGGCCCGATCTCTCGAATTCGAGAGTTCTTCTTCACGTCCATTAGGCAATCCTCTCCCGTCGATGGTGGGAAGACGGCCGTCTTGATTTACGCGCCACCGTCGAGCATCGAACTCAGCTTGCGCAGTGTCGCTCGCATCGCGCGTCGAATCATCAGGCCTCGGCCCAGCCGACATTCCGCTGCGGCCAGCCAGTTTCCGGGCCTGAAGCGCTCCGCGATCTCACAGCCGTTGGGCGTGCGGCTGAACTCGTATGAGCACAGCATCACACTCGAACCCCGACCTTCTACTGTGCGCCATGCAAACACCTTCCCCGGCACGGCCCGTTCGATCACGTTCGTCGTGGACCACCGGAAGGGGCCTACGCGATGGTGCCCACGAAACACGCTCCCCGCGAGGGCCGGCGTGAGGTCGACCCACTCGACGCTCACGACCTCCGAACTCAACCGGGTCATCGCCGACGGGCTCGCCACGAGCTCCCACGCGACGAGCGGTCGCGCGCGGACGCCGATGCGTTCCTCGATGACCATCAGGGCTTCGACTTCTTGAGAAGACCATCCAACATCAGATCGAGCACGATGCCGATGTTCGACCACCGGAACCCTGATGGATCGAGAGCCCTGTGAAGCAAGAGCCCATCGGAGAGAGCAATCAGAACCGCGGCCAGAGCGTTCGCGGGCACCGTCACGAGCTCGCCGGCCCTTTCGGTGTCTTCGATCAGATCCGACAGCCGTGACCGGCGTTCACGCACCGATTCCGCGAACGGTTTGCGGATGACATCGTTCGTCTGCATCTCCGACCACAGATCGGCTTGTAGCTGGACCTGCGCGGCGTCCTGGCCTCGACGCAACGCTGCGCGCACAACCTCGCGGATCTGCTCGAGACTGGCGCCTTGTCTCCGGAGGCGTTGCATCAAGCGCCCGTACTCGGCCGCGTCGTTCTCGACCATGGCGACCAGCAGGTCGTCCTTGCGATCGAAGTACGTGTAGAAGGCGCCTTTGGAGACGCCGGCCTCCGAACACACGTCGTCGACCGTGAACGTCCGAAAGCCCTTCGTTGCGGCACACCGTCGCGCTGCGTCGATCAGCCGAGCCCGACTGCCTCGACGTATCTCCTCGCTCACCTTTGGCATCTCGCTCCTCCTTCCTTCACTATAATAGAAACTGACTGGTCGGTTTCATATGGGACGTGGATTCAGAAAGGAGGAGGTGATGGCGCGGATCCTTGTTGTCGAACCCGAGAACGCCGTTTCGGACGAGCTTGCCAGCGCCATGTCGCTCGGTGCCCACGCGGTCTCCGCTGTGCGTTCGGGCCGGGAAGCGCTTGCGTGGGCGGAGAAGCACGGTTCACCAGACGTCGTCGTCCTCGACCTGGAGCTGCCCGACATGCGACCCCGCGTCGTGCTGACCGCGTTGCGGGCTCGGGGACGTCGGCATCTGCCTGCGATGTTCCTCAGCCGGCGCCCGCGAAAGTCGCTGCGCTTCGGAGAGAGTCCTGTCCTCATCGCTCCGTTCCGTCCCACGGAAGCGCGCGCCGTTTTGGACGAGGTGTTCCTCGAGTCCGGGCGGTGACGTCCGAGGCCCTCACGCGCATGATCCGTTCGGCGATATCGAGCCTCGGTCGGCGCTCACTTCAGGCGCTTCGACGCCTTCGGCGCGCGCCTTACCTGCGGAAGTGGCTGATCTTGAGCACGCTCATCGGTGCCGTCGCGGGCATCGGGGCGATCGCCTTCATCACCGCACTCGAATGGGCGAGCAAGCTCATGCTCGATGGCCTGGGCGGATACTCGGCACCTTCACCGATCGGCGAAGGCAACGCCGCAGGTTCAGGCGTCTTCGCACGGCCGTGGGCCATTCCTCTGGTCGTCGGGTTGGGAGGGCTCATCTCCGGCATCCTCGTCTTCCGGTTCGCGCCTGAGGCCGAGGGGCACGGCACCGACGCCGCCATCTCCGCCGTTCACCACAACCCGCGTGGGATCCGGGCCCGGGTGTCGTTCATCAAGATCATCGCGTCGGCCTTTACGATCGGCGCGGGAGGATCGGGGGGCCGCGAGGGGCCGACGGCCCAGATCAGCGCGGGCTTCGGGTCCATGCTGGCGCGCGTCCTGGATCTCACTCCCGAAGACGCCCGTGTTGCCGTCACCGTTGGTATCGGGTCGGGCATCGGAGCGGTCTTCCGCGCTCCCTTGGGTGGTGCTGTGCTGGGAGCCGAAGTCCTGTACCGCGAAGACTTCGAGGTGGTGGCGTTGATCCCTTCGCTCATCGCCTCGATCGTCGGCTTCGCGATCTTCGGCGTGGTGAAGGGGTTCACGCCGATCTTTGGGTTCATGCACGGCTATCGATTCCGCCATCCCGTCGAGCTCATCTACTACGCAGGGATCGGTGTGGCGGCAGGTCTCTTGGGGCGCCTGTATTCGTCGAGCTTCTACGGAGTGTCGCGCGCCGCGAAGCGCCTGCCGGGCAATCGGATGCTCAAGCCCGCGGCGGCAGGCCTCGTCGTCGGGCTCATCGGTCTCGCGCTTCCCGGCACTCTCGGCACCGGATATGGATGGGTCCAGCGCGCGATGGGCCAATCGCTGCTCGAGATCCCCCTGTGGGTCGTCCTCGCGCTCCCGTTCGCGAAGATCGTCGCGACGTCACTGTCCATCGGCTCGGGCGGCTCGGGTGGCATCTTCGGGCCCGGCATGGTCATCGGCGGGTTCCTCGGTGCCGGCGCCTGGCGACTGCTGGAACCGGTGGCTCCGGGCATCCCACACTCGCCGGCGCCCTTCGTCATCGTCGGAATGATCGCCTGCTTCGGAAGCGTTGCCCACGCACCGCTGGCGCTCATGCTGATGGTGGCCGAGATGACGGGCAGTCTCGAACTCCTCGCACCGGCCATGGTCGCGATCGGCCTGGCCACGCTGGTCGTCGGCGATAAGACGATCTACGAGAGCCAGCTTCGCAGTCGAGCGGACTCGCCTGCCGAGCGACTTCGATTCGGCATGCCTCTTCTGTCTTCGATCGCCACCAAGGACGCCATGTCAACGCCACGCCTCGTCCTGCCCGTCGATGCGTCGTGCGCCGAGTCACTCCAACGGGTGCGCTCACACGGATTGTCCGGCGCGCCCGTCATCGACGCCTCCGGTGTCTACCGCGGAGCGATCGAAGCAGATCTGATCGAACAGGCGCAGCCGGACGAGCGGGTCGGCTCCGTGGTCGACGGGACCGCACCGGCAGTCCCGATGGACTCCACGCTCGATGCGCCTGGGGAGATCCTCGCATCAGGTGATGCGAGATGGGTCCCCGTACTCGACGACCAGAACCGGGTTGTCGGGATCGTGGCAGCGGCAGATCTGATCCACGGCTATCGCCTCGCGCTGGAGACGGCGCTTCGTCGCATGGGTGAGACGTTCCGCGGTTCGTCGCTGATCGAACGACGCATATCCGACGATTCGACGTTGGCAGGCAAAGCCATAGCCGAGATCGCTTGGCCCCCCGGGACGATCGTCATCGCCGCCCAACGAGACCACCAAATGATCTTCCCGAGGGCAGACACGCAACTCGAGAAAGGAGACGTGTTGAGCGTCCTCGCACGGATGGATGCGGTCGAGTCCGTCACGGCGCTCATCGGCGAGCAAACGCGATCCGATGACGGTCGCGGCGCCGATCTTGTGTGAACGTTCGACCCACCGCGAAAGTCAGTCCGGCGCCGTGGAGCCGTCAGGCTGGTTCCTCGTTCGCCGATCGGTAGCCAGGAGCTCGTTCAAGATCTCGAGGAAGTAATTCCATCCATCTCGATGCGCGTCTGCGGTCTCGTCCGGCAGGCGGTGATGGGCAACGCGCACCGTCGTGACGCCCTCCGTCTCGTCGAGATCGATCTCCACCAACGACGATTCGGGCGGGACGTCCAGCCGTCCATCCTCCCAGCCATACGTGAACGTCACGCGGTGCGGCGGATCGAGCTCGACGAAGCGGCCGCACATCGTCGCACCGTTCTCGTGCGTCCATCTCAGCTCTCCGCCCGGGCGAGCGTCGGCTACAGCCGTCACGGCCATCCATCGCGTCAGGCCGGCGGACTCCGTGAGGTGCCGATACACGCGCTGGATCGGCGCAGCGATGGTGATCTCATACCGGACGACCATTACGGCCAGTCGCCGCGCTCCGCTGCCTCTTTCAGTGCAAGGAGGCTCGGCTCCCAGAAATCGTCCAGCTCTGCTCGGAGCCGGGCGAGTCCGGCGAAGTCGACGCGGTACATCCGGCGCGGCCCGTCGACGCGCACCGTCACCAAGCCTGCTTCGCGGAGCACGGTGAGGTGCTGACTGGCCGCAGGTTGCTTCATCCCGACCCGGATTGCGAGGTCGCCCGCAGAGCGCTCCACACTCAGGACGAGACGTAGCAGCGCCCGTCGTCCCTCATGCGCGATCGCCGCGACCGCATCAGTCACCATTGCATTTTAGCAATCACGCATATAAGCTGTAGCGCAAATGCCGACGGAGGAGACCCAACGCGTCGCGCAGCGCTACTTCGACGCTTGGACGTCTCGCCGGACGGCGGAATCCGCCGGACTGCTCGCGGACGACTTCTCCTTCGCCGCCGGCGACATGAAGGTTGAAGGCAAAGACGCCTTTCTCGATGCCGGCGCCTTCCCACAGGACGCCACGACGACGATGGTGTCGGAGGCGTATCAGGACGACGTCGCGTTCCAGATGTACGACGCGACACGAGGCGAGCTCACAGTTCGGATCGTCGAGCGCCTCATCGTCCGGGACGGGCTCATCGTCACCTCCACATTCGTCACCGACATGGCTGCGTTCATGGCGTTCCTTGCTGCATGAGCACGGATGTCGACGCGTGGTTCCGTGAACAGAACCATCCGTTAGCCGATGCGATGCAGCTGACACGGAGGATCATCCTCGGAGCGGATCCGCGCGTCACGGAGTCGGTCAAATGGAAGACGCCGACCTTCAGCTTCGAAGGCGACATCGCGAGCTTCATGCGCGCGAAGAAGACCGTCAGCATCATGTTCCATCGCGGTGCAGAGATACCCGGTGCGCACCCACGCCTCGAGGGTGACGCCAAGCTAGTCCGAACCATGCGGTTCGCGAACGTCGACGATGTGAAGGCCGGCCGGAAGGATCTCGAAAGGGTCATCCGCGCGTGGTGCCGCTGGAAGAGCAGCACTTGATCGGACGTGGGGATGCTGATGGCTACAAGACGTTGTGCTCACGGGGGACGAGACACGCGCGTATGCCGGGCGCGGCTGGAAACGCAGCCGAAGAACCTAGACTCGCCGCATGGGACTCTTGACCTTCAGCATCAACGTCACCCTGGACGGCTGCGTCGACCACCGGGAGGGAATCGCCGACGACGAGACACACGCGTACTTCACGCGCCTCATGGACGAGGGCGGCGCGATGCTGTGGGGCCGCGTCACCTACGAGATGATGGAGAGCTACTGGGCCGGCGGTCGCCCGCGGCGATGAGGAGGCGCCGCCGGCAATGCGCGAGTGGGCGGTCAAGCTGGAGGCCAAGCCGAAGTACGTGGTGTCGTCGACGCGAAAGGACTTTCCGTGGACCAACAGCCACCACATCGCCGGCGACCTGCGCACGGGCGTGCAGAAGCTCAAGGACGCGACCCCGGCCGGAGTCCTCCTCGGGAGCGGCAAGCTCGCGACCGAGCTCGACCGGCTGGATCTAATCGACGAGTACAAGTTCCTCGTCCACCCCAGGATCGCCGGCCACGGCCCGACCCTGCACCAGAGCGGGCTGCCCGGCACGCGACGGCTCGAGCTGGTCTCGGCGAAGCCACTCCGCAGCGGCGCGGTCGCCATGCACTACCGGCGCGCGCGCTGACTCCGCCCCATCGCGCCCAGCTCGCGGGCCAGCGCGTCGTCGGGAGCTCCCCCGCCGCGCAACAGGGGCGTACCCGCCGCGCGAACCCGTTTTGAGCATGACCGGCTGAGCGGTGCAGGGTGCCCAACTCACTCGCGGCCAGGAGTCCTGGATGTAGACGAGGCGGCCGAGTCGGCACTCGATCAGGTCACCTTCGAGCAGAAGTCACGGACAATCTCCGCATATTCGGCCGGATGGCTCTGGTGGGGTACATGACCGGCCCCAGCGATCACACGCTGTTCGGCCATCGGTAAAGCGGCGGCAAGCTTCGCGATGACCAGCGGGAAGAACGGCGGGCTCTGGTCGCCCCGACTAAGCAATGTCGGGCGCGTCAGTCGGGACACGGCGTCGAGGTCGATGCTGAGCGCATAGAGCCCCTCGCGCGACTCGTCGAGGAACGTCGGTGCGTTCGTTGTGAACGCGTGCTGCACCTCGGGGCTGAGAACGTCCCACTGGCCGGGGCCAAGAGCGACCTCCTCGACGAACTGGCGGGCTGCTCCGGCATGGTCGCCTGAGGCGATGCGCTCAACCACTGAGCTGATGCGCCGGTTCGACTCGGCCAGGATTGGCTCAGCGTCTGCGTCGCCTGCCAGGAGACCGAGGAGGGGCGGTTCATGGAGGATCACCGACCGAAACAGCTCCGGTCTCTCGATAGCGAGACGAAGCGTGATTATCGCCCCGAAAGAGTTGCCGGCGACGTGGGCGTCGGGCCGAGGGCTTCGATGACCGCGGCGAGGTCCGCCACATCCTCGCCGATGCTGCCCTGACCGGCCGGCGCCTCGCTTGCGCTATGCCCCCTACGGTCGAAACTGACGACCTTGAAGGTATCCGCCATCATCGGCATCACGAGATCCCATGAGTGGTGGTCGGTCCATGAGCCGTGCACAAAGATGATCGGCTCGCCCGAGCCAGCCGTCTCGTAATGAAGCCGTACGCCGTTGAACATGTCACTCGGCATGAGCCCTCCTCATGATCGTGACTCCTTCGCATGCCCATGGTGCCTCTCTTGTCTCCTCGCTGGGCGATGTGGGAGGCCCGGATTGAGGACAGGCTGCCGGCCGAGCTGTTGAAGACTACGCGTTGCGAAGAGCTCCGACCGCGCACGAAACGCGAAGATCCACGCCGACCGTCGCAACTGGAGGGTTCACCGCATCGGCTATCGTTGCCCACCAGTGACCTCGAAGATCAGAGAGCAGATCGTCGAGCGGACGCGGCTTGACGCCGAAGGTGGCATGTCCGGGAACACGATCGAGCGCGTCACACTTCGCGATGGCCGGACGCTCATCCACAAGCGCGTACATCGCGACGGTGATTGGATCTCGAGAGCCACCGGAGACGACGGCCGGATAGTGAAGGCATGGCAGGCCGGCCTCTTCGACAGCATTCCCATCACCCTCGACCACGCCATGGTCTCCGTGGAGGCCGATACGGACGGGTGGAGCGTCTTCATGCG
>DASQWC010000157.1:0-6733 GCA_035640475.1 Actinomycetota bacterium | reverse complement strand
ACGGACATGATCTTCCTGCCGCACCCGGGGCGCAGCCTGAGCGAGATCTGCGGCGAGCTTCCGGACGGGTTCTACGGCCTGCCGCGATTCGAGCTTCCCGAGTGGCTCTGGGAACGGCTGCCGAGGACTGATCCGAGGCGTGCGATGGCCGAGATCGATCGTCTTGGTCCGCGCCTGCGGCTGGACGAGCCGACCGTCAGTCATGAGTGGATCCGCTTCGACGCGCCGGGCGACTTCCAGCTGATCCTCCGACAGGACTACCTCGCGATCGACGGGCTCGACGAGGACATGCTGCTCGGCTACCACGTCGACTCCAACCTGAGCAGGCGGATGCTGTTCCACCGGGGAACGATCGAGAGCCTCGGCGACAGCGTCGCCGGCTACCACTGCAACCACAACCGCGAGCGCACGGTCTATCACGGGGCCAGCGTCGTCGCGAACGACCTCGAGCGGTTCGTCGTCAAGGTCGAGCGCGCCGAGCTGCCGGCCCAGAGGGAGTCCTGGGGTCTCGTCGGTGAAACGCTCGATGAAGTGGACCTCCGTGAGCGGGTCGGGCCACGGCTCGCGGAGACGTTCACGGCTGCTATCCCGGACGCACCGGGTCCACGAACTCCGTCCGACGCGGCCCGCGTCCCCTACGAGCTGACGTACGACTCGGGCCACGTCGCGCCCTTCGTCGCCGACGCGCTCGCCGTCTCCCCGTCGAACGCAACGATCGGGTACGTCGGGGCGAATGCGGTCCTCGAGCGGATGCTCGCGTCGGCTGTCGCGGAGCTTTGGTTCGAGAAGTCGCTCCGGTCGGCCCCACTCGACGACCTGAGCGCTGTGGAGGAGCTCCTTGCCGGTGCGGACGTCCTCGTCGTCGATTTCGGTATCGACGCGTCGACGACCGACCCGTCGCGCTCGCCGCGCGGCGAGCGGCAACCTGCGCGACTTCCTCCGGAGCTCGACGGCTTGTTCGACATGCTCGAGCGCCTCGTCGACCTCGAACGCGCGCGCCTCGAGCGTCGCGAGCATCCGCGGCGGCTGGTGCTCGTCCACAGCTGGACCGTCTTCTGGGACGCGTACGTGATGGCGAACTTCGACTGCAGCCACACGACCGCCCACTCGCGCGTCCGTCGCGCCACGGTCCGGCGTGTCCCGGCCGACGACGGCGCAATACGGGCGGCAATGGCCCGGGAGCGTCTCCTCTTGCGCTGGGCGAGCCGGGGCGAGGTCGGCCGACATCGACTCCCGCTTTCGGTCGGCGATGCCGTCGATCCGAGTCAGCTGCGCGACTACGGTGGGTTCGGAGACGGCTGGGCGTTTCCCGAGGAAGTCGGGATCTGGACGCAGGGCTCGCACGCCGAGCTCGCGGTCGCGTTCGACAGGGAGGACGAGGATGACTACGTCGTCGCACTCACGCTCGGGAGCATCTGCGTCGAGCGGGATGGCTCACTTCGGGTGCGGGCGCTCGTGAACGGCGAGGGCGTCGCGACTCGCCGATTCACCTACGGCGATCCGGAGTGGCACATCGAGATCCCGGCGTCCGCGCGGGCAAACGGAAACGTCGATCTGAGCTTCGAGATCGAGGAGCCCCGGACGCCGGTCGCCGTCGGCTGGTCGCTCGACGACGAGCGGCCGCTCGGCCTCCTCGTTCGCGCGATCACGCTCCTCCCAGCCGACGACGACGCGGCAAAAGCGGGGCTGTTCCGTGAGCGTCGGCTCGTTCGTTGGGCCGCTCGTGGGCACGTCGGCCGTGGGCGTCTCCAGATCCGGGGGAGCGACCCTCTCGAGCTCGACGCCCTCCACGACTACACCGGATTCGGAAGCGGGTGGAGAATCTATCCCGACCAGCCAGGTGTCTGGACCGAAGGTTCGAAGTCGGACCTCGCGCTCTCGATCGAGGGGATCGGCGAGGGCGACTACGCGGTCATCCTCTCCCTCGGCAGCGTTTGCGTCGGGTTGGACGCTTCGCTTCGGGTCGAGGGCTTCGTCAACGGCGAGCGCGTCGCTGTCCGCGACCTCAGATACGGCGATCCGGAGTGGCGCATCGAATTGCCCGCGCCACTGCCGGCCGACGGCGAGGTCGACCTCACGTTCAGGATCGAGGAGCCGAGGTCCCCACTTGAGCTTGGGTGGTCAGACGACGAAAGGCGTCTCGGCTTCCTCGTCCGCTCGATCAAGCTCGAGGAGGTAGACCGCTCGGTCCATCCTGGCGAGACGATCGTCTTCGCCGAAGGCTCAGGTGCGGAGCGGCTGCTCGAACAGGGATGGTCGGCGCCTGAGGAGAGCGGGGTCTGGACGAACGATGAAAAAGCGTCGCTCGTTCTCAAACCGACCGATGTCCCGCTCGGAAACGGCGAGCTCGTTCTCGCGGGTTCCGCCTTCCTGACGCCGGATCATCCAAGGCTCAAGGTCGAGGTCTGGGCGCTCGGCGAGCAGCTCGGGGGTCGAGTCTTCCACCACGGCGAGGCTCAGCGCCTCCTTCGCGTTCCCTTGCCGGCCACCGCCGTCCCCGCAGGTCGAATCCCGTTCGAGCTTCGCCTCTTCAATCCGGCCAGACCGGTCGATCTCGGGCTAGGTGACGACGATCGCCGGCTCGGCCTCCATCTGGAGTGGCTCATGGTAAGGAAGAGAACGTGGCGCGCGACGCTTGGAGATGCCATTCGGGAGAAGTCAACGAACCTCCGGAGACGACTGGCGTGATGTGCTCGCGTCGTTCAGCCTGATGCTGCTTCACCCGCTTGGGTCGCGAAGGCGAAGCGGGCCGTACGTGCCGGCGTATCCGTGCTGACCCGCACTCGGGCACGCCTCCGGACGCGGCGGCGACGCGGCTCCCGGCGGCGGAAGATCCTGGTGGTCGGCCCGTCGTCGGGCGAGGGGTTCGCTGAGTATTGGCGGCTGCGGGCCCGTGAGATCGTCTCGAGCCTTCATCGAGCCGGAGCCGACGTGTTCTTTCTCGGCACAGAGGCCGAGGCGAGTCCGGAAACTCCTGATGCGCGTTCGGCCGTCGCCTTCGACCCGGATGTCGTACTTGCTACGACGTTCAACCACTACCTCTTATGCGTAGCGGGCGACGGCGTTGTCGCCCGCCTCCAGAAACCGGCGATTCAGTTGTGGGATGACCCCCTTGGAGCACTGGCGCTCTGGAGCCTGATCCAGCGCGGAGGCGAACTCGGATCGCTCGGCCCCGTGCGCACGGGCGACGAACTCGAGCGATTCCGGGCGACAATGGATGCCGTTCCGATGCACCATCTCGCCTGGGACACGGGCCATATCGAGACGGTGTGCGGGCTTGGCCTAGCGCACAGATCGCGGGTGAGCTGGTATCCGATGGTCTCCTATCGCCCTTTCCTGGAGCAGGGCCAAATCGAGGCCACACAGGACGTCGACGTCTCGTTTTGCGGAAACATCTGGTCCGCGGCCGTCGAAGCGGGAAGCTTCTCCAGAGATCAGTTCTTCTCTGAGCTAACGGCGGCTGTGTGCCGACGAAAGGCCCAAGTGCCCGCGCTTTCCGCGTGGGTGGTTTTGTGGGATGCCATCGACGAAATCGAGGCGACCGAGCGACAGGCACGAGGTCTGACGGCGTCAGACACTCCCTTCTGGGACTACTACCTCCACGTCGTATGGCTGGCGATGAACACTCACGTCCGGCTGACCCTCCTTACGGACATTCCGAGAGAGGTTGCGATCTTCGGCGTCTTCGCAGACCCCGCGAGCAAGGCCCGGCTCGAAAGCCAGCCGAATTTGCGGTACGCAGGTCACACCGCGCCTTTTGCCAGCTTGCCTCAGACCTACGCGCGAACGAAGGTCAACGTCTGCATTAGCAATGCACTGATCTACGCTGGCGTCCCGTCCAAGCTGATCGAATGCCTTGCGAGCGGTGGGTTTGCACTCGTCGACGCCAAGGCCGACCTCGTGCGACTGTTCGGCAAGGACGTCGAGAAGATCGTTTTTCGGAGCGCTGACGACTTGAACGCGAAGATCGAGTACTACCTCGCTCGACCCGCTGAACGGCGCGAGATCGTAGAGGGGCTACGCGCAACGATCGACGAACGGTGCAGTATCGAAAAACTCGCTTCGCTGATCCTCCAGGCCGCAGCAACCCTCTGAGTCGAGCTCGCGCGAAGATCTGTGTGACCGCATAGCTCAGCCACGTGCGCTCTCGTAGCCGCGCAGCATGGCTTCACCGCAGGCTCGCCACGTGAATTGAGCAGCGTGTTCGAGCCCGCGCGAAACGAGCGCGTCGCGTTGCGCGACGGCCTGCTCGATGCCTGCGGCGATCGACTCGGCGCTCCGTGGATCGGCCCGGACGGCTGCATCGCCACTAGCCTCGTCCAGCGACGGATCCGAAGAAACGACGGCCGCGGTTCCGCACGCCATCGCTTCCACAACGGGGATCCCGAACCCCTCGAAGAGCGAGGGAAAGACGAACACTTCCGCGCCTCGGTAGAGGGCCGCGAGCTCTTCGTCGTCGACGTAGCCAACGGCGTTGACGCCTTCGCCCTCGACTGCGCGACCGCCCCATCCGGCGGGACCGGCAACCACGAGCTGAAGCTCCGGCCGGGCGGACCGCATCAGCGCGAAGGCGGCGAGGAGCGTCTCGAGGTTCTTTCGCGGCTCCAGAGTCGCGGCGGTGAACAAGTACGGCGCGCCGAATTCACGACGCAGGCCTTGCGGCCGGAAGCGCTCGTGAATGCCGGGGTACGCGACCACGATCCGTTCGCGAGGGAAGCCCAACGTGCGCTCGACGTCATCGGCAGTGAAGCGTGAGTTGGCGAACATCAGGTCGCACGTCTCGGCGGCGTGCCGGTACTTCGGGACGTGCAGCTCCGTCGTCCGCGGGTCGACCCACTCGGGGTGATGGAGTGGCAGCAGGTCGTGGATCGTCGTGGTCCGAAGTCCCTGGCGCTGCGGTGGGTACATCCAGTCCGAAAAGTGAAAGACGTCGAGCTTGCCGGCCAAGAGCTCGACTGGGACGCCCTGCTTGCGGCTCCAGGCTTTCCGCCACACGTTTGACGGCGGCGGGATGACGATCAGGCGGCGTTGGCCGGGAATCCCGTCGAGCGCGGCGCGGACCCGGAGGACGTTGCGCGGGCCGGTTATCGCGAAATGCACGAGCTCGTGCGCCCCGTCGGCGGCCGCCGCCATGCCGCCCAGCATGCCGAGCATGTAATTGCCGATTCCGGTGCGCGGATGGCTCAGCGGCGTGACGTCGATGACGATGCGCACAACTACACTGGCCCGCCGTGAGCCTCTACACCGACGTCATCCGGTATCCGGACCTGTTCATGAACATCTTCCGTCGGGAGCTGTACGGGAAGTACCGCGGCTCGGTGTTGGGGTTGGTGTGGACGCTGATCAATCCGCTGGCGCTGATGGCGGTCTACACGCTGGTCTTCTCGGTTCTGCTGAAGGCGTTCCAGATCGAGCACTACCCCCTCTTCGTCCTCTCGGGGCTCTTGACGTGGGTGTTCTTCCAATCAGCCGTGCAGATGTCGTGCTCGAGTCTCTTCGGTCAGCCTACGCTCGTGAAACAGGTGCAGTTTCCACGCCAGATGCTGCCGCTGGCCGTCGTCGCGACAAACGTCGTGACGCTCGCCGCCATGTTGGCCGTTGTCCTGGCCGTGAACCTGATCTTCGTTCCGGACATGCGGACGACCTTCTGGGCGGCCCTCCCGCTTCTCGTCCTACTCATGGCGCTGGTTAGCGGCCTCGCGGTCGTCTTTGGATACCTCACCGTTGTCTACCGTGACATCGAGCACTTGATGAACACGATCTTCCTGCCCTGGTTCTTCCTGACGCCGGTCTTCTACTTGCTTGACCAGCTCCCCGGCCTGGAGGGCCGGGAGTGGGTCGCCGATGTCCTGTACTACGTCAATTTCGTCACCCCGTTCGTCGAGGCGATCCGCGACCCGCTCTTCTTTGGCAGCCTTCCGCAGCCGGGCGACATCATCTACTGCGTGGTCGCGAGTCTCGCCGCCCTCGCGCTCGGCGTCCTCGTCGCTCGTCGCTTCGAGGACCAGGTTGGCGCGACGCTCTAGTCTGCTGCGATGAGGGACGGCGCCATCGTGGCGGAGAACGTCAGTCGCCGTTTCCGCGTCTACCCGCAGCGGCACGTCACGCTGAAGGAAGCGATCGTTCGCCGGCGGCAGCTGCGGCCCGTCGAGGTTTGGGCCCTCCGCGACGTGTCGTTCCAGATCGACCCCGGCGAGTCGGTCGGCTTCATGGGCCGGAATGGATCGGGGAAGACCACGTTGCTCCGTCTCCTCGCCGGTGTCTTCCGGCCAACGAGTGGTCGCCTCGCCGTCACCGGCCGTGTCGGGTCGCTGCTCGAGCTCGGCGCCGGTTTCCACCAAGACTTCACCGGTCGCGACAACATCTACCTGAGCGCTTCGATCTACGGCTTGCGAAGGAAGGACGTCGACCGCCGATTCGACGAGATCGTCGAGTTCAGCGAGCTCGAGCGCTTCATCGACCTGCCGGTTCGCACCTACTCCGCCGGCATGTACATGCGGTTGGGTTTCTCCATCGCCGTCAACGTCGATGCCGACGTGCTGCTGCTCGACGAAGTTTTCGCGGTCGGCGACGAGGCGTTCCAGCGCAAATGCATCGACCGGATCCTCGCGTTCAAGCAGCAGGGCAAGACCATTGCGTTCGTCTCCCATTCGGGCGCGGCGCTCGAGCGTATGTGCGACCGAGCGTTGCTGCTGAGGGAGGGCGTCGTCGAGTTCGACGGCGAAACGAGCGA
>DASQWC010000156.1:0-6464 GCA_035640475.1 Actinomycetota bacterium | reverse complement strand
CCGGCGGGCTCCAAAACGACCGGAGCAGCCGTCGGAGCTCATCCCTGCCGGCGGACGTGATTCGGTAGGACGTCCGCACCGGACGGTTGCCCGACCTGCTCGTCCCCACCTCCTCGATCAGGCCTTCGCCGACGAGTCGCTTCAGTCCCGCGTAGATCGAGCCGGGCTTCACGTCCGCCCAGAAGTCCATGTACCACTCGTGCAACCTCTGCTTGATCGCGTAGCCGTGTAGGGGCCCGTTTCGCAGGACGCCTAGCAGGACGACGCGCGTCATCTCGCCGTTGCCCGAGATCGAGGGCGGACTCGAGATCCTGAGCCCGGCAGTCGTGCTGATAGTCATGCTCGATTAGTCAAGCATGACTATTTGCCCGTGTCAACCCCCGCCGAGTCGAGGACGAACGCCGCTCGTTTCGCCGGCGTTGCCTTGGGAACCTCGAGGATCGTGTAGCCGAGATCGAGGTACACGCCGCGGATCGTCTCGCCGAACTCGTGAGCCATCTCGAAGGTCGCGGTGCGGTCCTCGTCGGTCGTGTAGATCTCGGGCCAGCTCGGCGCGAAGAAGACGATGTCGTTGTAGCGACGTCCATCCATCGCCGCGCGCACCTCGGCGATGATCGATGCCGACCCTTCGGCGTACGCGACGAGGTCGGGCAACGCGCGATCGAAGAACACGGGGCGGCCGCTCGTGCGGTGGCGCTCGAAGTCGTCGAGCGCGCGGGACAGCATCAACCGGCAGAACAACGCCCTGTCTCGCTCCCACAGGCCGCTGCCGCCCGATGCGCGCTGCTCGGCAATGACCTCACGGGCGGGCTCTGCGACACCGCTGAATCCCATCGAGGCCAACTCACGGATGATCGGCGTCTTGCCGCTCCCGGGGGGTCCGGTGATGACGAACAGGTGTGACGTCATGTGTCGAGTCCGTTCAAATGATCCACAATCAGCATTGCAGGGTGAGAGAGGAGGCACTCGATGACGGACTACGTGGAATCGTTGACGGCGATTCAGTCGTCCATCGACAAGGCTCTGGAGACGACGGAGGCCGACAAGGCTGCGTCTCCCGTGTTGCTCGCAGTCGTCCGCGAATTCGCGAAGAAGGCGGGCAAGGCGATCAAGTTCGCCGGTGACGGCAAAGGTTGGGAAGCCACAATCGAGCTCGAGCAGGCCGGCGACAGCGCCAAGTATGCCGTCGAGGCAGACGAGGGCGTGGCAGAGTCGACGCGCAAGGCCGTTCTCGACGCGCACCTGGCGATCTGCGTGTACAAGGCCGAGCAGGACAAAGCACGCAGTTCGTAGAGCTCGGTCGATTCATTAACGTGTCTTCGGTGCCGACTGCTGCGCCATGCGTATCGTGGTGGCGATGAGAAGTCCGGTGGAGCGCGGCCGGGACGCTTATGCGCCCAGGTCCTGGGGCGAGGCGTTCCGTGAGCTCTGCGCGGCGGACACAGACGGCTCGCTCGACGTAGACGATCTCGAACTTCTCGCGTTGTCGGCATACCTCACGGCACACGACGACCAGTGCGGTGACGCATGGACGCGCGCGCACCACGAGTGGTTGCGTCGCGGCGATCCTCCTCGCGCCGCACGCTGCGCGTTCCTTTACGCCGCCGGGCTGTTCTTCCGCGGCGACATGGCTCCAGCAATGGGGTGGATCGCCCGTGGACGTCGCGTGCTCGAGGATTTTGGTGAAGAGTGTTCCGAGCAAGCCATCTTGCTCGTCCTTTCGAGCCTTCCGATCATGTATTCGGGCGATCCGGCCTCAGCGGCCGACAACTTCCGTCAAGCCGTCGAGATCTCAACGAGGTTCCGCGACAACGACAATCTCGGGATGGCCCGTCTCGGGCTCGGACAGGCGCTGTGCATGACGGGCAAGGTTGCCGACGGTCTCGCCTTACTTGACGAAGTCATGGTCGCCGTGACTGCCGGCGAGGTGATGCCGATGCTCGCCGGCATCTGCTACTGCGCGATGATCAGCACTTGTAACGAGTTGTTCGATCTCCGTCGTGCTCGTGAATGGACGAACGCGCTCACGCGTTGGTGCGACGCACAGCCCGACCTCGTTCCCTACCGCGGACAATGCCTGATCCACAGATGCGAAATCCTTCAGGTGCACGGCGCGTGGCCGGACGCGCTCGACGCCGCGCGACACGCGTGCGAATTGCTTTCGGGACCGCCGAACTGGAACACGTTGGGCTCGGCACATTACCAGCTCGGCGAAGTTCTGCGACTGCGTGGCGAGTTCGCCGATTCCGAAGCCTCCTACCGCAAGGCCAGCGAAGTCGGACGAGAACCCGAGCCGGGTCTGTCGTTGTTGCGGCTCGCACAGGGACACATCGACGTCGCCGCTTCCTCGATCCGCCGTGTCCTGGACGAGACTCAGCATCTGCCGGAGCGAGCGAAGGTCTTGACCGCAAACGTCGAGATCATGCTCGCCGCTGAGGATCTCGCGTCCGCACGCGCGGCGGCGGATGAGCTGGTCGAGATCGCGGCAGCCAGGGGAGCGCCGTACCTCCACGCGGTCGCGGCTCACGCGCTCGGTGCGGTTCTGCTCGGTGAGGGCAACGTGCGCGAGGGACTCGCGAAGCTGCGCGAGGCGTACGGCGCGTGGCGGGACCTCGATGCGCCGCACGAGGCGGCACGGGTGCGCGTTCTCGTGGGACTGGCGTGCCGGGCGCTCGGAGACGACGCGACAGCCGAGCTCGAGTTCGACGGCGCACGTGCGGCCTTCGAGGCGCTCGGCGCTACTCCCGATGTCCAGCGCGTGGTCGACATTTCCGGCAGCGACGGCGACCAGGCTGCGGGTGGATTGAGCCCACGCGAGCTCGAAGTGCTGCGGCTCGTGGCGGCCGGAAAGAAGAACCGGCAGATCGCGAGCGAGCTCGTCCTGTCCGAGAAGACGGTTGCTCGCCACGTGAGCAACATCTTCGCGAAGGTCGGCGTGTCCTCGCGCGCTGCCGCCACCGCGTTCGCGTACGAGAACGACCTGGTCTAGGTCGTCTCCCGGTAGTTGTTCATGCGTAGGAACGCAGGCGAGCGGGCAAGCAGCCCATAGTGGCGAAGTACACGGTCAACAGACGAGCCGTCGCGCACGCGAAGCGGCTGATCGACGCCGGGCAGTACGTCCTGCGCAGCGACTGGGGCGAGGTGCAGCCGCGCGCGGCCGAGCAGAACGCCTTCCTCAAGAATCACTCGTGGGACGACTACGCGCGGTGGCATCTCGGTCTCACCGACGGCGTCCCAGACCGGAGGAAGTCTCGCTACGCCTTCGTCTTCGGTGACCTCAGGCGCGTTCACCGAACGGGTCTCATCGCGTGCGTCTACCGCGCCTCGGAGTGGCGCCACAAGAGCGTGGAACTCGCTGCGCACCGCCTGCTCCAGCGTCTGGACAAGACAGCCGGCATCGCGTGAGCTAACTCAGAGTCAAAGCCGCCGGTTCGGATCACTCAAGGCAGGCGGACGAACAGCACGCGGCTTCCGCTCTCGCCCACACCGCGAGACAAGTGGCCCTTGCCGGTCGTGTCCTCCACGAGCAGGACGTCGCCGGTTCGAAACCGGCGCACCTCACCGTCGCTCGTCTGGACCTCGGACTCGCCGTCCAGCCATACGACGAACTGGCGGTTCGGTGCGTTGTGCCACTCCGGCTCGTCGTCGCCCCTCGGCGCAGACACGAACGCGGCACTCGCGGCCGGGATCGACTCCGAGACGAGCAGGGGCGGGAAGTTGTCGGTGACGTGCGTTCGGACAAGCTCGGGCTCGACGTCTTCGAAGTGCGACTCGCCGTCGGCGTCGCTGAACACCCTCGTATAGCGCAATTCACTTCCCCTTCTACTCGTGAAGTGCAGCGCTCGTAAAAGCAAAAGCCGCCTGACAGGCGGCCTTTGCTTGGTAGCGGGGGCAGGATTTGAACCTGCGACCTCTGGGTTATGAGCCCAGCGAGCTACCTGACTGCTCCACCCCGCGTCGCGAAAATCGAGTATAGCGGCGGACTTGCGTTACGGGCCGTGGTCGTGCCCGCCCGACGGCGGGGGTGACTGCTCGCGGGGAGCGTCCGAGCGTGGGGGCGTCGTCCCGCCAGCGAGATCGCTCGTCTCGTACACGAATGCGATGTTGATGCCCATCACGTCGTACTGCGCCTTGGCGCTGTCGTAGAACGCGCGGAGCCCGAGTTTCTCACCCTCGCGCACGATCCCGATCTTGTCCCACACGCAGTCGCTCATGGACTCGATCGAGCCCATGTACTCCGCTTTCTTGCCGTAGCCCGCCACCGACGTGCACATCTCCTGGTGGGTCGTCTCGTTGGTCAGCACCGTCTTGATACCGCTGTTGTGCACGTGTCCGGCCGTCGACACGACGCGGCCGGTGATCGTGGACTCCCACGTCCACAGCTGGTTCGACCTACCGGCGGGAATCGAGTACTGCGAGTCGCCGCAGTTGTCGATGTCCATCCATACCGGTGTCACCTTGCGCAGCTTGTCCGACGCCGGCCGGTAGAGGACGTCCAGCGTCACATACATCGCTCTCGCCTGATCGCTGTGATTCATGATCTCGGCGATCAACGTCCACGAGTCGGTGCCGACGAAGTAGCCGAACCCGGCGGGGAGCCGCATGACCGTGCGCTCGTTGCCCGACGCGAAGAACCGCTCGCCCTGCGACCCGATCGCCGAGTTGCGATCGCACGTGTAGTCCGGACGGCTCGGCCGCGTCCAGACGGCGTGGTGGAGCATCGCGCCGGTGTCGAGGTTCGCGTCGCTCCCATCGGCGTAGACGAGATTCGGAGTGGCCTTCACGATGTAGCAGTTCGAGCAGGGCTTGGCGACATTGGTGAGGATCCGGTTGTAGTGCGCGTCGCCTCCGGCATCGGCCGGGGGCATCAGGAACGGTCCGTATCGCACGGATGCCTTGATGCCCGTGACGGCGGGTGTGGCCGCGGCCGGTTGTGCGGCCGCGACTTCGGTGGTCTCGGTCGCCGAATGCGCATGGCCGGCGTCGTGCGTGTGGCCCGTCACGTCCCCGGCGTGTGCGTGACCCGCGAGCGCCGAACCGTGCTCGTGTCCTGCGGCGCCCTCGCCGTGCACGTGTGCCGCTGCGAGCACCTCTGAGTGCGAATGTCCTGTCTCGCCGTGCACATGCGGATGGTGATGTGCGGGAACCACGATGCCCGGCGCGATGATGAGCGCGGTCGCGGCGGCCAACGGGGCGAGGTGTCGCTCCGTCATGCGCAGACGCATCGACAACCAGCGCCCGCCCGCGACGAGCGCGAGCGCTCCGATGACGACCAGCAGCTCCAGTGCGACGGCCGCCGTATCCTTCACGCCGATCGGCTCCGCATGGTCGGCCCCCTCGACGAACGGAAGGCCCGAGATGCGCGAGGCCGCCCAGACGCCGATGAGCCCGACGCTCATGAGCGCGCCGCTTCGAAGCAGCAGCGAGTGCGGTCGGGGAGAGATGACGGCCGTCCCGAACAGGATCTGCGCGATGCCGGCACCGACGAAGAAACCGAGGATCGGCGCGTGCTCGGTGTGTGCGGACGCCGCGAGGAGGTGGACGACTCCCGCCGCGATCGACGCGATTGCTATGCCGTAGCGCAGGACCGACCCGACCTCGAACCCCGTCGCCGTATCGCGCGTCAGTGGTGTTCTCCCTGCGACCGGAAAGCCACTCACCGCAACTGTAGCAACGGTCGGCGGATCCGGCTATGGCACGATGTCGGAATGCGCGGCGAGGTCAGCATCCACATCGACGCGCCGCCCGAGCGCGTCTGGAGCCTCGTCTCGGATGTCATCCGCATGGGCAATTGGTCTCCCGTCTGCTACCGCTGCGAATGGGTCGGTGGCGCCGCCGGCCCATCCGAAGGTGCCCGCTTTCGCGGCTACAACAAACAGGGTCTCGCCCGGTGGTGGACCGAGTGCGAGATCACCGAATGCGACTCTCCGCGACTATTCGAATTCCGGACCATTGATGGATTGCTGAACGTCGGTTACCACAACCGCGAGATGACGCGCTGGCGCTACGAGCTCGAGCCCGAGGGGGCGGGGACGAAGCTCACGGAGTCCTATGAGCTCGTCTCGTTCCCGTACCTGCTGCGTCCCCTCGCGCCGGTCTTGCGCCGCCAGAACCGGGAGTCCGGCATGCGCACGACGCTCGAGCGACTGAAGTCTGAAGCCGAAGCCGCCCCTTAGGCCCGTACGGGCATCCGCGACATCGACCCGAAGCGCGACTTCAGCTTGAGCGCATTGCGTTCGACCAGCAGCCACGAAGCCGCGCCCATGCCGATCGATGTGGCGAAGTACAGAACGACCAACGGGAACCCGATGTGCCTTGCGGGATGGCCGACGATCAGGAACACCATCGGAACGTGGAAGAGGTAGACGCCGTAAGAGATTCGTCCGAAGCTCGCGAACGGCCGGAACGAGAAGAAGCCGCGTGCCGGCGACCGTTCGGCCAGCAGCATGTGGGCGATCAAGGCG
>DASQWC010000155.1:0-9376 GCA_035640475.1 Actinomycetota bacterium | reverse complement strand
AGGAAGGGAGGTACTACAACCCGGTCGGTCGGTTCTACATCGTCACGTACCCGCACACCGACGACAAAGAGAACATGTACGTGAAGCAGGGCGTCGCGAAGAACGGTGTGATGACCTTGTACCAGAAGTGCGCACACCTCGGCTGCCGCGTTCCGTACTGTCCAACCTCCGAATGGTTCGAGTGCCCGTGCCACGGCTCGAAGTACAACTACGCCGGCGAGCGGCAGCCGGGGTCGCCGGCACCGGCCGGACTGTGGCGATTCCCGATCGAGATTGAGGCCGACGGCGCGGTGGTCGTCGACACCTCGACACCAACCGCGCAGCCGCCGCTGGGCACCGACACGATTCACCAGCCACCCGCCGGCGCAAACTGCATCGCCGCCGCGGAAGGCGCCGAATAGGCTCCCGACGATGAAGCCCCAACAAATAGCAGTTCTCGTCGTCGCGGCCACCCTCGGCCTTCTCGTCGTCCTTCTCGTTCTCTACGGACGTCCGCGGCGAAGCGCGAAAGAGGGTATGCCGCCGAACTTCTCGCGCGGCGACCCGGATTCCGTTCTCGAGGGCCCGCGGCTCGCCCGTGTTCAGGTGTGGGGCGTCGCGAGCGCGATCTTCATCACCGGCTTTCTCGTCGTCTATTTCGTCGCCGAGCCGTTCCGTGAGGTCTCGTACGCGAAGAAGTTCCTGAACGCGTCGGTCGAGCGCGGTGAGCACGAGTTCAGGCCGGACGCGTCGAAGGGTCAAACGGGCGCCAACTGCGCACAGTGCCACGGGCCGGATGGTGAGGGTGGATTCGCAGCAACGGATGCGAACTGGCCGGCGCCACCGCTCAACAACATCTTCGCGCGCTATCCGAAAGAGGACATCAAACGGATCATCACAATGGGACGTCCCGGCACTCCCATGCCGTCGTGGGGCATCGAGTTCGGCGGTCCGCTGAACGAACAGAAGATCGACGACATCGTGAACTTCGTCGAATCGCTCCAGCTTCCGGCCTCGAAGAAGTGGGAGCTGCCGACGAGCATGCGGTCGGGCCGGGAGGTCTTCGCGAGAAAGTGCGCCGTCTGCCACGGCAACGACGCGAAAGGACAAGGCCTCGGCCAGCCGCTTCCCACGTTCTTCGCACCGGATCTCACGACCGAGTTCTACCGGCTCGGGCTGAAGGTGAAGCGAGAGGAGATCGCCCTCGACTTGAAGAACCAATTGCTTGCACGGCACGCCGATCGAACCGACCCGACGACGGAGGAGATTCAGCGGGCGCTCGACGCCGTCCCGCCCGGCGAGATCCTGAAGTCGGGACGGAAAGCCGCCGAGAACACGATCATGCTCGGTCGCCAGAACACGCCGATGCCCGCCTGGCAAAACCGCTTGCGGCCGGAGCACATTAAGGCCGTGCTCGATTACATCGCGTCGATTCAGGTGAGCCCGAGCTAATGGCCCTCAACTCGTGGCCCGGGCTGGTCGCGGTCGTTCTTTCGGTGATCTGCTTCTACGGGACGACGTACCTCGTGATCGCGCTGAACGTCGGCTGGCGCTTCGGTTACTGGCTCTCCAGCGCGACTTTCGGCGCTCTCATGGTGCTGATGTCGATCTTCTGGATCGTGAATCCAGTCGGACCGCGCGGCGAGGAGCCGAAGTGGATGCCGCTGGCGGCCGAGCGGAGCGAGATCCAGCAGGCGTCGCTGGATGACCAATCGTTCTCGGCCCCGGCGCAATTCCCGACCGGAACTTGGCAGAAGCCCGCTCAGGGCGACACGGAACAGTCCGACGCGTTCGCGTCCGCCGTAACGACCTGCATATCGACGAATCCGGAGCGGCTGCCCGAAGAGGAGCGCGAGACCTGCGAAGCGGCCCAAACGCTCATGCCCGCCGACGAGGACGTCCCCGTGCTCGAGGGAGCGGCCGTCGCGATCACGCCCGAGCTGAGCGACATTCGCTTCACCGAGGACAACGGCGCGAGCCTCGCCATGGCCAAGGTGGCGCCGATCACGCACGACCCGCGGATCGCGGAGGACGACCCCGAGACGGGCGAGGCGCTGGGCCCATCGTTCGTTCTTCTGGCCGTGTACAACAAGGGCTCGATCGTGCTGCCCGCGTACTTCTGTCTGCTGATC
The DNA here is from genome assembly GCA_035640475.1 of Actinomycetota bacterium. Taxonomy (GTDB): domain Bacteria; phylum Actinomycetota; class JAICYB01; order JAICYB01; family JAICYB01; genus DASQWC01. Next base: position 7,265 of record DASQWC010000155.1, on the reverse strand, counting down.
TGGGTCGTCTACGCGGGGTTCCACCTGTGGGGCCTGAACCGGGCCGAGCGGCGCAAGCTGAGCCCGGTCGCCTAGCCGGCAAGCCTTCTTAGAATCTCGAGCAGCTCGCGTGGGCCATCCACGAGCAAATCCGACAACGCCGCGAGATCCGGCGGCGCCTCCTCCGACATGACGCCGATCGTCACGCTGCGCAGCGGCGCAGCGCGCGCCCAGACGAAGGCTTCCAGATCGGCAACGTCGTCTCCCGCGACGAGCACCGCCTCGAGCTCGTGCTCGCCGGCAATTGCGGCAACGGCATCGCCCTTGTGGGGACCCGGACGCACGAGCTCGACGACGAGTCGGCCCGGCAGCGTCGTGAGTCCGAACTCGGCGGCGAGCGCATCGGCCCGGCGGCGCACTTCGTCTTCAGCGTCCGGATCGGCGCGGTAGTGCAATGCAACCCCTTCGCCTTTCCGCTCGACGACGACTCCCGGAAGGCCGGCGAGCATCGCCGAGGCCACATCGACGACCGGCTCCATGCCGATCGTGACCGACTCGCCTGGACGATCGGATCGGTACCTGCCGTACGCGCCGGCCAGGACGACGCCGTCGGCAATCAGCCGCGTGCGCAGGTCGTCGAGCGATCGTCCCGACACGACGGCGACGACGGCAAACTTCCGCGCGAGCGCGCTCAACACGTCCGCAGCGTCGGGCACGGGCCGCGCATCGTCGGGACGGTCGACGATCTCCGACAGGGTGCCGTCGAAATCCGTGAAGATGCCGGTGCGCACAGGCGAGTCCCTGAGAATGTCGAGGGCTTCGTTGACGTCCATCGACCAAGCCTGACAGTACTCCCGTATGGTCGTCCCAAATGATGCGCAGGTTCGTGCCGATCGCGCTTCTTCTCGTCGCGGCGTCGTGCGTCGACGACCAAGTTGTTCTCCGGCGCGGGCCGCTCGGACCCGCGGCCTACGAAGTCGAAGTGAGCGCCTCCGGCGGCGGTCAGGGACTCGAGGAGCACCGCCTCGCGTCGCTGCGCATCACACCCAGGAAGGACGGCTCCGACTTCGCGCTGCGGGCCGAGCCGGAGGGGCGCCAGATCACCGCACGTATCCGGCGCCGGCGCAACGGCACGATCGATCTTCTCGGCGTACGCGGCGCCCCGGTCGACCGTTCCCGGCAGGCCGAGCTCGCGTCGCTCGTTGGTCAGCTGGCGCCGCCGCTTCCGCTCTCTCCGGTGCGGATCGGCGAGCAGTGGTCGAGCAGTCAGCACATCCGGACGAGCACGCTCCGGGCGGTGCTCCGAACCGAGCTCGGCATCTCGCGTTTTCGCCGGATCGCGTCGATCGACGCCGCACAGCTCGAGGGAACCGTGCGCGGACAGCTCGAGACGAACACACCCGCGGGGTTCTTGTCCGGTCGGCTTCGCGGCCTGACGAGCATCGCGTGGGCCGTGGAGTCCGGACGCGTCGTGTCCTCCGAGACCAACCTCGTCTGGACGCTCACCGGCGGCGACACGGTCACCCTCGTGACGCGGGTGCGGCCGAGATAGCTCTCGGCCGCACCCGCGACGCTAGTACTTGTCCGGGAACTGATCGACGATCGCGCCCGCAAGCGCGTCCCCGATCATCTGCATGTGGCCGTAGGCCGTGCGCAGGGCCGGGTACGCCTTCGCGAAGTCCTCGGCCGCGAAGCCGTCGACGACGTCCTTCAGTCCGAGAATGTGGGCCGTGACGAGCTCCGACACCGCGGCCTTCGTCAGACGCTTCTCCGTGACGCTCTCGATTACCGCGCCGAACTCGTTTGCGTAAGCAGTGAGATCGGCGACGGCTTTGTCCTGCTTGGCTTGGTCGTTGGCCGCTTTACCGGTCGTGTAGTCGACGAAGAACCCGATGTGCTTCTTCCACAGCGGATCGAACGCCTGCTGCGTCTCGTCGCCGTACACCGATCCGACGGCACCGGCTATGTCGTTCGAGTTGCCCTCGAGCGCCTTCGCCGCGCCTTCAAACGCCGGCGTGTTACCCGCCAACGCTTGCCCGGTCGCGGCGGCGGCAAGACTCACGTGTTCGGCGAAGAGCCTGAACAGCGTGACTTGGAGATCGCCAACGGGCGTCGCCGGGTCGCCTTGCTCGACCGCGTCGGGCTTCTGGTCGGCGATCGCGCCGGCCAGTGCGTCCCCAATCATCGACATGTGGGTGTACGCCGTCCGCAGGTCCTGGTAGCCCTTCCCGAAGTCTTTCGCGGCGAAGTCATCGATGACGGTCTTCAGGGTGCCGACGTGTTCGGACACGAGACCCTGCACGGCATCTTTTGTCAGCCGGTTCTCGGTAACGCTCTCGATGACCGCACCGAACTCGCCCGCGTACGCCGTGAGATCGGCAACGGCTTTGTCCTGCTTGGACTGGTCGTTCGCACCCTTGCCCTGGACGTAGCCGACCACGAACCCGATGTGCTTGCGCCACAGCGGATCGAACGCCTGCTGCGTCTCGTTCCCGTACACGGAGCCGATGGCAGCTGCGATGTCGTTCGAATTGCCGTCGAGCGCGGCCGCCGCGGCCTCGAAGGCGGGCGTGTTCCCTGCGAGGGCGCGACCGGCTGCCGCCGCCGCGAGATTCACATGCTCGCCCAGCAGCTTGAACAAGGTTGTCCGCAGCCCGGTCGCCGCCGTCACGGAGGCTTTCGTGTCGCCGCTTGCTTCCTCGCCGCCCTCGCTACCGCACGCCGACGCCAAGACGGCGACAACCGCGAGTGCGACGACAGGCTTCATCCAACGCTTATGCATCCGGAACTCCTTTCCTCACTCGGTCACGGTCACGGTTCCGCGCATGCCTTCGGGATGCTTCTCGCACAGGTAGCGGTATGAGCCCGCCCGCTCGAACGTGAACGAGAACGTCTCGCCCTGAGCGAGGTCCTTGCTGTCGAACAGGCCCTCAGAGGTGACCGTGTGCAGCGTGTCGTCCTGCTGCGACCACGTCACCGTTTCGCCGATGCCGACGGTGACCTCACGAGGCTGGAAACGGAAGCCCTTCACGAGCACCTCCGTGTCCCCGGGCCCTCCACATGCGGTCAGCGCAAACGCGATCAGCAGCGCGACGGATGCTCTCATCGCGGCCTATTCGTGCAAGACCGCAAGAACGGATGGAAATCCATCCGTGCTGGGGACATTCTGCGAATACGACAGATGACGATCGACGCGCGGAGCGACGTCCACACCACCGAGTACGACCTTGGGCTGCCGCCGGCGATGCTTCAGGCGCAGCCGTCGTGGTTCGAACAGATCCCGTGGCACCGCTGCGCCGAGCGCGTCCTCGGCGACGACGCGATCGCGACGCTCGAGTACATGGACCTCATCGAGGGCCACGTCTGCGCCGGCTATCTTCACCTTGCGCTGGCATCACCCGCCGTGCGCGCGTCGACGGAGCGCACCGACTTCGCCGCCGGCTGGGGCGTCCAGGAGAACTGGCACGGGATCGCGCTCCACCGGTTCCTCGACGAGTACCGCGGAATCAAGGTGTCGACGCGAGCGCGAACGCAGGATGCGCGGCGCGCGCAACTCTCGTTCATCGACAGACACGGACACTTGGTCGCGGGTGTGGCCGGTTCGCTGGCGCGCGACGTCTACCCGGCCGTCTACGCGTGCATCGGCTTCCGCAACGAAGTCATGACGCTGCGCGGCTATGGCAGCCTGCTCACGAAAATCAACGTCCCGGAGCCGCATCCCGTGCTCGACCCGTTGCTGCGCCATCTGATGAGCGAGGAAGGCCACCACGCACGCTTCTACCGGAGGATTGCCGAGTCGTACCTCGCGACGAATCCGCGGGCCCGGAAGGCCGCGCGCATCGCGATGACGAGATGGTGGGGCATCGTCGGCGAGAACTTTGCCGGAAGCGACGGCGCGGACCGCGTCATCCTCTATCTGTTCCGCGACGAGCGAGACCGCGACCTCGTCGAGAAGGTGGACGCGCAAGTCGCGAGCCTGCCGGGCCTGGATGGCGTCGCGCCGATGCGCCGCCGGCTGGAGCAGGCGCTGCGCAGCGCGGGCGGCTCTTAACTTCCCGCGAGCACCGGATCAGACGTCGGCACCGGAGATCCACCCGACGGCTCGATAGTCACCGCGAACGAGTCGGCGACTCCCGACCACTCGAAGAGCCGGACGATCCGCGTCTTGCCGTCGACGACGGCCATCGACACCGGCTTGTCGCCGCTGACCGCCCACAGCTGATAGGAGCGTCCGCGTCCGGGGGGCGGCACGTCGTCAAGAACCAGTGCCGCGCGCTTCCCCGTCAGGAAGAGATTCCCGTTGCCCTCGAACCCCGATGCTTGCGGGTGCAGCCGCACGCTTCGCCCAGCTTCGGCCACGATCGCCGCCAAGTCGTCTGAGCGGTCTCGCTCCCGCACCAGCGAGGCGCCGAGGAACCCCGCCGCCGCGACGGCAACCGCCGCAACGGCCGACAGCGCACGCACGACGATGCGACGTGGACGCGGCGGCAAAGCGGCCGAGATCCGCTCGACGAGCTCGCCGGCGTCCTCGGGAGCCGGGAGCCAGGCGAGCTCGGAGGAAGCCTCTCGCAGCAGGCCGACTTCGCGTGCACATTCCGCACACGACTCCAGGTGGCGCTCGACCAACCTGTGCTCGGAGGCCGAGACGGCGTTCAGGACGAACGCTCCGAGCAGGCTCTGCACTTCAGTGTGATTGCCGTCAGTCATGGCTCCACCCCATCCCGAACCGCTCCAAGAGCCCGCGCAACGTCATCAGCCCGTCGCGCAAGCGCGACTTCGCCGTCCCTTCCGGGATGCGAAGCCGCTGCGCGACCTGCCGGTAGGTGAGCCCGCCGAAGTACGCGAGCATGATCGCTTCGCGCTGCGCCGGCGAAAGCTGCTCGATGGCCTTGAGAACGCGCTCACGCCGGTCCGAGACCCAGCCCGCCTCCTCCGGATCGGGTGCCGCGGCCGGCTCCGGTGCCTTCCGCGCGGCATCGACGGCGGCACGTTCGCGGCGAACGGCGTCGACGGCCTTGTGATGGACGACACCGAGCACCCACTGCCGGAGTCCGCCGCGGCGGACGTCGAACCGGTCGCATTGTCTCCAGACGTCGACGAACGCCTCCTGGACGGCTTCCTCGGCCAGATCGCGGTTGGCGGTGACGCGCGTCGCGACCGCCAGCGCGGTTGGAGCCAGTCGCTCGGCCAGCACGCGAAATGCCCCCTTGTCGCCGTCCCGGATGCGCTTGAGCAGCGCGACGTCGTCACTCATGTCTCACCATGGGGCTTGGCCGGTATTCGCGCCGGAAACTGCCGGCGGATTGGTCCGGGCTATCGAAGCGCCGGCTCGTGACGTTTCGGGTCCTCGAGGTATTCCCGGACGCTGCGAGCCAGCCGCGACGCGTGAAAACCGTCGACGTAGCGGTGGTCCATCGTCGCGGTGATGGTCAGGATCGGCCTCGCGACAACTTGCTCGTCCACAACAACCGGCCTCTGCGTCACTTCTCCGACGAGCACGAGGAATGGGATGCGGTAGTACGGCGACAGCGGCGCATAGCCGCGCTGGATGCCGAACATTCCGACAGACGTGATCATCGCGCTCCCGAACGGCTGCCTCGGCAGCCCTTGCTTGGGCAGGTGCATGTCGCGGTCGGACGTGAGCCACGCCGCCAGGCGCATCATGGCGCCGAGGGCGCGCAATGGTGTGCGGGCGAGCATCGACTTCGTCTTGCCGAACTCTGGGTCGTCTCCGGTACGGATCGTCTTGGCCCGGCCCCCGAGCTCCGCGGCGATCTCGACGACGGACTTGCGGTCGGCGTTCTCCACCTTCACACCCGACAGATCCGAGCCCTGGCCCGACGAGACGATGAAGAAGATGTCGACGGTGTCGCGCTCGATGAAGTGACCGCGATACATCCGGACGTTGAGGTCGGGATGTTGCTCGAGCGCGTACGCAACGGCCTTTCCGACGACGTGGGTAACGGTTATCCGCTCACCGGTCGCCTCACGGGCCTCGTCGATGAATGCCAGGATGTTCGTCGCGTCGATATCGAGATCGCCGTAGATATGTGGATCGTTCGGCGGGCCCCACGTTGCGCTGGCGATCTTGCGCCAGCCTCGGATCTTGGTCCGCTTGCTCACGTTGCGATGTCGGCCACCAGCGCAAGCGTCCGCTCGGTCTCCATGAAGGGAACCGCGACGAAATCCGTTGCGCCTTGCGCGAAGACCTGTTCGACCTGCGCCCGCACCGACGCCGCGTCGCCGACGATGGCCACGTCGGCGGGCCCTTCGGCGCCCTCGCGGTCGAGCATGGCGCGATAGGACGGCAGCTGTCCGTAGATCACGAAGGCATTCGCGGCCCGCTCACGGGCCTCGGCCTCGTTGCTGGTCACCGCCACCGGCAGCGCGACGACGACGCGCGGCGAGGACCGTCCGGCTTCGTCGGCCGCTTGTGTGATGTGCGGGACGACGTGACCGCCGACCGTCTTGGGGCCGGTCATCCAGGTGATCGTGCCGTCGGCGAGGGCTCCGGCGAGCGCCAGCATCCGCGGCGCCAGCGCCGCAAGCAGAACCGGCGGCGGATCGGTGTTGACCTGGAGCTGCCCCATCGCCTTGAGCGTCTGTCCCACGAACGCGATCGACTTGTCACGCATCAGCGGCAGGAGAACCGACAGGTACTCGCGCATGTGCCGGGCCGGCTTGCCGAAGTCGTAGCCCCACATGTTCTCGACGACGACCTGATGCGACAGGCCGATGCCGAGCGTGAGCCGTCCGCTGCACGCCGCCTGCGTCGTGAGCGCCTGGATGGCGAGCGTCATCGGATGCCGTGGGTAGGTCGGGACGACGGCCGTCCCGAGCTCGATGCCGGAGACCTCGCGTCCGGCGACGGCCAGCGCGTTGAGGGCGTCGAGGCCGAAGATCTGCGGCGCCCAGGCCGAGGCAAAGCCTGCGTCGGCAGCCGAACGGACCTGGGCAACGAAGTCGTCCAGAGATTGCGTCCCCACGAACACCCCGACCCGCATCACGCCCACCGTACGCGGGCCGCTGGAGAGCCCGCCAGTGCACGGGTTGCGCATTCGGAGCGTCCGGGGTATCACTTGACTGGCGATTCAAGTCACAGGGACGCGCCGGCGCGCGATCCTGAGAAGCAGAGCCGGTCCTTGGGAGGGGGCTTGGCGACACGGCGTAGCGGGGGCAGTCGAGACTCGGCACGGGCCCTTCAGGAGTCCGTGGACCGGTTGGCCGGCGCGTTCGAGCGCATGGCCGACCGGCTCGAAGCCATCGAATCAGGTGGCGGCGTCGCC
>DASQWC010000154.1:0-10841 GCA_035640475.1 Actinomycetota bacterium | reverse complement strand
TCGCGAGGTGTGTGAGGTCGGGTCCCAGGTTTCCCTCGGCGGCTGTTCCACGGATGGCATGACACTCGGCGCATGTGCTTTCGAGGAAGATCCGTTCTCCGCGCCGCGCCAGCGCGTCTGTAGGCTCCCGGCGCGAACGTGACTCGTTGCGCAGCCAATCCTCGAAGGCCGCCGGCTCGTCCGCGACGATCCAGAGCACCATCTTCGCGTGCTGCAAACCGCAATACTCCGCACATTGACCTCGATACCGCCCCGGATCATTCGCGTGAACGATCGCGGTGTTGATGCGTCCGGGGATCATGTCCGTCTTCGGTCCGAGCTGCGGCACCCAGAAGCTGTGGATCACGTCGGCTGTTGACAAGCGAAGCCGTACCGATCGACCCGCAGGGACGTGGATCTCGTTGGCGGTTACCGCACCGCCGGGGTAGCGCGCCTCCCACCACCAGTCATGTCCGATCACGTCGATCGTGAAGTGCTCGCCGTCGGTATCGCCGGCGATCGCGCGGAGATCGATCAGCGAGACGACGAAGACCGCGATGAGGATCATGCTCGAGGCCACGATGCCCCCGAGCACGATGAAGGGCCCGGTCCAGCGGGCTTCCGAGTCGACTCCGGGGCGTCCTCTTCGGACTACACCGACGACGATCATCACTACGACGAGCACGAACACGGCCGCCGAGATCACGAGCATCAGCCACCAAAGACTCGCGATGCGCTCGGCGGCGGGGCTACGGGGATCGATGACCGAAGGCGCCCCCCCGGAGCACGCAGCAAAGATGAGAAAGACCAGCGCCGCGCCCGTCCCGCAGGTCCGGCGTACGAACGCGGTCAGCATCGCGTCCCCTCCAACACTCGCCCGCGGGAGACGGCGGCCGATCGCCACAGCTCAGGCCGCCCGGGAGGGCGTCACGAACCGACAGGCAGCACGACCACTTGCTGCTTGCATCCCCGGCTCGCCCTACGACGAAACGTCCGCGAGCCTAGTCCCGCTGCAGAGCGTTCGCCGCTGCGAACGAGAGCACGGCTGCTGTGGCGACCGTCAGAGCGCGGCGGTGCCTGCTGGCCCACATGGCAAGGCTCGTCGGCTGCGCGCGATCGTCGAAGCGGCCGTGGGCACCCCAGTCGCCGCCGGGTGAAGACCACAGATTGGACGGGCGATCCGCCCTCTCGGGCTCGTCGGTCTGCTGCGCCTCGTACCCGGTGCGGCCGAGATATCGGTCCAGGATCCCGGCTATGACTCGGTTCCCGAGGATCGCTCTGATCGTTGCCCATCCCAGCCACATCTGCCGTCGCGGATGCTCGGCGAAGGCGACCACGCTCCGCGCGATCGGCTCAGGTTGATAGATGGGTGGGACGGGTTGCGCGCGTCTTGGGAGTCGCGACAGAACCCAATCGAACTGTGGTGTGTTGACAGCAGGAAGCTGCACCATGCCGAGCCTCACGTGACTGCGTCGATGGATCAGCTCGCACCGCACGGATTCGGTGAACCCTTCGATCGCATGCTTCGCGCCGCAGTACGCGGATTGGAGCGGGATCCCCCGGTACGCGAGGGCCGATCCGATCTGCACAATGACCCCGTTGTCGCGGGGAAGCATTCGGCGCAGCGCCGAGCGCGTGCCGTTCACGTACCCGTGGTAGGTGACGTCGGTCACGCGCCTGAACTCTTCTGGGTCAACATTGACGAATTCGGCGAAGACCGACGTCATCGCGTTGTTCACCCAGACGTTGATCGGGCCGAGATCGCGCTCCACCGTCTCGGCGGCTCGGTCGAGAGCGTCGGCGTCGGCGACATCGACAGGCACAACGCATGCCCGGCCCCCACACGCCTCAACCTCCTTTGCTGCCGCCTCCAGCCCGTCGGGGCTTCGTGCGAGTAAGCCGACGTGCGCTCCGCGTTCGGCGAACGCGCGAACAATCGCGCGACCGACGCCCGCGCTCGCTCCGGTGACGACGACGACCTTGGGCTTCTTCATCGGACCTCCTTCGCTTCTCGCGGACAGGGACCGCCAGCCGCCGCGGAAACGGTGGCGTCGCTGACGGGCGAACGGTGTAACGGCGACGAGAACGGACCCGGAGCTGATGGACGCAGCTGCAACGTGAGGTGCCTGGTCGAGCGCGAGCACGGAGACGAGCACCGCCAGCAGCAACGTCGCGCCGAACAGCAGCACTGCGGCCACACGTTGGAGACTATCGATTGGTATCTCAGCCGCCCGGGTAGATGAAGAGCATGCAGGCGAAAACCGGTTTGCACGCGTACGCCCTTATCGCGGCGACTTCGGACGTGTGAACGGCGGACCGCCGGCGTGGTGACGACGGAACGTTCCACCCCCATCGAGGACTACGCCTTCCTGAGCAGCACGTTCTCGGCGGCGCTCGTGTCGCGTGCGGGATCGATCGACTGGCTGGCCTTCCCGCGCTTCGACTCGCCGGCGTTTTTTGCGGCTCTGCTCGGGACTGAAGAGCACGGACGCTGGACGATCACGCCGACCGGTGGTGAGGTCACCTCGACCCGCGCCTATCGTAAGGGCACGCTTGTGCTGGAAACGGAACACCGAACGCCCGAAGGTGCGGTGCGCGTCATCGACGCGATGCCTACGGATGCGCCCGGTCACCTCGTGCGGCTCGTCGTGGGTGTCCGCGGTCGCGTGAAGATGCGGCTCGAGCTGCGAGCCCGGTTCGACTACGGTGCCGTCGTCCCATGGGTGCGCAGGATCGACGGCGATTGGTCGGCCGTCGCCGGGGCAGAGGGCCTGCGTTTGCGCACGCCCGTCGAGCTTCGCGGAGAGGATCTCATGACCGTCGCCGACTTCACGGTTGCCGCGAACGAGGAGATCCCCTTCGAGCTGGCTTGGCACCACGCGCACGAAGACCCACCGGATCCGGTCGACGTCCGAGCCGCGATCTCGGAGACCGAAGAGTGGTGGCGAGCATGGTCGCAGAAGTGCGAGGCCGGTGGCCGCAGGGCGGATGTCGTCCGTGACTCGCTCGTGGTGCTCAAAGGGCTGAGCTATACGCCGACCGGTGGGATCGTGGCGGCGCCGACGACCTCGCTCCCCGAGCGGCTGGGCGGCGCTCGCAACTGGGACTACAGGTACTGCTGGATCCGTGATGCGACGTACACCCTGCTCGCGCTGCTCGAGGCCGGCTACACGGATGAAGCGGGTGCGTGGCGGGACTGGCTATTGCGTACGTTGGCCGGAGATCCGCACAACATGCAGATCCTGTATTCGGTGCACGGTGAACGCCGCCTGCCGGAGACGGAGGTCAAGTGGCTCCCGGGCTACGAGCAGTCGGCGCCGGTCCGCATCGGCAACGCCGCCACCGAGCAGCTTCAGCTCGACGTGTTCGGCGAGGTGATGGACGCGCTCTACCACGCACGAAGGGCCGGCATCGAGCCGGAGCCCGAAGCCTGGGAGGTGCAAAAGGTGCTCCTCGACTTCCTGGAGAGTCATTGGGACGACCCCGACGAGGGGATCTGGGAGGTGCGGGGGCCGCGGCGGGACTTCACACACTCGAAGGTCATGGCGTGGGTCGCCGTGGACCGCGCCGTGCGGACTGTCGAGGAGATGGGACTGGAAGGACCGCTTGGCAAGTGGAAGGCGCTCTGTCAACGGATCCACGATGAGGTGTGCTCGAAGGGCGTAAATGGCGACGGTGCGTTCACGCAGAGCTACGGGTCCCCTCACATCGACGCAGCCAACCTGATGGTTCCGCTCGTCGGCTTCTTGCCGGCGGAGGATCCCCGTGTCGCGGCGACGGTGGATGCTGTGGAGCGCGAGCTGTGTCACGACGGCTTCGTCCGGCGCTACGTCCACGATCCAGACATCGACGGCCTCGAACACCACGAAGCGACGTTCTTGCCGTGCAGCTTCTGGCTGGTCGACAACTACGCCGTACTGGGACGTGAGCAAGATGCGCGGGAGCTCTTGGACCGCCTCGTGGACCTGCGCAACGACGTCGGTTTGCTCTCCGAGGAGTACGACCCGTCCTCGCAACGCCTGTTGGGGAACTTCCCGCAGGCTCTGTCCCACGTGGCCCTTGTGAACTCGGCGACCTTGGCCGGTCACAAGCGCGGCGGCAGGAGCCGGTCGGAGCGCACTGCGCCTTGACGCGTGTCGCCAAGTAGGACCAGTTGGCCCAGAGACGCCCGATCGTCGGCTCGCCCGAGCTGGTCGACCCCGGCGTTCTAATCTTCACCGTGCCGCAGCAGCATGAGCGAGTGCGGCGACAGGTTCACTCCGTCGTGGCGGACCGGGTGCCCGTCCGGGTGCGCTGTGTCTACCAGGATCCTCCACAGGCCTAACCCTTCCGCTTTCGGCAGCAGGAAGTGGCGTGAGCGCGTTCCCGCGTTCAGCAGAAGCAACAGCGTCTGGCCCGCTATGGGCCGTCCGCGCTCGTCCACCTCGTCCGTCGCTTCCCCGTGCACCAGCATCCCCAGGACGTGGTTGTCCTCGGCCCCCCAGTCCTCCTCCGTCATCTCCGTGCCGTCCGGACGCACCCATGTCAGGTCCTTCGCCATCTCCCCAGGGATCTCGCGGCCTGTGAAGAAGCTCCGGCGCCGCAGCACAGGGTTTTCCTTGAACAGCTCGATCAGCCGGCGCGTGAAGGCAAGAAGCTCGCGGTCCTCCGAGCGAAGGTCCCACCGCACCCACGAGATCCCGTTGTCCTGGCAGTACGCGTTGTTGTTCCCGCGCTGGGTGCGTCCCATCTCGTCTCCCGCCAGGAGCATCGGCACGCCCTGCGAGAAGATCAGCGTCGCCAGGAAGTTCCGCTTCATCCTCTGCCGCATCCGCTTGATGCGGACCGAGTCCGTCTTTCCCTCGGCCCCCCAGTTGCGGCTGTAGTTCTCGTCCGCGCCGTCCTTGTTCTCTTCGCCGTTCGCTTCATTGTGCTTGTGCTCGTAGGAAACGAGATCGTGCAGCGTGAAACCGTCGTGACACGTGACGAAGTTGATGCTCGCGTAGGTGCGTCGTCCCGACGATGCATACAGATCGCTCGACCCGGACAGCCTCGACGCGAGCTCGGGCACCTGCCCTGGCTCCCCGCGCCAGAAGCGGCGCAGACAATCGCGATACTTCCCGTTCCACTCCGCCCACCCGATCGGGAAGTTCCCGATCTGGTAGCCACCCGGCCCGACGTCCCACGGCTCGGCGATGAGCTTCACCTGTGACAGGACCGGGTCCTGCTGGATGATGTCGAAGAACGTCGCCAGCCTGTTCACCTCGTACAGCTCGCGCGCCAGAACCGGCGCAAGGTCGAAGCGGAAGCCGTCCACGTGCATCTCGAGGACCCAGTAGCGGAGGCTGTCCATGATCAGCTGCATCGTGCGCGGGTCGAGCATGTTCAGGCTGTTGCCCGTCCCGGTGAAGTCCATGTAGCGGCGGCGGTCGTCGGGCTGCAGTCGGTAGTACGCGACGTTGTCGATGCCGCGGAACGACAGTGTCGGACCCATCTCTCCACCCTCGCCGGTGTGGTTGTAGACGACGTCGAGGATTACCTCGAGCCCGGCGCGGTGGAGCGTCTTGACCATCGACTTGAACTCGTCGACCTGCCCCCCGCGCCTGGACGTCGCGTAGCGCATGTCCGGCGCGAAGTAACCGATCGAGTTGTAGCCCCAGTAGTTGGATAGCCCTCGCTCGACGAGGTGGCGGTCGTCGATGAACTGATGAACGGGCATGAGCTCGACGGCCGTGATCCCCAGCCCGAGCAGATGGTCGATGACCGCGTCGGAGGCGAGACCGAGGTACGTGCCGCGCAGGTCCTCGGGCACGCCCGGGTGCAGCTCCGTTAACCCCTTCACGTGGAGCTCGTAGATGATCGTGCGGTTCCACGGCGTGGCCGGCGCCCGGTCCTCCCCCCACGTAAAGGAGGGATCGATGACGACGCACCGCGGCATCCCGGGGGCCGAGTCGCGCTCGTCGAAGGAGAGGTCGTCCTCGCCCACCTTGTATCCGAAGATCGCGTCCGACCACTGCACGGTTCCCGTGACGGCCTTCGCATACGGGTCGATCAGGAGCTTGTTGTGGTTGAAGCGGTGGCCGTTGTGCGGTTCGTAAGGGCCGTAGACGCGATAGCCGTAGGCCTGTCTGGGCCGGACGTCCGGAAGATATGCGTGCCAGATGAGATCCGTGCGGTCGCGCATCGTGATGCGCTGCGCCTCGGTCGGGTCATCAGCCGAGTTGAAGAGGCAGAGCTCGATCGACTCCGCGGACTCCGAGAAGATCGAGAAGTTGACGCCCTCGCCGTCCCACGTGGCACCGAGCGGATAGGGCTTTCCCGGCCAGACGCGCACGATCAATTCTTCCGGTAGGCGGAGCTCGCGTACTCGGAGAACATGCGCTTGGAGTTGAAGCGGGGGCCGATCGTCTTCAGGGACGTCTTGACCATCGCGATCCAGCCGCGCGGGATGCCTTCCTCGTCGCGGTCGTAGAAGAGCGGGACGACCTCGCGCTCGACTATGTCGTAGAGAGCTTTGGCGTCCGCGTCGTCGTAACCGTCGCTGTCGATCCCCCAGCCGTTGGAGCCGTCGAAGCCCTCGGCCCACCAGCCATCCAACACGCTCAGGTTCAGGCCGCCGTTCAAGGCGGCCTTCATGCCGCTCGTGCCGCTGGCCTCGAGCGGCGGACGCGGCAGGTTCAGCCAAACATCGCAACCGGCGACGAGCTGTGACGCGATGTGCAGGCCGTAGTTCTCTAAGTAAGCGACACGGGGTGCCTGCTGTTTTACCTCGAAGAGGCGGCGGACGATGTCCTTGGCCTCCTCGTCGGCCGGATGCGCCTTGCCGGCCAGGAAGAGCTGGACGTGCTCGAGCAGCGCAAGCGCTCGCTGCGGATCGTGCGTAAGCAGAAAAAGGCGTTTGTATGCGGCGGCGCGCCGCGCGAAGCCGAGCGTGAGCACGTTCGGGTCGAACGCATGCTCTGCGTCCTCGACGTAGTCGAGCGGCTCGCCGCGGCCGAGGCGGTCGTTGACGGCGCGCTCGGTCGCGAAACCGACGAGCTCTTTACGCATCCTGTTGCGTACGTCCCACAGCTCGGCATCGGGGATGTCGTCGATGGGTTGCCATGTCTCTGGTTGGTCCGCGCGCCGATACCAGTCCGGGCCCAGGTAGCGGTCGAGCAGGTCGCGCATGGCCGGCGCCATCCACGTGCCGATGTGGACGCCGTTGGTCACGTAAGAGATCGGGAGGTCGATGTGGCGCCACATGTCCGTCGCGACCTGTCCGTGCAGCCTGCTCACCGCGTTGCGGAAGCTCGAGTTGTAGAGACCGTACTCGGTGAGGCCGAAGCGGTCGCCGTCGGTCGCCTGGACGTCGGCGACCTCGCGCACGTCGGCGATGTCGAACGACTCGTTCCCGGCCGCGACCGGCGTGTGCGTGGTGAAGACGACGCGTGTATCCCCAAGCTCGGTCGCCGCGAAGACGGCGTGGCCCTCGTTCAGATGGACGACCTCCGGCTCGATGCTCATCGCTCTCAGAGCCCGCACACCGGCGATGCCGAGGAGCGCATACTGCGCGAGCCGGAGGGTCCCGTCGGTCACATACAGGCGCGAGGTGATCCAGCGGTCGACGGGGTGGTTGTCCGGGTGCTCGGTGTCGAGAAGATAGAGGCGCGTTCGTCCGACGTCCACGCGCCAGATCTGCGTGCGCACGGTGCGTCCGCGGATGGTCGTCTCGACACAGAGCGGTTGGCCGTCGTCCCCCGTGACGAGGACGGCGGGGAGGCGCTCCGGGAAAACCTTCATCCAGTACTCGTGCTGGCGTCCCGACGTGTCGAGACGCTGATGGAAGTAGCCCTGGCGATAGAGAAGACCGACGCCCGTGAGCGGAGCGCGCCGATCCGATGCCTCTTTCACGAGGTCCCCCGCGAGGACCCCCAGGCCCCCAGAGAAGATCGGCAGCGACCGGTGCACGCCGTACTCCATGCAGAAGAACGCGGCGGACGGGATGTCGGCTACCGGCGCGTCGAGCTCGGCGCGAAGGCCCTCGCCCAGCTCGCGCATCGACTTGAGGAAGCCTTCGTCGTCCGCCGCTCGCTGAAGCGTTCGCAGCGACGCGTCGTGGAGCAGTCGGATCGGGTTGTGCCCGGCGAGCTCCCAGCCGCGCTCGTCGATCGACGCCCACAGTTCGGGCCCACCCGGCGTCCACGACCACCAGTAGTTGTAGGCGAGGTTGCCCAGCGCCTCGAGCGGCTCGGGCAGTCGCGCAGCCAGCTCGACCACCGCTCTTTGGAGATCCGCGCTGCCGTCAACCTTCATGCTTGAAGAAAACGACACCGAGGGGCGGAAGTGTCACGGTCAGCGAACGCGGACGTCCGTGCAGCGGGATCGGCAGCGCGTCGACGCCGCCCATGTTCCCTTGCCCGGAGCCGCCGTAGATCTCGGCGTCCGAGTTGAGGATCTCGGCCCACCGTCCGCCTTCGGGGACGCCGATGCGGTACGTCCACCGCGGCACCGGCGTGAAGTTGCACGCCACGAGGACGACGCCGCCCGCGCGCGAGCGGCGCAGGAAGGTAATGACGCTGTTGGACGCGTCGTTGGCGTCCACCCACTCGAAGCCCCCCGGCTCGCAGTCGAGCTCGTGCAGCGCAGGCTCGGCCCGGTACGTGCGGTTCAGGTCCTCGATCCACCGCCGGACGCCCTCGTGCCCTGCGTGGTCGAGCAGGTGCCAGTCGAGCTCGCTCGCGTAGTCCCACTCGCGCCACTGCGCGATCTCGCCGCCCATAAAGAGGAGCTTCTTGGCCGGCTGCGACCACATGTATCCGTACAGCGCGCGCAGGTTCGCGAGGCGCTGCCACTCGTCGCCCGGCATCTTCGCCGCGAGCGATCCTTTCCCGTGGACGACCTCGTCGTGCGACAGCGGCAGAACGAAGTTCTCGTTGAACGCGTAGAGCATGCGGAAGGTCAGGTTGTTGTGGTGGTACTGGCGGTGGATCGGTTCGTGCTGGAAGTACTGGAGCGTGTCGTGCATCCAACCCATGTCCCACTTGAGGCCGAAGCCCAGGCCGCCGATGTACGTCGGACGCGATACGCCCGGCCACGCCGT
Source organism: Actinomycetota bacterium (assembly GCA_035640475.1). Classification (GTDB taxonomy): domain Bacteria; phylum Actinomycetota; class JAICYB01; order JAICYB01; family JAICYB01; genus DASQWC01. The sequence goes on along the minus strand of DASQWC010000154.1, from coordinate 1,801 downwards.
CGACTCCTCGGCCGTGGTCTGGACATCCGGATAGCCTTCGTAGACCGTCTCGTTGAGTTGTCTTAGGAATGCAATCGCTTCGAGGTTTTCGCGCCCGCCATGCTCATTGGGGATCCATTCCCCTTCCTTGCGCGAGTAATCGAGATAGAGCATCGACGCGACCGCGTCAACGCGAAGACCATCGATGTGATAGCGATCGAGCCAGAACATCGCGCTCGACAGAAGGAAGCTGCGGACCTCGTTGCGTCCGTAGTTGAAGATGTAGCTCCCCCAGTCCGGATGGATGCCCTTGCGCGGGTCGGCGTGCTCGTACAAAGCCGTGCCGTCGAACTTTCCGAGCGACCACTCGTCGGTCGGGAAGTGCGAGGGGACCCAGTCGAGGATCACGCCGATGCCCTCCTGGTGGAGATAGTCGACGAAATACATGAAGTCCTGCGGCGTTCCGAAGCGGGACGTCGGCGCGAAGAATCCGGTCGTCTGGTAGCCCCACGATCCGTAGAAGGGGTGCTCGGTCACGGGCAAGAGCTCGACGTGGGTGAAGCCGAGCTCCTTCACGTGCTCGGCGAGCTTCGGCGCGAGGTCGCGGTACGAGAGCGACTCCTTGCGGTGCTCGACGTGCCGCCACGAGCCGATGTGCAGCTCGTAGACGGACATCGGCGCCGTCAACTGATGCCGGCCTTTGCGCTCGGCCATCCACTCGAAGTCGTTCCACTCGTAGTCGAGGTCCCACACAATGGCGGCCGTTTTGGGCGCGACCTCGAAGAAGAAGCCGTAGGGATCGGTCTTGTCGACGTCGTAGCCCGCGTGCCGCGGGGCGATGCGGAACTTGTACAGGGCGCCCTTCGATACGTCGGGCAGCGTGCCCTCCCATATCCCGGACGTCCCCCTCGGCCTCAACAGGTGCTGCGCGCCGTCCCATCCGTTGAAGTCGCCGACGACGGCGACGCGTTCGGCGTCCGGGGCCCACACAGCGAGATGTGTGCCTTCATCAGTCAGGTGCGCGCCGAGCTTCGAGTACATGCGTGCATGCGTGCCTTCGTTGAAGAGATAGATGTCTTCGTCGGTGAGCGGCGACGTCGCGGCCTGCCGTCTCGTGTCGCGCGTTCGCTTCACGCTGGGACCACTTCCTTTCTGCGGGCGCGGAGCTCGTCCACCATGGCGAGGACGTCCTTGATCGCCGCGTCGTCGCGGAACTCCTCGAGGGTCTTCGCGGCGCGGCGCCGGAAGCTCGGGTACTCGTCTTGTGTCGCGCCGGGGACGTTCTGCGGCTGCTCTTCGCCCCACAGATCCTCGAGGGCGACGACGAGCAGACTGGCGTCCCCGGCCGCGAGGTCTGCGACGGCGCCTCGGAGGTCCTTCGAGTACGCGGCGAATGTCGGCGTGTCGTGGGTGCTGAGGTACGCCGCGTCGTCTCGTCGCGGAGCGCGATCGCCTTCGAACTGCAGGACGTAGGAACGAAGAAGGCCATGTTTGCGCATGGCCCTCCGGACGCTGCGAGGAACCGTGCCCAGGTCCTCGCCGACGATAGTCGTCCCGTGGCGGTGCGCCTCGAGCGTGAGGACGGCGTACAGCTCGTCGGCGGGGTAGCGCACGTAGGCGCCGTCGGTCGCTTCGTGGCCGTCGGGAACCCAGTAGAGGCGGTGCAGCCCCATGACGTGGTCGATGCGGATCACGCTCGAGCGCGAGGCGATCGTGCGGATGCAATCGGAGAAGTATCGGTGGCCGTCGGTGCGGCTCTTGAGCGGATGCAGCGGCGGGAAGCCCCAGTTCTGTCCGCCGGCGAAGAGGCCGTCGGGCGGCG
>DASQWC010000153.1:0-3854 GCA_035640475.1 Actinomycetota bacterium | reverse complement strand
ACGTGGAACCAGAGGAGCGCGGCGGCGGCAGCCGATCCCAGCGCAAGAGCAGCGGGCTTCGACGCGCCGACGACCATCACTCGTAACGCGGCGACGACGAGTAATGCGCCGGCAAGTTCGGGGTAGATCTGGGTGGTGAAGACGAGAACCGGGAGGCAGAAGACCGCCGCTCCCCATGCTGGCACTCGATATCGCCGTTGGATTCGGAGGTCGCGAAGCAGCCGGTAAAGCTGATCGGCGAGGAGCGCCGCGATGAGCAGCATCGCGATGCGGGCCCCGGTAAGCCCGCCGAGGGCGACTGCCGGTGCGAGCACGGCGGGTAGTCCGACGCCGCGGAGTGGCCGCAGTTCGCCGGACTTCTTGTAAACGAAGGCATCGGGTCCGAGCGGAAAGACGTTCACCATCCGAAGCACCCGGTGAGCGCTTGCGTAGTCATTCCGAAGATCGACGTCGAGGTCGTACGCGATGCTCTCGGCGGTGATCAGGTAATGCGGCTCATCGCCGGTCGCACCCGGCCGGATCTCGAGAAAAACGAACAGATAGACCGCGAACGCCGCTGCGAACGGGATCAGTCCGACCATCAGGCCCCAGATCGCGCTGCGGTCTCGAATCGCCGGAACGACTCGAGCTCCAACCGTCTCTCGGTCGACGCCCGTCGCCACGCCGGCGGAATCTCTCACCGATGGCGTAGCCGGAGCACCCCGAGAAACAGCGCCGACAAGACCGTCTGCATCCCGCAGGCGATCAGTGTGGCTCCTGGGATGACGATTCGCAGAGTGTCGGGGTAGTCGAGACGCCCGAAACCGGCCTCGTTCCAGGTGGCGACGGCGTACACGGAGAGGCCGACGCCGAACGCAACGAGGAACAGACCGATCAGGAGCGCCCACTCGACGCGGCGCGGTCTTCCTACGATCCGACGAACCAATGGATCCTCCGGCAGAAGACCCTCGTTGATCCCGAACCAGCGCGCCGTCAGGAAGAAGTAGACGGCCTGTAGCCCGACGATCACCGCGAGACCGAAGTAGAGCAGCGTGCTCACGTCGAACCCGATCCCTCCGATCGAGCGTTCGCCGGGGATGAGCCAGACCATCCCGGCGACACCAACGGCGAGGAGGAGCAACCCCGGGTACAGGAACAGCCACTTCGGGCTGTAGAGGAGCAGGAGACGAATCGAGCGCCAGCCGTCCCGCCAAGTGTTCAGGTGCGGCTCGCGGCCTTCGGCGTCGGGCGAGAGCGTCGTCGGCACCTCGGTCACGCGCAGGCCCATCATCGTCGCCTTCACGACCATCTCGATCGCGAACTCCATCCCCGACGAGCGGACATTGAGTGCCGCGACCTTCTCGCGGTCGAACCCGCGGAGACCGCAATAGATGTCTCCGCAAGGCGTCCTATAGAGCGTCCGTCCGACGAACGAGAGGACGGGATTGCCGAGCCGGCGGTGCAACCACGGCATGGCGCCCTCCCGGATGCCGCCCTTGAACCTGTTGCCGTTCACGAGCTCGTAGCCCTCGCGAAGACGGCGTACAAACGGCTCGAGGTCAGAGAAGTCGTAGCTGTCGTCGGCGTCGCCCATGATCACCCACCGGCCGTTGGCGGCTGCGATCCCGCCGGTGAGTGCGGCACCGTAGCCGCGCTCTTCGACCGGCACGACCCGAGCGCCGAGTTCCTCGGCGATCTCGCGCGAGCCGTCCGTCGAGCCGTTGTCCGCCACGATGACCTCGCCGGCGATTCCGATTCGCTCGAAGGACGCCTGGGCCTTGCGGATGCAGGTGCCGATCGTTCGCGCTTCGTTCAGGCACGGCATCACGACCGAGAGTTCCGGCACAACGCTCTCGGCATCCTCCACAACCGCCGTCGTTGTCGTGGTCGGCTCCACCCCAGCGCGCACGCGCGGGATCGTAGCTTTCGGTCCGTGAGGGGTGTGTTAGGAGCGGCCCGCTTCACATACAGTCGGGCGCACTATCGACGTGGCGAAGCGGAGAGAGAGTCGAACGCCGGTGCGTCGACTGTTGGGGGCAGCGCGTCGACGCGCCCTGAGCCTGCTGACGCCCGCTGACCAAGGCGCGGGCGCTCAGTCGCCAGACGGTCGCGCGGCGGCGGAGAGCCCGATCGCGCGGCAGGCCCGGCAGCAATCGACGCTGCCTCAGCACCTTCTTGATCGCGACCCGCTCGAGGCGGTGTCGCGTCACGAGTCACGGGCCGTCTACCTCGGCGAGGAGACCGTGCTCTGCCGCGTGCTGGGCAAATACCTGGTCTATGCCGACGCCCAGGAAACCGGGATCACACCCCACCTCTGCATGGACGGCTACTGGGAGTCCTGGATCACCGTCGTTCTCGCGCGCACGCTGCGGCCCGGCTGGCATTGCCTCGACGTCGGCGCCAATCACGGCTACTACACACTTGTGATGGCCGATGCGGTCGGCCGCGACGGGCGAGTGGTCCCGGTCGAGCCGACGCCGCGGCTCGCGGAGCTTCTGCGCGAGACGCTCGATGTCAACGGGTTTCCCGATGTGCCCGTCGTGCAGAAAGCAGCCTCGCGAACAGATGGAGAGACGCTGCGGCTCGTCGTCCCCCAGCACCGAAGCATGAACGCCCGTCTGTCCGAAGTGGCCGGACCGACAGATGCGGTGTTCGACGTCCAAACCGTGACGGTGGATGCGCTCACTCGCGAATGGCCGCGCGTCGATCTGGTCAAGATCGACGTCGAGGGAGCGGAAGAAGCCGTCTGGGAGGGAATGCAGCGGACGATCACGCAGAACCCCGGCCTCGTGCTGATCCTCGAGCTCAATGTGGACCGCTACGAGGACCCACAGACCTTCCTGCAGGCGATCGAGCGTGCCGGCTTCCGGCTTCGCTACATCGACATCGATGCTGAGGTGAAGGACGTCACCACCGAAGAACTGTTGCGCCGGCACGTCGGCCAGGACTGGATGCTCTATCTCACGCGCGGCTGACTAGCGCTCGCGTCCCTCGAGGAGGCGGATCTTGTCCTCGAGCTCTCGAACCTTGGCCTCCGTCTCAGCCTCCAGCCGCTCACGCACAGCGATCTCGGCAGCAAGCCTCGCTTCGACGTCTGTGATCGCCCTATCCGCCTGTCGCGCGAGGTCGTCGAAGACATAGAACTGCAGCCGGAGGATCAGGCGCTTGACGAGGGTGATCACCGGGCCGATGACCGGCTTGGACGAGAAACCGAGCTCAGGTCGGAACTGCACACGCGGGCTCGAGGCGCTGCTGGCCCGCGCCGGTATCTGCAGCGCAATGCCGGATAGATCGTCGGCGTAGGCGCCCGTAGCGCGCTGCCTCTCCACGCGCTCCCTCAGTTCGGCTACGAGTTCCGCGACGTCGAAGGGGCGTTGTGCCTGCTCCTCGGCCATCGTTGCGAGACTACAGCGGCGTCGGCGGCTCGGGATGCCTGCGCGGGTTCCGCGCTCCACCGACGTAATCGAGATGATCGAACAAAGAGAACCACCGCCTCCTGCCGCAGCATTCGATGATGCGAATTCGTTCGTTCGCCGATTGGCGCTGCGGCGAGCATGGATATCTGCCAAGTACGGGGGTGCCGTCGCCGTCGCCGCACTCGGAGGCGTACTCGGCGTCGCAGCGCTCGCGTACTGGTGGACACGGGCGCCCCTCTACAACCCATCGGGAACGATCGATCCCTGGCTCTACACGGCCTTGTTCGTCAATTTCGACCAGTTCTACGACCACTTTCAGAACACCTACTACGCATCGAGGCTCGCCTGGATCGTCCCCGGCAGGGTCGCCCACGCCGCGCTACCCGTGGACGCGGCGTACTGGGTGCTTCATGGTCTCGCGTTCTGCGGTGGGATCGCCGCTCTGTTCTTCCTCGTCCG
>DASQWC010000152.1:0-3059 GCA_035640475.1 Actinomycetota bacterium | reverse complement strand
GGGTCAAGGCGCGTCACCTCCTCGAGGAGGACCGCCAGTCGCTTGTGTCCGCGATGCACGCGAGAAAGCACCGTGTTGCGGGAGACGTGGAGAACGTCACCCGCCTGTGCGGCCGTGAAGCCGCAGAGGTCCATCAGCGTGATGGCTTCGCGTTGTTCGTGCGGCAGTCGCGCCATTGCCTCGTGGACGGCGTCCGCGTCTGTTGCCGCGATGGCCTGGCCCGCGGTGTCGGAGGTCGATGGGATGTCGATTCCCGGCTCGGCTTCCAGAAGCTCGGCCGGCCGGGTCGCCCGGCGACGGTGCCGCGATCGCGCACCGTTGAGGCAGATCGTCGCGAGCCACGCCGTCATGCGCTGCGGGCGTCGCCGCCGGTATCCCTCGAGTGCTTTGGCGTAGGTCTCCTGAACGAGGTCCTCGGCATCCTCGCGCGTCGCCGTCAGGCGGCGCGCGAGGTTGTACAGCATGTCGAGGTGGGGGAGAGCCTCCTCGAGGAACTCGTCGTCTGCCACGAACGCCTCCACAATTGTGAAGAACGCACGATCATCCTCTCTGATTGCACGCGTCGTTCGCCGTTACGAATGTCGACGATCGTTGGTTCGGTCACTGAGCTCGGGCACGAGCACGCCGTGCACAGGGGGAGGCTCGGCCCCCTCGCCGGCCATCGTCTGAATGAGCGACTCGAGGGAATCGAGCGACGCGGTCGTTCTCGGCAGCTCGTCGAATGGGTACTTCCCCGATTCCAGCAGCGTGAGCGCCTGGCGGTAGGCCGTCGTGTCGACGCCCAGGGCGCCGAGGATTCGGATCTCCTTGTAGACGATCAGGTCGGGCCAGAAACCGGGCGTCTCGGCCGAGCCGCGCGTGCCGGCCATCACGATCGTGCCTCCCGGACGTACGAGCGAGATCGCCTGGGCGAGTGCCGCGGGCGCCTTCGCCGTCACATCGACGACGACGTCGGCCAGGCCCCCGGTCGCGCGTTTCAGCTCGGCAGCCGGGTCCGTCGATGAGACGTCCACCGCGAGGTCGGCGCCGAAGGATGCGGCGCGGCGAAGCCGCTCCGCATCATTCGGCGCAACGCCCGTGACCATGGCGAAGGAGGCTCCCGCCTCCTTCGCCGCCGCAAGACACGACAGCCCGCGGATGCCCGGGCCGAGCACGGCGACGACGTCGCCCTTTACCGTCTCCGGCACGGTGACCGCCCACCGGAAGCCCGCGCCCAACGGGTTGAACACCGTGGCAAGGACGGGGTCGAGGTCGTCGGGCACCTTGAGCAGCATCGAATCCGGCGCCAGGTACTGATGCGTCGCGTACCCGCCCCACAATGCGGGCGCGGTGTCGGTGCGCACGTTGCCGTACATGTCCCCGAGCCCGTGGCGCTCGCAGCGCCGGTACTCGCCGCGGCTACACGCCTCGCACTCGCGACAGGAAAGGAAGACTTCGACGGCGACGCGATCGCCGGCGCTCACGCCCCAGCGCGCAGCCGCTCCCGGTCCGATCTGTTCGATGATGCCGATCGTCTCGTGTCCGGGAACGAACGGATGGGGGCCGGGAAGGTGCCCGGTGTACAGCTCGTGATCCGTGCCGCACAGCCCGCAGGCCTCGACGCGCAACAGGCCGTCGTCGGTCCCGATCTCGGGAAGCGGGAAGTCGGCCGGGACGAGTGTGCGCGCATTCTCGAGGACGAGCGCACGAGCGGTCACGCCCGCCAGGCTACGGCTAGGCGATCGCTTCGTGCGTGTTGTTCAGAAAGGCCGTCGACGCCTTGTACGACCGCTCGATCAGCTCGGCCGACCGCGTGAAGTTGTCGTAGCGCAACCTGCCGGCGTCGACACCCGGCATCCGGACGAGCTGAACGCCGTCCGGCACGTTCTCCTGGTCGATTCGGAAGCGCGATGCGCGTGCGATGGAGACGGCTTGCAGCAGCACTTCGTACGGGCGCTTCGGCTCCTTGCGGTCGCGCTCGAGCGAACCGACATCGAGCACGAAGACCTTCTTCGCCTTGAGGTCGAACGCCTTCGACACCGGAACGTTGTTCACGACGCCGCCATCCATGTACACGTGACCGTCGATCGCGACGGGCGGGAAGACGCCGGGAAGTGCCGTCGACGCCATCAGTGGACGGCGTACGTCACCCGACTGGAACCAGTGCTCGCGTCCGGTGGCAAGCGACGTCGCGACCACGCAGAACGGGACCTTGGTCTCTTCGAAGAGGCGGTACTGCAGCCAGCCGTCGATCACGCGGCGCAGTCCGTGGTCGGAGTATGCGGACAACCCGGTCCGGACGAACATCCACGGTCCGCGACCGAGGCGATTGGACGGGAAGACATCCTGGGGGCCGAGCCCCCTCCACAGGTCGGCGAGGCGTTCGACTTCCGCAAGCGTTGGATCGCCCGCAATGGCCGCGCCGTTCAGCGCCCCGACGGAGCAACCGATGACGACGTCCGGAACGATCTCGTGCTCGAGGAGGGCGCGAAGCTGGCCGACCTGGACGGCGCCTAGGTTCCCGCCGCCGCCGAGAACGAACGCGGTGCGGGGCCGCTGGTGGAACAGGTTCCGAATCGCCATCCGTGAGCTCCTCGAACGCGCCTCACGTTTGTGAAACGACGAATTGGCGTCGGCGGTTGTGGGCGAGCCGGTTGCGTCCGCGGCTACGAGCCTGCCGACCAAGCTCCGGCGTCCACGTCCGTACGCGATCCCGCCGGAGGTGAAGACGAGGGAGGGTTGGTCCACGGTCTCACCTATCCAGATTGTAGACCCGTGAGCCCTAAAGTTCACTCAAGATGCGACAGCAAATACTCCACCTTCATCTTGCTCTTCTTCTTCTTCTTCTTCCGGGCTCGGCGTCGGCGAAGGTGTGACCGGCGTGGTGGGCGTCGGTGACGGGCTCGCCGACGGCTTCGGCGAAGCGGTTTTCGTCGGCTTCGGCGTCGGGCTGCGCGTCGCCGTCGGACGAGGCGACGGCGTTCGACCGCGCGGGGTCGTCGTCGGCAGCGGTGAGGGCAAGGCCCCGGTCGAGATGCCGATCTGCTCGGCAACCAGTACGCAGTTCAGCTCGCCTTCCT
>DASQWC010000151.1:0-7519 GCA_035640475.1 Actinomycetota bacterium | reverse complement strand
CGGGTATGTGGCGGGAAGCCGCGCATTCGGGTCTGTCGAACCCCGTTCTCGCAGAAGCTGCTCGGGTGTGCTTCGGCGCCGCCGCCGGATCTCTTCCAAGGATCGGTAGCGACCGCTCGACGGCCGAAGCCGTCGGGGATTACATCGAGCGCTACGTCGCGCGCGGACGTTGTCCCGCCGACGACCGGCTCGACGCATTGCGCAGACAGCCCGCCACCCAAGTCGCGGAGGCCATATGACGCTTGTTTCGGAACACGACCTGAAGGAAACGATCGCAACACATCTCGAAGGAGGCCGAGCCCGGACGCTCGGTCTCGTCGAGCCGTTCACAGACGACGAGCTCAAACGCTCGCCGTCGAAGCTGATGTCACCGCTCGTCTGGGACCTCGGGCATTGTGCGAACTACGAGGAGCTGTGGCTGTTGCGCAACATCGCCGGCCACAAGGCGACCGACCCGGTCCTCGACGACATCTACAACGCGTTCGAGCATCCGCGATGGGAACGGCCGTCGCTGCCGCTGCTCGGTCCGGCCGAAGCGCGCGGATACATGAGCGACGTGCGCGGCAAGTCGCTCGACGTGCTCGAGAGTGTCGAGCTGTCACCCGAGCAACGGCTGCTCGACGGCGGCTATGTCTACGGCATGGTCGTCCAGCACGAGCACATGCACGACGAGACGATGCTCGCGACGATCCAGCTCATGCAGGACGGCGCGCAGCGCCTCCCTCGAGCGGCCGTGCCGCAGCCACAGGTGCGCGTTCCGCAAGACATGGTGTTCGTCGACGCCGGTCCCTTCGAGATGGGAACGTCGATCGAGCCCTGGGCGTTCGACAACGAGCGCCCGGCGCACACCGTCGATCTGCCCGCCTTCCGGATCGACCGCACGCCGGTCACGAACGCGCAGTACCTCGCGTTCATGGAGGCCGGGGGGTACGACGACCCGCGCCATTGGACCGAGGCCGGCTGGACGTGGCGGACGCAGTCCCGGGCGACGCATCCGGGGTTTTGGAGGCGCGAAGGCGGTTCGTGGGTCGTCCGGCGCTACGGCGAGCTCGTCCCGATCGGCCCGTCTGAACCCGTTCAGCACGTGTCGTGGTTCGAGGCCGACGCGTTCGCCCGCTGGGCGGGCAAGCGTCTGCCCACGGAGGCCGAGTGGGAGAAGGCGGCATCCTGGAGTCCGGACGGCCGAAAGCGCAGGTTTCCGTGGGGCGACGACGACCCGGCACCGCAACGCGCCAACGTCGACCAGCGGCACGTCGGCCCGGCTCCCGTCGGCGCGTACGCGGATGGCGTCAGCGCATACGGCTGCCACCAGATGATCGGCGACGTGTGGGAGTGGACGTCGTCGGACTTCCAGCCCTACGCGGGTTACGAATGGTTCCCGTACCGCGAGTATTCCGAGGTCTTCTTCGGCACCGACTACAAGGTGCTGCGCGGCGGATCGTGGGCGACGCACACGACCGCTATCCGGAACACGTTCCGGAACTGGGATTACCCGATCCGACGTCAGATCTTCTGCGGCTTCAGGTGCGCGAACGATGCTTAATCCGGCCGCGACGGTCCAAGTGGATGTGCACGTCACACCCGGCGATTTGGAGCGCGCGCTTCGCAAGGATGTCCGGACCGGACTGAGCTCCCGGCCGAAGGTCCTTCCGCCGAAATGGTTCTACGACGATCGCGGATCCGAGCTCTTCGACGAGATCACTCGGCTCCCGGAGTACTACCTCACGCGGTGCGAGCGGGAGATCCTCGACAACCGTGCGGCGGAGATCGCGCGCGCGACCGCGGCGCACACACTCGTCGAGCTCGGCTCCGGCACGTCGGAGAAAACCCGGCTCCTGCTGAGCGCGCTCGCCGAGGCCGGGACGCTCCGGCGCTTTGTGCCGTTCGACGTCAGCGAGGGCGTCCTGCGCTGGGCGGCCGATCAGATCAACGACGAGTACCCGGGTATCGAGGTCCATGCAGTGGTCGGCGACTTCGACCATCATCTTCACGCAATTCCCGACGGCGACTCGCGTCTCATCGCCTTTCTCGGCAGCACGATCGGGAACTTCACTCCGGAAGCGCGATCTCGATTCTGGTCGGACCTCGCCGCGGGGATGCACGACGGTGATTCATTGCTCGTCGGCTTCGATCTCGTCAAGGACGTCGGACGACTGGAAGCTGCGTACAACGACGGACGGGGCGTAACCGCCGAATTCAATGCGAACGTGCTCCGCGTCATCAATCACCGGCTCGGCGCGAACTTCGATCCGGAGCGATTCGAACACATCGCGTTCTTCGACCGAGACGCCGAGTGGATCGAGATGCGGCTGCGCTCGACGCATGCACAGCGCGTCAGGCTTTCGGCACTCGATCTCGAGATCGCGTTCGGATCCGGCGAGGAGATGCGGACCGAGATCAGTGCGAAGTTCACACCGGAACGGATTCGCGCCGAGCTCTCAGCTGCGGGACTCCGGCCGAGCCGCTCCTGGACGGACGACGCCGGTGACTTCGCGCTGGTTCTGGCTCAGAAGTCCCAGAACTGACGCCACGCCGCGTACCAGGTCTCCGCGCGCGAGACGACCGTCCGTCCGTCGGGAACGTCGATACCGTGCCGGTCCCGATACTTCGGCGTCCCGTCCGTCGTCGCGAACTCGACCTTGATCTCGCACGGCCGGCCGGGGTCGTAGGGTTCGACGGCCTTCAGGTTCTGGAGCGCCCTGTGCGCGCCTTCCTCGATCATCTCGCGCGCCTTGACCGGCGGAAGGTTCCGCGCGCTCTGGCGTCCGAAGCTCTTCTTGACCGCGACCGTCGTCAGGCCGGAGCCGAGGAGCGCCGACGCCTCCCCACATACCGCTTCGTCGCCGGTGACGAGGAGCACCGGGCAGCCGAAGTGCCCGCAGAGCGCGGCGTTGATGCCCGTCTCGCCGACCAATGTGCCGTTGAACGACAAGTTGGTCCACGACGTCCCCGAGACCGTGTGGCACAGTCCGCCGTCGGCCGTCCCCGCCATCGCGTGCATCGCGACGAACAGCGCGGCGTCGCAGCCCTGCTCGAGCGTCTCCGTGTACTCGGTCCAGCTCGTTTGCACGACCCACTCGCAGGCTGGGTCGAGCCGCTCAGGGATGAGCGAGTTGAACGTCCAGCCGCGGCCCGCGCCGTGGCAGTCCATGACGATGATCTCGGTCGCGCCCGCGCGTTTCGCGCCCCGAACGGCTGCGTTGATCTCCTCGGTGTAGAGGATGCGTCCCTCTTCGTAGAGACGCTCGCCACCGGTGACCTGCTCCCACTTCACGATCCCGGACACGCCCTCCATGTCCGAGATGATGTGCACCCGCATCAGCGAAGGCTAGCGAAAACGCAAACGAGGGAGCCGTCCGGCTCCCTCGTTTGCTCTGCGAGGAGCGTTACGCTGCGCGCCGCTCTTCAGTGGCAGGAGCGACGGCCGGCGCAGCCGGTCGTCGTGATGCCATTGCGAGGACCGCCGTGACGACGCCGAGCGCAAGGGCCCCGAGGCCCCACGCGCTGCCGTTCAGACTCCAGCCGGCGAGTGCGTCGAGGGCGTACTCGCCCGGACCGACGAAGGCAGCCGCGAGTCCGGCCACGAGGTACAGGAACTCGAGCTCGTATCCGCCCAAGAATCCTTCCCGCCGCTTGACGATGAAGATCGCGTTGATCATCACGCCGATGACGATCGCACCGGCCAGCGGTGTGAACAGGCCGCCTGCCAGCAAGAGCCCACCGACGATCTCGGTCGCGCCGAGCGACGCAGCGACCAGCCGTCCGGGCCGGAAGCCCAGCGACTCGAGGAACCCGCCCGTGCCCTTCACGCCGTATCCCTTGAACCAGCCAAAGAGCTTCTGCGCTCCGTGCGCCGCGAACGCCAGACCGAACGCGACCCGCAGGATCAGAAGTCCGGTGTCCATATCCAGCACCTCCTTGGTCACTTACTAGCTGTAAGCTACTATAGGGACGTAACTAATCATTGTCAAGTGGCTGATGACCTGTGAGAATGGCGGTATGGGCAAGGACCTCTCCCCCTTTTGCGGGCAGTACACGCGAGCCCTCGAGATCATCGGGCGGCGCTGGACGGGAGCGATCTTGCGCGCCCTCATCGCCGGGCGCACCCGCTTCAACGACATCGCGCACACGGTTCCCGGCTTGAGCGATCGCCTGTTGTCTCAGCGGCTCAAGGAGCTGGAGGCGGAAGGAATCATCACGAGGACGGTGACGCCGTGCACGCCGGTCCTCATCGAGTACGCCCTCACCGAGTCGGGAAAGGCGCTCTTGCCGGTCGTGCTGAGCGTTGCGCAGTGGGCCGAGCGGTGGATGCCGCTCGAGGCCGAGTCGGCTTAGCCGGCTAGAACCAGGTCGCGCTCCACGGTTTGGGGGCGCTCGAGAAAGCCGCGTCGGCTTTCTCGAGCGCCCCCTCCGTCAGCTCGCGAATGCGTCCGGAGCGAGCGATGTCGCTCGCTGTGACGCCCCCGAGGTACAGGGAGCCGAGGTCGGCCACCGACATCTCGAGGTCGGGCTTCGCACCGGTCCGTTCGCACCGGCCGGCACCGTTGGCGATCGTCAATGCGTATCCGCCGGTGTTGTCGTCGAACAAGAAATCGTCGACGTGCACGACGAGCTCGGCGTCGGCGCGGTAGCGGCGTGCGGTGAGCGACGCGGGTATGTCGAGCAGCCTCGTCCAGAAGAAGTCGCCGAAGCGAGTGACCTTCAGCGCACGCGGGTTCGCAATCCACCACCGGATGGGCTCGTCTACCGGGCGCGCCTGCACACGCACGGTCCGGACGAGATCGACCTCGAGCATGTGCTTCCAGAGCGCGAGCGATGCTTCGGGCGTGATGCAGATGAGGTCTTGCTCGTCGAGCGTCGATGCCGCCAGGCCCGCGTCCCATTTCGAGTTCACGCGGTAGCGAACGTAGCCGTCCACGTTGCCGGAGTCGTCCTCGTGAATGAGGTGCGCGTCGTGTCCGGGCTTCCGGTCGGCCCGGCCGCCGGCCCACCAGGCATCGGTCCGCGGGATGGCGCCGGGCTGCTGCTTGCGCCAGCGCTCGTGCACTTCCGGGAACACTTTGTCCGCCGTCTCTTCGTCCACGAACGAGACGGCGCCCGTTGGCTCGATGCCGCGGTGAAGTTCCCGGTACCTGGTGTCGACCTCGATGTCGACCAGGTGCGACGACACGCCGTAGCCAAACCGGCCGTAGATGACCGACTCGGACGCAATGAGGACGGCCACCGGCTCACCACGGTCGCGTGCTTCTGTGAGTTGCCGTGTCATCAGCCTCGTCAGCAGGCCGCGCCGGCGATGCGTCGGCAGCACGCCGACTCTCGTCACACCGGCAACGTCGATCTGCGAGCCACCGGGAATGGTCAGCTCGAACAGATACGAGTCGGCCGACCCGACGATCTGATCGCGATCGAACGCGGCCAGGCTCCGCTCCGGCCGGAAGTCGGCCTGCATGCGCTCGATCGCGGCGTCCTCGGGCGGCGGAAAGCTCATCGCGCGGAAGAACGTCCGCACGAAGTCTGGATGCTCGTCGAGCGTGACCGGCCGAATCTCCATGAGCTATGAGGCTACGGCAGCTTCAGCCTTTGCTTGCAACAACGGCTTCAGGAACTTGCCGGTGTAGCTCCGGTCGTTCCGGACGACGTCTTCCGGCGTGCCGCTGACGACCACGTGTCCCCCGCCGTCGCCGCCCTCGGGACCGAGATCGACGATGTGGTCGGCCGTCTTGATCACGTCGAGGTTGTGCTCGATGACGATCACGGTGTTGCCCTGGTCGACGAGCCGGTGCAGCACCTCGAGAAGCCTGCGCATGTCCTCGAAGTGAAGGCCGGTCGTGGGCTCGTCGAGGATGTACAGCGTCTGCCCCGTCGCCTTCTTTGCAAGCTCCGAAGCGAGCTTCACGCGCTGCGCCTCGCCACCCGAGAGCGTCGGCGCCGGCTGGCCCATGCGGATGTAGCCGAGACCGACGTCCACGAGCGTCTGCAGATGCCGTTTCACCGGCGGCAAGTTCTCGAAGAGCGCGCAGGCTTCTTCGACCGACGCCTCCAGCACCTCCGAGATGTTCTTGCCCTTCCAGCGGACCTCGAGCGTCTCGCGGTTGTACCGCTTGCCCTTGCAGACTTCGCACGGCACGTAGACGTCCGGAAGGAAGTGCATCTCGATCTTGATCGTGCCGTCGCCGGCGCAGGCCTCGCACCGGCCCCCGCGAACGTTGAACGAGAACCGCCCCGGCGAGTACCCGCGCATCTTCGCTTCCGGGGTTTGCGCGAAGAGCTTCCGGATGTGATCGAACACACCCGTGTATGTCGCCGGGTTCGACCTGGGTGTCCGACCAATCGGTGATTGGTCGATGAGGATGACCTTGTCGAGCTTCTCGATGCCGGTGATGCGCTTGTGCTTCCCGGGGACGGTCTTGGACTTGTACACCTGCCGCATCAGCGCTTCGTAGAGGATGTCGTGGACGAGCGTCGACTTCCCCGAGCCGGACACGCCGGTGACGACGTTGAAGCACCCGAGGGCAAACGACGCGTCCTCGCCCTTCAGGTTGTGCTCTCGGGGCCCCAGGACCGTCACGGTGCCCTTCGTCGTCGAGCGCCGCTTCGATGGGATGGGGATCTGACGACGCCCCGACAGGTACTCGCCGGTGATCGATGTCTTGTGCTTGAGCAGTCCCGCGACGTCGCCGGCGTAGACGATCTCGCCCCCGTGCTCGCCGGCGCCCGGCCCGATGTCGACGACGTAATCGGCCGTCCGCACCGTCTCTTCATCGTGCTCGACCACGATGAGCGTGTTTCCGATATCGCGCAGCCGCAGCAGTGTCTGGATCAGCCGTTGATTGTCGCGCTGGTGAAGCCCGATCGAGGGCTCGTCCAAGATGTACAGCACGCCGACGAGCCCCGACCCGATCTGCGTCGCCAGGCGAATGCGCTGCGCTTCACCGCCGGCCAGCGTCGCCGCTGCCCGGTTGACGGTCAGGTAGTCGAGACCGACGTCGACGAGGAACCCGAGCCGTTCGCGAATCTCCTTGAGCACGCGCTCGGCGATCTGCTGATCACGGTCGGAGAGCTGGAGCTGGTGAATGAAGGCGACGGCGTCCTTGACGGACTTCGACGTGAGCTCCGCGATGTTGATCTCGCCGACCGTCACCGCAAGCGACTCCGGGCGTAGCCGCGCGCCCTTGCACGCCGGACAGGGGATCTCGCGCATGTACTGTTCGACACGCTCGCGCGCCCATTCCGACTCGGTCTCCTCGTGACGTCGCTGCAGCCACGGGATCACGCCTTCGTAGTACGTGTAGTACTGCCGCTTGCGGCCGTAGCGCGACTTGTAGCGAATGTAGACCTGCTCGTCGCCGGCGCCGAACAGAAGGATGTCGCGGTGCGTTTTCGACAGCTTGCGCCACGGCTTCGTCGAATCGATGCCGAAGTGCTCGCACACCGCGTCGAGCATCCGGTCGAAGTACTCGAGGCGGTTGCCCGACCACGGATGAATCGCGCCCTCCGACACCGACAAGTCGGGGTCCGA
>DASQWC010000150.1:0-3218 GCA_035640475.1 Actinomycetota bacterium | reverse complement strand
ACGAGCGCGACGGCCTGCGCGGCCAGTCCTTCGCCGCGCCCCGTGAAACCGAGGCGATCGGTCGTGGTCGCACGTACGCTCACGGGCGCCTCCACGACCGCCGCGAGCGCGGACTCGATCTCGCTCCGCCTCGGTGCGATGCGCGGCTCTTCCCCGATGAGGACGCAGTCGGCGTTCACGACCGCGTAACCCGCGGCACGCACGCGCGCGATCGCGTCGCGAAGCAGATCCAGCGACGAGATGCCCTTTGGAGTCGAAACGTCGGATGGGAAGAGCAAGCCGATGTCGCCCAGCCCCGCCGCACCCAATACCGCATCGATCAGCGCGTGCGTAACGACGTCGCCGTCCGAATGGCCGGCGAGCCCACGCGCCGCGTCGAACTCGACTCCGCCCAGCACCAGCGGCACGCCGTCCGCGAACGCGTGCGCGTCGACGCCGATGCCAACGCGCAGCCCGTTCAATCGAGCGGCTCCTGCCGCGCCTGGCGGCGCTCGAAGACAGTGACGGTCTCGTAGCCCGCCGAGCGCATGAGCTCGCGCGCGCGATCGAAGTCGCGCCCGACGAGGTCGGGCGTATGGGCATCGGAGCCAAGCGTGACGGGCACGCCGCGATCGGCGCACGCATGGAGAAAGTCCGGATGCGGGTACAGCTCGCCGACGGGTCTGCGCAAACCGGCGGTCGACACTTCGACGGCAATACCCGCCTCCTCGATCGCTTGCGCCACAGGTCCGTAGTCGAAGGAGCGAGCGCGTCGGCCGAAGATCTTCACCAGGTCGGGATGCGAGAGCGAGTCGAAGAGTCTGCTGTGGGCGGCGGCGGTGAGCGTATCGAAGTAGCGGCGCCAAGCCTCTTCGACTCCAACGGCGTCGAGCAGCCGCGGCTCCCCGTCGACGCCGAGCCCGTCGATGAAGTGGACGGACCCGAGTAGGTAGTCCCACGGGTACGGCTCGAGGATCAGACGCATCTCTTCTTCACGGCCGGGTACGTAGTCGACCTCGAGCCCGAGCTTCACCGGCAAGCCTCGTTCTCGCGCCTGCGCCACCGCCTCGACGTAGCGTTCGACGTCGTAGACGCAGCGCTCGACGTGGTAAGGGACGTCCCACAGGGGTCGCGTCTGCCGGAAGTAATAGACATGCTCGGTAAAGCCGATCTCGTCGACGCCGGCCTTGTCGGCCGCATCGACGAACGCATCGACCGAGGACGTGTCATGGGCGATCTCCCCGCGTCGGTTGCGGAGGTGCATGTGGTAGTCGAGGATCACAACAACGAGGCGACGCGCTCGAGGTCGGCTGCGTCCGTGACCTTGAGCAGCTTGGGATCGCCGGCGACGACCTTGACGCGGCCGCCGCGTATCTCCACCAGCGAGGCACAGTCGCTGGCGCCGGCTGCGTCGTCGCCGAAAGCGTCGCGGAGCACCTGCGCCACGAACGCCTGCGGTGTCTGCACGACGCGCAGCGACTCGCGCTCGAGCGTCTCGACGACTTGCTCGCGGTCGACTCGCTTCACCGTGTCGGCCGGCGGCAACCCTGGTACGGCTCCGTCCCACCCCTCGTGCAGTGCCGTCAACACCCGCTCGACCACCTCGTCGGCGAGGAGGGGCCGCGCGGCGTCGTGGACAAGAACAACTGCCGCCTCCGCCGGCACCTCGGCCAAGCCGAGCCGCACCGATTCGGCACGCGTTGGGCCGCCGGTTACGCACGAACTCACCTTGCTGCAGCCGAGCTCCTCCGCAAGCAGGATCACCGGTTCCTCCCATCCCGGCGGTGCCGCCACGACGATCGCATCGACCCAGTCGGAGCCGTCGAGCCGTTCGAGACTCTCGGCAAGCAGCGGCCGCTCGCCCAGCCGGACAAATGCTTTGGGTCGATCGGCACCGAGCCGTTCCCCGCTACCCGCTGCAGCGAGGACGGCCCAGACGCTCACCGCGTCCCGGCGCGCGTCCTGGTCTTCGGCTTGCTCTTCGCCGTCGGCTTGGCCGTCTTCCGTGCCGCAGGCTTCGCGGGCTTTGCGTTCTTCGAGGCCACCTTCGCCGGCTTGACGGCGGTGTTCTTACCGCCGTTCGTCCCGTTCGAGCTCGTCGAGTCGACGAGGACGCCGTCGAGCCATTCGGCCGCCTCCTCCTCGTCCATGTCCTTCGCATACATGAGCTCGCTCGCGAGGATCTTCTTGGCCTTGACGAACATCTGCTTCTCGCCCGTCGACAGTCCCTTTTCGCGGTCCCGCAGCGACAGGTTCCGGACGACTTCCGCCAGCTCGAGGATGTCGCCGGTCTTCATCTTGTCGCGGTTGTGCTTGAAGCGACGGTTCCAGTTCTTCGGCATTTGCGTGCCGCCGCCTGTCAAAGCCTTCACGACGACCTTGACCATGTCCTCGCCGATCACCTTCCGCAGCCCCACTGCCTCGGCGTTCTCGGAGGGCACGTTGACCGTCATGTCGTTGTGCAGAATCTTGATCGTCAGGTACTCGCGCTTCTCGCCGAGCACCTCGCGCTTCTCCTTCTTCACAACCGTTCCTGCGCCGTGGTGTGGATACACCACCTTGTCGCCGACTTTGTACAAGCCCGCCCCTTTCCGTCCTTATCGTCGTCTGTGACCGCGAAGCCGGCGGGGAAATTCCGCCGGCCGAGAGCCTCCAGTCTACCAAAAGGCGCTGGAAATGGCCACTTTTTCCCCAAAATCCCTGCTAACGGCGCCTTTCGCCGCCCGGGCCGCGCAGGGCCGGCGAGACGGCCGCCACGAGGAGGGCTGAAACGCAGAGAAAGAGGAAGCCGCCGCGCAGGCTCGTGGCCCCGGAGACGGCACCGATCAGCGGCGGCCCGGCCAAGAAGCCCAGGTAGCCGAGAATCGCCACCGCGGAGACGGCCGCACCCCGGGCAGCGTCTCCACCGATGCGTCCCGCGACGCCAAAGAGTGTCGGGGCGGAGAGCGCGAGCCCGAGGCCGGCGACCACGAATCCCAACAGGGCGACAAGGGAATGCGGTGCGGTCGCCGTGATCGCGGCGCCTGCTCCCGCGGCCGTCCCGGCGAACACCATCCGCGCAGTCACCGAAGGTCCTTCGAAGCGTTGTGCCAGCAGGCGGCCGGATGCCATCGACGCCGCGAACAAGCCCGGGCCCAGCCCGCTGACAGCGGGACTCGAATCGAACGTCCGCTCGAGGAAGAGCGCACTCCATTGCTCCACCCCACTCTCGACGACGAACGCAACGGCGAGCACGGCCC
>DASQWC010000149.1:0-3468 GCA_035640475.1 Actinomycetota bacterium | reverse complement strand
TTCTCCAGGCGCGCGAGATCGAGCTCAGCGGCTAGCTACGAGCAGCCGGTGTTCGTCCCGCAGTCGCGGCACGTGTAGCACGAGCCGGTCCGGACCATCCGGCCGCCGCACTTGGCGCACTCCTGCGCGTCCTCGAAGGCGTTGAAGAGCGCCGTCTGCCCGGGCGGAGCGGCCTCGACCGGCGTCGCCGCGGCCGCCGGCGCGTCGCCGCCGTTGCGGTAGCCCTCCGCCAGCCGCGCCCGCACCTCCGGCGACATGATCCCGATCTCTTCCTGCTGGTCGACGGTCAGGAAGCGCTTCCCCATCCAGCGGAAGATGTAGTCGACGATCGATTTCGCGGCTCGGATATCCGGATCGTTCGTCATCCCGCTCGGCTCGAAGCGCATGTGTGCGAACTTCGAGACGTAGACCTCGAGCGGCACGCCGTACTGCAGCCCGAGCGAGACGCTGATCATGAAGCTGTTCATCAGACCCGCGAGGGTCGTGCCTTCCTTCGCGATGTCGACGAAGATGTCACCGGGCGTGCCGTCCTCGAAGAGGCCGACGTGGATGTAGCCCTCGTACTCACCGACGCGGAACTTGCGGCCGACCTCGGTGCGGTCGTCGGGCAGCCGCCGCCGCTGCGTGAGCGGAGCCGGCGGCAGCGCCGACACCAAGGTCGCCTGCGCACCGTCGTCCTTCTTGCCTGACAGCGGCTGCGCGACCTTGCAGTTGTCGCGGTAGATCGCGATCGCCTTCACGCCCAGCTTCCACGACTCGACGAAGAGCTGGGCCACCTCGTCGACCGTCACCGTCTCCGGCAGGTTCACCGTCTTCGAGATTGCCCCCGAGATGAACGGCTGAACGGCTCCCATCATCTTCACGTGACCCGTGTAGTGGATCGCGCGGTCGCCGACGGCGCAGTCGAAGACCGGGTAGTGCTCCGCCTTGATGAAGGGCGCGCCGACGACCGTGTTGCGCTCATCGACGAAGGCGACGATCTCCTCTACCTCCCTCGGCGCGTAGCCGAGCTTGTCGAGCGCCATCGGGACGGACTTGTTCACGATCGTGATCTCGCCGCCGCCGACGAGCTTCTTCGACTTCACGAGCGAGAAGTCCGGCTCGACGCCCGTCGTGTCGCAATCCATCATGAAGCTGATCGTTCCGGTCGGCGCCAAGACGGTCGCCTGCGCGTTCCGGTACCCGTGCACCTCGCCGAGGTTCAGGACGTCGTCCCACGCCTGCCGGCACGCCGTCAGCAGATCGGCGGGAACGATCTCCGCGCCCTGGATGTTGCCGACGGCAGCGCGGTGCTGCGCCATCACGCCGATCATCGCCGCACCGTTCGGCTTGTAGCCGGCGAACGGCCCCATCCGCCCTGCGATCTCGGCCGACTTGCGATAGGCGCGACCGGTCATCAGGCCCGTGATCGCCGCCGCGTAGGCGCGCCCTTCCTCCGAGTCGTACGGCAGCCCGCGCGCCATCAGCAGCGCACCGAGGTTGGCGTACCCGAGACCGAGCTGCCGGTACGCCTTCGCGTTCCGCTCGATCTCCGGCGTCGGATAGGACGAGTTGCCGACAAGAATCTCCTGTGCGAGGAACATGACGTCGACCGCATGCGAGAACGCCTCGACGTCAACCTCGCCGTCTTCGCGGCGGAACTTCATCAGGTTCAGCGAGGCGAGATTGCACGCGCTGTCGTCGATCGACATGTACTCCGAGCAGGGATTGGACGCGTTGATGCGGCTCGTGTTCGGCAGCGTGTGCCAGTTGTTGATCGTGGTGTCGTACTGGACGCCGGGATCGGCGCACTGCCAGGCCGCGTCGGCGATGTCGCGTAGCAGCTTGCGCGCCTTGACGGTGTCGACGACCGTGCCGTCGGTGCGTGCGGTCAGGTTCCAGTCGGCGTCGGCCTCGACCGCCTCCATGAAGGCGTCGGTGACGCGCACGGAGTTGTTCGCGTTCTGGTACTGAATCGACGCCCAGTCGGGCGAATCCAGCGACATGTCGTAGCCGGCCGCCTCGAGGACGCGCGCCTTCCGCTCCTCATTCGCCTTGCACCAGATGAACTCCTCGAGGTCGGGATGGTCGACGTCGAGCACGACCATCTTGGCCGCGCGCCGCGTCTTGCCGCCGGACTTGATCGTCCCGGCCGACGCGTCGGCGCCACGCATGAACGACACCGGCCCGCTCGCATACCCGCCCTTCGAGAGCTGCTCCTTCGAGGAGCGCAACTTCGAGAGATTCACGCCCGAGCCGGAGCCGCCGCGGAAGATGACTCCCTCGCGCCGGATCCAGTCCAGGATCGAATCCATCGAGTCGTCGATAGAGAGGATGAAGCAGTTGTGGACGGCGATGTTGTTCGAGAGGTATTCGCCCGACTGGGTCTGGATGTCGTAGACCTCCTGCAGACCCACTGGCTCGATCGAGACGATCTCCTCCTCGCGCAAATCCGGGCATCGCTTCAAGCCGCGCAACGTCAGTGACTCGAGCAACTTCGCCTGCTTCTCACGACCGAGGAAGCCGACGAGTTCAGCGAAGCGCGCGCGCTCCGAGCCGATGCTGACGACAACCTCATGCAGGTCGTGGCGCTCAGCGCGCTTTTCGGCCTTCCTGAGTCGGCGCGAGTAGATGCCGATCACGTTCAGCAGGAGCTGCACGTCTTCGGCCCATTTCTCGCCGATGACTGCAAAGGCGACGCGCCCGCTCTCGTTGCCGTTCTCGCGACGCATCGAGACGTAGCCGTCGGCCTGGAAGATGCTCAGCAGGTAGGCAGTGATGACGTCGTGAGGCGCCGTCCACAATCGCTTCGGCACACGGATCTCGACGCCACGTGCGAGGAGATCCCACGCCTCGACGAATTCACGCAGCTCCTCGCCATAGAGCCGGATGCGGCGGCAACGAAGGGACGCATCCTGCGTAGCGACGTCCCGCACGTGCCGGTGCACCTCGGGGAAGACGACGTCGAGGTTGGTGAGGATCCAGTCGTACTCATCGTCGTTCGCGACTTGAAACTCGAGGGTAAGGGACCGATTCGTGCCGTAGTCGTATTGGCCGACGAAACCGTCGGCCTGCAGCCAGCCGGCGAGCGCGGCCTCGGCGGCCTCGCGGGCCTCATCGGCAGACGCTTCCGGAAGGTCGTCGTAAGATCCGGCGCCGACGGGGACAAGCGCGCGCTGCTCGACCTTCGCCCGGTGCGGGTGCAGGTGCATGCGCATGCCCACCTCGAGCTGGTCAACGCGCAACCACTCCGGCGTCGTCCGTCGCTCGCGCACCGCCTTGACGAGATGATCGGCCGTCGCCTCGACCCATTGACCATTGCGAAGCATGATGCGGGAGACGGGCTTCTGCCCGTTGTGCTTGACGGCGACGACTCGCGTAATGCCATTCGCGTCGTAGACCTCCCGGCCGACCTGATCGCCCTCGACGAGCTCCCCAATCGGAACCATTCCGTCCGGCGTCGAGACGAGGGCGTGATATGGCTGGCAC
>DASQWC010000148.1:0-13378 GCA_035640475.1 Actinomycetota bacterium | reverse complement strand
ACCCGTTCCGAAGTGCTCGACGACTTCGCGTCGCACCTCGGGGTCGTCCCGCAGCAGTCGATGGACGATCTCGTCACTGGAGATCGTCGCCGCACCATGGCGTGCGAACGCGGCGAGAGCCGCGCTCTTCCCGGCCCCGATACCGCCGGTGATGGCGACCGCGACTGGTCTTCTAGTGCTCGTCGGGTGCGGACTCGACGGAAGCGACTTCGTCGGCGGTAGCCGAATCGATCTCGTCGCCCGCGTTGGCCCGCTCGCGCTCGACCGCTTCGTCGGCGGCGGGCGGCGGCGTCAGCGAGGCGTCTTCTTCCGGCGCCGGCCCCGTGGCCGCTGTATCCGAGAAGACGTCCTCGGACAGATCGAGGTGCGGCGTGCCTTCGATCGGCGCCTCGCTCTCGGCACGGCGCTCGGGATCGACGCGCTTCAGCGAGAGCGACAGGCGGCGACGCTCCGCGTCGACCTCGAGGATCAGAACCGGCACGACGTCGCCCTGTGCGACGACTTCGCGCGGATTCTCGACGTGATGCTGCGCGAGTTCGGAGATGTGCACCAAGCCTTCGACGCCGGGCAGGATCTCGACGAAGGCCCCGAAGGTGACGACCTTCGTGACGCGGCCCTCGACCACGTCGCCTTCTTTGTGTTGCTCGAGCACTTGCTGCCAGGGGTCGGACTGCGTCTGCTTCAGACCGAGGGAGATGCGCTGGCGCTCGCGGTCGATGTCGAGCACCTTCACCTTGACCGTTTGGCCGATCTCGAGCACCTCGGAGGGATGATTCACGTGCGACCACGAGAGCTCCGAGATGTGGATGAGGCCGTCCATCCCGTCGAGGTCGACGAACGCGCCGAAGTCGACGATGTTCGAGATCTGGCCTTCGACGACGTCGCCGGGATTGAGCCGATCGAGGATCGCCTGCCGCATCTCTTTGCGCT
The DNA here is from genome assembly GCA_035640475.1 of Actinomycetota bacterium. Lineage (GTDB taxonomy): Bacteria > Actinomycetota > JAICYB01 > JAICYB01 > JAICYB01 > DASQWC01. The sequence goes on along the minus strand of DASQWC010000148.1, from coordinate 12,448 downwards.
CGTCCTCGAGCACGGCGCGGCGTGAGAGAACGACGTTGTTCCGGGAGCGGTTGAGCTCGATCACCTTGCAGCGGAGCTCCTTGCCCATGAACTCGTCGAGGTCCTGGACTCGCCGAATGTCGACGAGGGACGCCGGGAGAAAGCCTCGCACGCCGAGATCGAGGATGAGGCCGCCCTTGACCACCTCGATCACGCGCCCGTTGACCGGCTCTCCGGACTCGGCCGCGCGCTCGATCGCCTTCCAGGCGATCTCGAAGCGGGCGCGCTTCTTGGACAGGATCAGCCGCCCCTCGGCATCCTCCTTCGTCATCACCAGCGCGTCGATCTCGTCGCCGATGGACACCTCGTCCGCCGGGTTGACCGAGCGGCGGATCGACAGCTCGGCGACCGGAATCACTCCCTCCGACTTGTAGCCGATGTCGACGAGAACTTCGTCCTTGTCCACGCGGACCACCTTGCCGTGGACGACCTCGCCCTCGTTGATCGTCGGAAAGGTCGACTCGTAGTCGGGGATCAGCTCGCCGTCCGGACCCGTCGTCCAGACGCCGTCGCCTGCGGTCCTCTGTTCGGTTTGCTCGGTCGCCATGGGCGGCCGGTCAGTATAGCCAGGGGTTTTTCGGCTCTCTTACGGCCCCTTCGGCGTGGGCCTCCCGCGCAGGTCGAGGCGTGCGACCTGCGGGTCGTGGTCGGATGCCTGGTCGGCGAACTCCGAGTTGACGTGCACGGGGTCGTAGTCGATCGGGAAGTTGGTGAGGAGGTTGTCGCTGACCAGGATCTGGTCGAGAACCTGGGAGTTCCCCTCGAAGTCGTACGAGTACCGCTCTGCTTTCGGCAGCGTGTCCATGAGCGTCGTCAGCACGTCGCCCTCGAGGATGCTCACGGTGTCCGAGAACTCGAAGTCGTTGATGTCTCCGAGCACGATCACGTTGGCCGCCGGATCCGCGGCCAGAATGGAATCGACGAAAGCGTTCACGGCCTGCGCCTGGTCATGGCGCTTGGGTTCGCTCGATCGCGCCGGCGGCTGGAAGCGGCCGAAGAGCGGCTGGTCACCGCCCTTCGAGCTGAAGTGGTTGGCGATCACGAAGACCTTCTTGCCGTGCATGCGGAACTCGCCGGCAAGCGACTTGCGCGTCGCGGCGAATGCGGGATTGAGCGGATCGACGCGGCCGGGGCTGTGCGAGAGCTGTGGCCCGGACGGAGTCTCGACCACGGTCGTGGGCGTCGACGAGTCGCCACCCGGACGATCGATGAAATTGAGGCCACGATCCGTGCGGAAGAGGAAGCCGACGCGAATGTTCCCGCCCGGCTCGCCGCCGTCCTGATCGTCCACCGGATCGATCTGGCGGTACGCGTACGTCGGCCCACCCGCAGCCTGAATCGCGGCGATGAGCATGCTCCAGCTGAGTGACGCATCCGTCACCGAGTCGTTCGTCGGACCGTTGTTGTCCTGGATCTCCTCGATTGCGAGCAGATCGGGCGACCGCAGGTGATTGACGATGTAGTCGGCGTGCCGGGCGTATGCAGCGCCGTCGCCGGGGTCGAGATTCTCGACGTTGTACGTCCCGACGACGATCTCCTGGTCGTCAGGCGCGCGTGTGACTTCACGCTGGAGGCCACCATCGACCTCGGTGAGCGCAGTCGTGACGGCGATCTTGTAGTTCGCGAAGTCGTACGTCATCACACCAACTGCGGAGGTAGTGAAGTGATCCGCGACGTCGACGCTCGGCGTCGCCCGAAAGAGGTCGTCGAGCATGATGCGCTCGGGGTTGAAGTCGGTCGGCGAGATGACAATGCCGCCCCGGGCCGTCCGGATCGCGGCGTCGGCGCCGTCGTCGGCGAGCACGAGGATCTCGCCGAAGTCGTTGCGGGGACCGACCACGACAGGGTTGTTGACCTGGACGAGCATGCTCTCGAGGCTCTCGTAGAAGTCGATCCCGTCCTCTGTGGGGTCGAAGACGCCGCTCGTCTCGACGTTCCCGGTCGCGGTCGCGTCGTCCTCGATGACTGTCGTGGGCGGGATGCGGCCGCCCGCTCCGATCACGGTGACCGCGGGAAGTGGATTCCCGCTCGACAGCTTCGTCACGCCGAGACCGGGAGAGGCGACCTCGGTGATCGAAAGATTGCTGAACGCGCTCGAGGTCGGGAGGCACGACGGGGTGCAGCCCGGCCGGAACTCCGCGACCGTTCCGCGCACCTGCACGAGGTCGCCGACCGAAACGGCGATCGCGACCGACGATCCGAACACGAGGATGCCCTCGGATGTCGCCGGGTCTGCGTCCGGAGTCGGATCCTGCAGCCAGACATTCGAGCCGCGCTTCGCGATCACGACACCTTCCACGAGCACAAGCTGACCGGCGTACGGTGAGACGTGCGTGGCACCCTGCACCTGCGCGATCTGCGTGACCTCTAGTCGGGTCGTGAAGCTGAAGGCGTAGTCGGACGCCATATTGTCGGGCGGGTCATTTGTGTCGACGTCGCTGACCCCGGTGTCGTCGATCGTGACGGTGCAGGTTTCATTGGCGTCGAAGTCGCCAGTCGGGTCGAGTGTGTAGGTCTTCGGGCCGCCGCCCACGGTCGCGGGATGCACCCCGCTCGACGCGCACGAGATCGAGTACCAACCGTCGGTTACGTTCACATCCTCGCCGAACGTGATCGTGATGTTCGCATCACGAGCGACGTCGGATGCGCCTGACGCAGGAGACGTCGACGTCACGCTCGGCGCCTCGTCGGCCGCCTCGGTCGTGAAGCCGAAGACGTAATCGGAGGTCATGTTGTCGGGTGGGTCACTGGCATCCGCGTCACTGATCCCAGCGTCGTCGATCGTGACCGTGCAGGTTTCGTTGAAGTCGAAGTCGTCGATCGGGTCGAGCGTGTAGATCTTGGGGCCACCGCTCACGGTCGCGGCGTGGATGCCGCTCGAGGCGCACGAGATGGCGAACCACCCACCGGCCACGTTGACGTCCTCGCTGAACGTGATTGCGATGTTCGAGTTGCGAGGCACGCCGAGAGCGCCGGATGCCGGGGCCGTCGAGCTCACGCTCGGCGGCTGGTCGGCGTCGCAGACGTGCAATGCGGTCGTGCTGGTGCGGGGAGCCGTGGCCTCAGCAGTGAAGTCGGCGGCGTTGTCGTCCGTGTCCTGACACCCCGCAAGTTTCCGCTGTGCGGACGTCGTGCTGCTGAGCGTCGGCGCCGGCGCCGAACCCTCGAAGAAGTTCGTGGTGCCGTAGCCGACGAGATCGACGATCCGCGCGAGCGCAGCGGCGCTACACGGCGTCGACGCGGCCGGGCCGCCATTGCAACCAAGCGACCCCGTGCCCGTGACGAGCACGACCTTTCCGGAGGCCGCGGCCATGTTGATCGGCGAAGCGTCGGTCTGGTCCGGCGATGGCAGCGACACGCCGACCGCACCTGACGAAGCCTCCTGGACGAGGAAATACCTGTGAGGCTGAATGATCCCGCTGAGCTCCGTCAGCTGCGTCGAGCTCGCACCGAAGAGACCGACGCCAACGGCGCTCGTGTACTGGATCGAGAGGCCGTCCAGCGTTACGGCGCTGCTGCCCGGGTTGTAGAGCTCGACAAAGTCGTTGCTGAGAGAGGCGCCGACGTTTCCGCCTCCGCCGTACAGCTGGCTGATGACGATGTTGCCGCCGGCCGCACCCGCCTGCGGCACGCTCCCGGCAACGACTGCGAGAAGCGCAACGACAACACACGCGCCCAAGCGAGTGGTTTTCAACTGACGGCCCTCCCGGTCTCGTGGCCTTTCGGCCCCAACCCCGCGGCGATGGTATCGCGGTGTCCGCCGGCCCTCAATGGGCCGAACGGCCTACGACTTCGCTTCGTTCCAGTCGTCGCCCGAACCAATTTCGACCGCAAGCGGCGGATCCAGCGGGTACGCACTGCACATCTCCTCGCGGATCAGCTCGCGCACCGGACCCACTTCGGCCTCGGGTACTTCCAACAGAAGCTCGTCGTGCACCTGCAGCACGAGGCGTGCGCCGCGCCCCTCGTCGCGCAGGCGCCGGTGGATCGCCACCATCGCCTTCTTGATGATGTCGGCGTTCGAGCCCTGCATGACGAAGTTCACGGCCAGGCGTTCACCCAGCGCGCGTGTTTGCCGGTTCGAGGCGCGGATCTCGGGCGTCGGACGGCGACGGCCGAGCAAGCTCGTCGTGTAACCGTCGCGTGTCGCCTGCTCGATCGTCCGTTGGATGAAGTCCTGGACATGCGGAAAGCGGGCGAGGTACGCGTCGATGTATTCCTGCGCCTGCTCTCGCGGGATCTCCAGATTCTCGGAGAGACCGAACGCGGAGATGCCGTAGACGATTCCAAAGTTGATCATCTTCGCAATCGAGCGGTCGCCGGTGGTCAGCTCCGCGGGAGCCTTGCCGAGCACCTCCGCTGCGGTCGCGGTGTGGATGTCCTCGCCGCGCGCGAACGCTTCACGCAGCTTTGGCTCGCCCGAGACGTGCGCGAGGATGCGCAGCTCGATCTGCGAGTAATCGGCCGACATGAGTCGGCAGCCGGGCTCGGCGACAAACGCTGACCGGATCTCTTTGCCGAGCTCGGTGCGGATCGGAATCGCCTGGAGATTCGGATTGGACGTCGACAGCCGCCCGGTTGAGGCGACGGTCTGGTTGAAGTGCGTATGCAACCGTCCGTCCTCGGCCGAGATCAGGCTCGGGAGCGGCTGCAGATACGTGTTCAGCAGCTTCGAGTACTCGCGCCACTCCTCGATCACGCCGACGATCTCATGCTCGTCGCGAATCGTGCGCAGCACGCGCGTGTCGGTGGAATAGCCGGTCTTGCCCTTGCGCCCGGGCGTGAGCGCGAGCTTCTCGAACAAGATGCGCGCGACCTGTTGCGTCGAGCCGAGCATGAAGTCCTCGCCCGCCAGCTCGTATGCCGTCGCCTGCAGCTCTTCGAGGCGATCGGCGAGCCGGGCGGTGATCTCCCCCATCCGATAGGTGTCGATCTTCACGCCGGCGTCCTCCATCGCGGCCAACACCGCGGTGAGCGGTAGCTCGACGCTGCGATAGAGCTGCTCGGCGCCGCGCTCGCGAACGCGTTCGAGCATCGTCGGGGCAAGACGGCGCGGGATCTCGGCATGGCGGACGAGGGCAGCGGTCTCCTCGTCGGCTGCGGGGCTCGGGAGCGGCTCGACGCCGTACTCCTGCGCCAGGTCGTCGAGCTCGTAACTCGCCCGCCCCGGCTCGATCAAGTACGCAAGCAGCATCGTGTCCTCCGCCGGTTCCATCGTCAGCCTCGGGAGCGCTTTGAAATCGTGCGCGACGAGCTCGGCACGGTCCAGCCGCCGCTCGAATGTGGCGTCCCAGGCGCCGACCACGACAGCGTCTTCCTGCGCGAGCGCGAAGCGGCCGTCGCGGATCGCGAGTGCGGCGCGGCCGCGCACTTCCGGGAATTCGCCCTCGCGCCATGCGACGCTCGTTCCCTCGACGCGCATCGGCTGGGCCGGCACGGCTTCGTCGAGGATGTCGACGCGGCCGAGCAGATTACGGAACTCGAAGCGGCGAAACATCTCGCGCAGCTGTGAGCGGTCCGGCGGCCGCAGCACGAGCTCGGCCGGCTCGCACTCAACGTCGAGGTCACGCCGCATCGTGGCGAGCTGCTTCGACTGCCTCGCCTGCTCTGCGTGTTCCGTGATGTTCTTGCGGCGCGCGGGCGACAGCTCGTCCGCGTGCTCGATCACGTCCTCGAGCGAGCCGTACTGTGCGATCAGCTGCCCGGCGGTCTTGTCGCCGATGCCGGGGATGCCGGGGATGTTGTCGGACGTGTCGCCCTTGAGCCCGATGAAGTCCGGGATCTGATCTGGTCGAATCCCGTAGCGCGCCTCCACGCGATCCGGCGTGTAGACGTTCACATCCGCGACGCCGCGCGGCGTCATCATCAGCACGACGTTCTCCGAGACGAGCTGGAACGCATCCCGGTCGGTCGAGACGACGCACGTCCTGATCCCCGCCTCGTCGGCTCGCGTCGCCAGGGTGGCGATCACGTCGTCGGCCTCCCAGCCTTCGAACTCGAGGTTGCGGTAGCCGAACGCCTCGACGATCGGGCGGAAGTACGGGAACTGCTCGCCCAGGAGGTCGGGCATCGGGCGGCGCTCCGACTTGTAATCCTCCGAGATCTCGTGCCGGTGGACTGCGCGTGTGTCCCACGCGACCGCGACTCCCTTGGGCTTGTAGTCCGAAAGCAGTTTGAAGAGCATGTTCGTGAAGCCGAGCAGGGCGTTCGTCGGAAAGCCCTCGGTGGTGGCAAGCTCTTCGGGCAGCGCGAAGAAGGCTCGATAGGCGAGGTTGTTGCCGTCGACGAGGAACAGCTCGGCGTCGCGAGCGGGCGCGTCGTCAAGCTGTAGCTCAGCGCCTGTCAGAGTCTTTGGCATTCACTTCAAAGCTATCTTCCGGCGTCGATGTCCGGGCTCGAGATTCGTCCATTTTCCGACGACCACCTCGATGACGCGGCACGGCTGCTCGCCGCTCGGCAGGACCGCCATCGTGCAGCCGAGCCGCTGATCGCGACGGCTGTCGACTTTCGCGCTCAGATCGAGCGGGAGCTCGGCGCGCCCCATGCCGAGGGCGCCGTCGGAGTGCACGACGGCGTGGTGACGGCCTACCTCATCGGCAGACTTGCGGACGACGGCCGCGCGGTCGTCGATCTCGCCGGCCACGCAGCCGCTGGTGTCGAAACGCTCCGCGATCTGTACGCAGAGCTGGCGCAGACGTGGGTCGACGCCGGTTACGCGCGCCACGTGGTCTATGTGCCGGCGTCGGACAAGGCGCTGATCGACGTCTGGTTCCGATTGGCTTTCGGCTTGCAGCTCAGGCTCGCCGTTCGCGAGACCTCGGCCGAGCCGCCGGTCGACGCCGGCGTCGAGATCCGACTGGGAGCTCCGGACGACCTCGCACAGGCTGTGGCGTTCGACCGCCTCCTGTGGGAGCACCAGGTCAGGGCGCCCAGCTTCTCCGGTGTGCAGGTACCGAGCGAAGCCGAGGTGCGTCAGGGCTGGCTCGACACGTGGAACGACTCCAACTTCGTTCACTTCATTGCTGAACGAGCCGGCCGTGTCGTCGGCCATGCCCTGCTGTACCGCCGGCCCGCGGGCGACCTGAGGATCCCCGAGCAGAACATCGATCTCGCGCACGCGGCGACGGTGTCCGATGTGCGCGGCAGCGGTGTCGGTCTCGCGCTGACAGCGCACGTTCTCGCGTGGGCACACGAGGCCGGCTACCGCTCGATGACGACGGACTGGCGTGAGGTGAATCTCCTTTCGTCGCGCTTTTGGCCGCGTCGCGGCTTCCGTCCGACCTTCCTGCGCCTGTACCGCCACGTGCCGTGACGCGTGTTCCCATGCTTTCGGGGTCGCGCGTGGTGGTCGTCACCGCCGACGATGACGCCCTCGTCCTCCGGCCGCCGCGACCTGCAGACGCGGTCGCGGACGTCGGCGCGGCCGTCCGCGACGCGCTGCGCTTCCCGCTGGCGGGAGAGCCGCTCGAGGCTCTCGTCACCCGTGGTGCGCGCGCGACGATCGTCGTCGAGCCGCCGCAGCTGCCGCTGCCGGGGACGGAGCGCGATCCGCGGCAGGCCGCAATCGCCGCCGCCGTCGCGGAACTCGAGCGGCTCGGCATCCCGACCGGCTACCAGACGTTGCTCGTCGCCGGCGGCCTCGCGCGCCGAGCGGGTCACCAGCAGCTGGAGACGCTCGTTTCGCCTGAGTTCGCCCGCCGCTTCCACGGCCACGTCGAGGTGCACGACGTCGAGCGGGACGACCTCGTCGAGGTCGGAACAGCGGGCTCGGTTCCGTTGCGGGTGCACCCCGCCCTCGTCCGCGCCGACCTCGTCGTCGTCGTGACGGCCGCGGAGACCGTGCTTCACGGCGGTCCCGGCGCGCTCGTCGCGGCCGCCGGCAGGGAGGTGTTGCGCGCGGCGGGCGCGTACTCCCTCCTCGAGACGTCCGCTTCACAGGGATGGCGCCTTGGCGTCGAGCTCGAGCATGCGATCTCGCGACGGGTGCCGGTGACCGGCGTTTCGCTCGTCCTGAACCACCCGCGCCTCGGCCGAACGCTCGGCGACTATCCCTATGAGGCACAGGCGCTCGAGCGCGTCGTGCGCTCACCCTTTCGCCATCTCTTCCGCATGCTTCCGGGTGCGCTACGGGTCTACGTGCTGCGGTCGCTCCCGCTCGAGCGCTCCGTCGCGGCGGCTTTCGCCGGCCCGCCCTCCGTCGCGCACACCGAGGCATTGCTGCGCGGAATCGAGCTGCGAGGCATCACGCTCGACCGCGGGCTCGACGCCGTGTGCGTCGGCGTTCCGCGCACGACGCCGTACCTTCCGCGCGAGCGCCCGAACCCGCTCCTCGGCACGTACCTCGGGCTCGGGCTCGCGCTGCGCTTGTGGCGTGATTCCTTTCCCGTCGTGGACGGAGGGACCGCGATCCTGCTGCACCGCTTCCAGCGTCACTTCACACATCCGACGCAGCAGCCGTACCGCGCTTTCTTCGCTGCGACGCGCACAGCCGGCCCGGACGAAACGGCGCTCGCCGAGTCCGAACGCAGCGCGATCGCGGATTCCCGCGCGCTCGAGGCGTATCGGAGCGGCCGTTCGTGCCATCCGCTACTGCCGTTCGTCGACTGGGACGGTTGCGGCCCCGCGATCGGCCAGCTTGGACACATCCTCATCGCGGGTTGCAGGGACCACACCGCGGCACGGCAGCTCGGCTTCGTCCCGACCCATGGCATCGGCGCAGCACTGACGATGGTGCGCGGCTGGGCCGACCGTCCGCCACGCGTCGGCTTCCTCCTCTCGCCGCCGTACTTCCCCCTCCGAGTGACGCCGGCCACCTCAACAGAGGCCGGCAGCTAGCTGCGGATCGAATTACTCCGTAGCGCCGAGATAAGTCTTGCGGACGTCTTCGTTCTCCCGCAGCTTCTTGGCGTCGTCGGCGAGCGCGATCTTGCCGGTCTCCATTACATAGCCGCGGTTCGCGACGTCGAGTGCCATCAGCGCGTTCTGCTCGACGAGGAGGATCGGCGTTCCCTGTGCATTGATCTCGCGGATGATCTCGAAGATGCGCTCGACGAAGATGGGCGCGAGGCCCATCGACGGCTCGTCCAGGAGCAGCAGCTTCGGCCGGGCCATGAGCGCCCGTCCGATCGCGACCATCTGCTGCTCGCCGCCGGAGAGGGTGCCCGCCTTCTGGTTCGTGCGCTCGGAGAGCCGGGGAAAGAGCTCGTAAACGCGATCGAGGTCCTGGCGAACCGCTCTCCGGTCGCCGCGATCGCTTCGCTGGAACGTACCCATCTCGAGGTTCTCGAACACGGTCATGCGCGGGAAGAGGCGGCGCCCCTCCGGTGACTGCGAGACGCCGCGCTCGACGATGTCGTGCGCGGAGGCGTGCGTGATGTCGCGACCCTGGAAGCGAATCCGACCGCGGCGCGGGCTGTTGAGGCCGTTGATCGACCGGAGGGTCGTGGACTTTCCGGCCCCGTTGGCGCCGATCAGCGTCACGATCTCGCCCTGTCGGACGTTGATCGAGATGCCCTTCAGCGCTTCGATCGAGCCGTAGAACGTGTGCACGTCCTCGAGCTCGAGGATGTTTTCGGCCGGCGTGCTCATGAGCTCTGCTCCAGCGCCTGCTTGCCGAGGTACGCCTCGATCACGCGGCTGTCCCGCTGGACCTCCTGCGGCGTGCCCTCGGCGATCTTCTCCCCGTAGTCAAGAACCGTGACGCGGTCGGAGATATTCATCACGACTCGCATGTCGTGCTCGATCAGCAGGACGGTCAGCCCCTGCTCGTTTCGAAGCTGGTCGACGAAGCTCGTGAAGTCGGCCGTCTCCTGCGGATTCATGCCGGCCGTCGGCTCGTCGAGGAGCAGCAGCTTCGGCTGCGTCGCGAGCGCGCGCGCCACCTCGAGCCGCCGCTGGTCGCCGTACGAGAGATTGCGGGAGATCTCGTGGTCCTTGTTGCGAAGCCCGCAGAACTGGAGCAACTCCCGGCCCCGGTCGCGCGCCTCCTGCTCTTCGCGCCGAATGCGCGGCGTGCGGACGATCGAGCTCAGGATGCCCCCCTTGAGCCGCGAGTGCATGCCGACGAGCACGTTCTCGAGTGCGGTCATGTTTTGGAAGAGGCGGATGTTCTGAAACGTACGGCCGATGCCGCGTTCGGTGATCGCATGCGGCGGCCTGCCTGTGACGTCTTCACCGTTGAAGATGATCCGCCCGGCGGTCGGTTTGTAGACGCCGGTCAGCATGTTGAAGAACGTCGTCTTGCCGGCGCCGTTCGGCCCGATCAGGCTCACCACCGACCCGCGAGGAATTATGAAGTCGACGTCGTTCGTGGCGACCAGTCCGCCGAACTCCTTGCGAACGTTGTCCGCAACGAGGATGTCGCCGTTGCCCGCAGCCTCACTCATGCCTGAGTGTCATACAGCGGCGTGTCGTGCACACCCTCGCGGAATTCGGCTTTGCGTCTCGCGCTCGGAATCAGACCTTCCGGTCGAATCAGCATGACAATCACGATGATCGCGCCGTAGATCCCGAACTGGTAGAGCGGAACGTCCAGGTGGGTGCCGAACGTCTCGTTCAGGGAATGCCCGATGTTCGCGAGACCTTCCTGGTTGAGGTAGGCGAGGAACGCCGCGCCGAAGATCACGCCCCAGACGTTGCCCATCCCGCCCAGGATGACCATCGACAGGATGAATGCCGAGATGTTGAAGTTGAAGTCGTTGGGGAACGTCGAGCTCTTGAAGCTGGCGAAATACGCACCTGCAACGCCACCGAAAAACGCGCCTGTCGCGTACGCCCACGTCTTGGTCCGCATCAGCGGAACGCCCATCGCCGCTGCGGCGGTCTCGTCCTCACGAATTGCGATCCAGGCGCGGCCCAGGCGCGAGTCACGTAGACGGAGACTCGAGAACACTGTGATCGCCACGAGAAGGAGCACCGTCCAGAAAAAGAGCCGCCCGCTCGTGAAGAACGATCCGGAGCCGGTCAGGTAATTAACGTTTCCAAACCCGGGCGAGTCGATAGGTGTGATCCCGTTCGGTCCGTTCGTGAGGTTGAAGCCGCCGAGATTGTCGCCGTTGCGCGCGACCTGCGGCAGGATCTCGCCGAAGCCTAGCGTGACGATCGCCAGGTAGTCACCGCGTAGACGAAGGGTCGGCAAGCCGATGACGACGCCGATGATCGCCGTGAAGATGGCGGCGACGATCAAAAGCAGCCAGATCGAGATATGGATTCCCGGCGTCGTCCCTGGCACCCCGATGGCTCCGAAGTGGAGCTTGCGATTCGAGAACTGCACCGACGCGAACCACGCGCACGTATAGGCGCCCATTGCATAGAACGCGACGTAGCCGAGGTCGAGCAGGCCGGCATAGCCCACCACGATGTTGAGACCGATCGCCATGATCGCGTAGACGCCCATGATCACGGCGGTCTCCATGCTGGGAAAATCGCCGAAGAGATGCATCGTCGGCAGGCTCTCGTTGTAGAACGGATATGTGACTGCGACGACGAGGATGATCGTCGGAATCACGAAGCGCGTTGCCCACGAGAAGTTGTCCGGCACGTACGGCATGCCGTACTGGACTCCGAAGAGGATTGCAACGAGGAGGGCGAGCGGCCAGGCCACCCAGATGAGAACGCCGACGAGAATCGCCCGCAGCACGACGCCTGTCTGGAAGCGCTGGCGGTCGTCCATCGCGTGCCAGCGCCGGCGACCCTCGCCGAGAGCACCGCCGAAGCGGTGGTACCAAGGCTGCCGATACTCCGCCGTCTACCCGCCCTCCGGAGTTCGCTCGCCGAGCAGGCCCTCGGGGCGGAACACGAGAATCAGGATGAGAATTGCGAACACGAGCGACTGTGTCCAGTCCGAACCCGGCGCGTGCCAGGTCAGCCCCTCATTGAACTGCTGGATCAGGCCGATCAGGATCGCCCCCAAAACCGCTCCCGGAAGATTGCCAATTCCGCCGAGCACGGCCGCGGTGAAGGCGATGAGTCCGAGCGTGAAGCCTTGGTCGTACTGGATGTTCGTCGAGTAGAGGGCGTAAAGCAGGCCCGCAACGCCCGCCAGCGCGCCCGCGATCAAAAACGTGAACGAGATCGTGCGGTTGACGTTGATGCCCATCATCGCCGCAGCCTCCTGGTCCTGCGCGGTCGCGCGCATCGCCTTCCCCTGGCGAGTGCGCTGTACGAGCCAGACGAGCAGGATCAGCACCGGAATCGTCGAGAGCGCAACGATCAGGCTCGACCAGCGGTACTTGTTCCCGCCGATCTCGAACACGACTCCGGTTGGGAGGATGTTGGGGAGGGAGACCGGCGCCGAACCAAGCCGGTTGAGCCCGACGTCCTGGAGGATGAACGACATCCCGATGGCGGTGATCAGCGGTGCGAGCCGCGGCGCGTTGCGAAGAGGCCGGTAGGCGACGCGCTCGATCGT
>DASQWC010000147.1:0-8941 GCA_035640475.1 Actinomycetota bacterium | reverse complement strand
CTTTTACGTCTTGCCGGCGCGTAACGCGCCGGCGACAGAGCGAGCAACGATAGGCGTCCTCGATTCGTTCGGCGACGTCGTTTCGACGGCGCGAGTCGCGGTCCCCGTCGCCGGTCTCCCTGCTGCATTCGACGAAAGCGGGAGGCAGTTGGTGCTCTTCGACGACTCCGCGAACGAGGTTATGGCAATCCCGGCCTCCGCCTCCCGGCTCATGCCGACACTCCTCGCCCGGTCGCGCATCCCGGAGCTCGGATCGATTCGAGCAGCCGGGATCGCGGTCGATCCGTCCTCGCGGACGCTGTTCGTCCTCGACGGCGAGTCCGGCCGCGTTGCCTCGGTTCCGCCCGCCCTTTGGAATGGACAGCGTCGTTCCGCCGACGCACAGGTCGCGTGGATCTCACTGCGCGGGGTCGACCACGCCGACCTCCGCGGTCTGGCCTTCGACCCCTCGAATCGCCACTTGTCGGTGCTGGACGTAAGTGCACAGGCGATCCACGACTACGACGGGAGCGGCGCGCTCGTGCAGAGCCTCGACCTTGCCGGTATCCGGCTGCACGACCCGCAGGCACTCGCCCGCGCGTCGAGCGGCGACCGCACCGACGATGCCGCCGCGACGAGTCTCTACGTCGCCGACGCCGGTGCGCCGGGCGAGCCGAGCTCCGCGCGCGTCGTCGAGCTCGCAGAAGCAGCCCCTGCGGTCGCGACGGCTGCGAGTGCGCTCCCGTCGTCACTCGTGAACACGATCGAGACGTGGCGCTGGTCGCCGTCGAGCCCCGATCCGTCGGGCCTCGCCTACGACTCGGTCAACAACCAGATGCTCGTCGTCGACGGCGAAGTCGATGAGATGTCGCTGTACAAGGGAGCGAACTACTACGAGATGGCACTCTCGGGCAGCCTCCTGCGAACGACGAACACGCTCGCGTTCACGCATGAGCCTGTCGGCGCCGCGTTCGATTCTGCGGCGCGGATGTTCATCTCCGACGACGACCAGCGCCGCGTCTTCACGGTCGCCCTCGGCGCGAACGGCCGCTTCGACTCCAACGATTCGGTCACGTCCTTCAGTACGTCGTCGTTTGGAAGCGGCGACCCGGAGGGGATCACGTACGACAAGGCCGGGGCTCGACTCTTCATCGCCGACGGTGTGAACGCCGAGATCTACGAAGTGCGCTCGTCCGACGGGATCTTCGGGAACGGCAACGATCAGGTGCTGCATTTCGATACGAAGGTTCGCGGCATCGTCGATCCCGAGACCGTCGAGTTCAACCCGGATACCGGAACGCTGTACACGATGGGAAGCGACGGCACGCGCATGGTGGAGCTGACGACTTCGGGAGCTCTCGTAGCCGAGATCGATACGTCGGAGGTGCCGCTCGACAAGCCGGCGGGCATGGCGCTTGCGCCGAGGAGCACGGATGCGTCGAAGAAGAGCATCTACATCGCCGACCGCAAGGTCGACAACGACGGCCATCCGACCGAGAACGACGGAGCGATCTACGAGGTCGCCATCGGCGAAGCCGGCGCCCCTTCTGGGGATGTGCGCGTCGCGAGCGCCTCCGACGACGCCGAGGAGGCCGCGAGCGGCAGCGTGAGCCTCACCAGTTCCGATCTCGAGCTCGTCACCGACGGCACCGTCGTGCAGACGGTCGGTCTCCGCTTCGCAGGTCTCGGCGTGCCCGCCGGCGCCACGGTCACCAGCGCGTACATCCAGTTCGTAGTGGACGAGATCCAGTCGGAGGCGACGACGCTCACGATCAGAGCGGAGGCGAGCGACAACGCCGCCACCTACACCACCGCCGCCTTCAACGTCTCCTCCCGTCCGCGCACGACCGCCTCGGCTATGTGGTCGCCGGCCGCGTGGACGGCGGTCGGCGCGGCCGACAGCGGCCAACGTACCCCGGACCTGTCGGCGCTCGTGCAGGAGGTGGTGAGCCGTCCCGGCTGGGCAAGCGACCACGCGATCGCGTTCACGATCACCGGCAGCGGTCATCGCACGGCGGTCGCCTACGACGGTACGGCCACGCGCGCTGCCCGCCTGCACGTCGAGGTGGCCTCGTCAACGGGGAACCAGCCGCCGAGCGTAAGCGCGGGGCCGGACCAGACGGTCACGCTCCCGGCCGCCGCGAGTCTCGACGGAACGGTGTCTGACGACGGGCAACCGAATCCGGTCCCGACGACGACGTGGAGCAAAGTGAGCGGCCCGGGAGTCGTCTCCTTCGCCGACGCTTCCGCAGTCGATACGAGCGCGACCTTTTCCGCCGCGGGAACGTACGTCCTCAGGCTGACGGCCGATGACGGCGCGCTCCAGTCGAGCGACGAGGTCACCATCATCGTGAACGCGGAGGGCACGGCGACGGTCCGGGAGGTGCGCGTGGGGGTCGGTTCCGATGACGCCGAGGAAGCGGCGAGTGGGGGCATGTACCTGACGAGCTCGGACCTCGAGCTGGTCACCGACGGCACCATCGTGCAGACGGTGGGCATCCGCTTCGCCGGTCTCGGCGTGCCGGCCGGCGCCACGATCACCAATGCGTACATCCAGTTCGTCGTGGATGAGATCCAGTCGGAGGCGACGACGCTGACGATCAAGGCGGAGGCGAGCGACAGCGCCGCCACCTACACCAGCGCCGCCTTCAACGTCTCCTCCCGTCCGCGCACGGCCGCCTCGGCTGGGTGGTCGCCGCCCGCGTGGACGGTGGTCGGCGCGGCCGACGGCGCCCAGCGCACGCCCGATCTGTCGGCGCTCGTGCAGGAGGTGGTGAACCGTCCCGGCTGGGCGAGCGGCAACGCCATTGCCTTCGTCATCACCGGCAGCGGCCACCGCACCGCTGTCGCCTACAACGGCACCCCGGGCCTGGCACCACTGCTCCACGTCGAATTCAGGTAGAGGGCCGCGCCGATCCGCGCGCGAGGCAGCAAGTTCTCCGCTGCTGCCGCAGTGGGCCGTGAAGGATTCGAACCTTCGACCTTGGGATTAAGAGTCCCCTGCTCTACCAGCTGAGCTAACGGCCCGAGCGGGTCGACAGTGTAGCCACGGTCGGCCCTAAGTAGCCTTCTGCGCGCATGAAAACGGACGTCGGCA
Organism: Actinomycetota bacterium; assembly: GCA_035640475.1. Classification (GTDB taxonomy): domain Bacteria; phylum Actinomycetota; class JAICYB01; order JAICYB01; family JAICYB01; genus DASQWC01. Next base: position 5,865 of record DASQWC010000147.1, on the reverse strand, counting down.
TCGTGGGTGCGGGCTACGTCGGCATGCCCCTCGCTCAGGCCTTCGCCGAGGCCGGAAAGACGGTGCTCCTCGTCGACATCGACGCCAAGGTCGTCGACGGCATCAACGGCGGCAAAAGTCACATCGCCGACGTCACATCAGGTGCGCTCAAGAGGCTCGTCGACGACGGTCGCCTTGCCGCGACGACCGACTACGACGCCCTCGAGGACGTGGACGCGATCCTCATTGCGCTGCCAACGCCTTTATCGAGCCAGCGCGAGCCGGACCTCACGATCCTCCGCCGCGCGGTCGAGGAGATCGCCGAGCGGCTCCGCGCCGGCCAGATCGTCGTGCTGGAGTCGACGACGTATCCGGGCACGACGCGTGAGTGCGTTCAGCCGATCCTGGAACGAAGCGGGCTGAGAGCGGGCGAGGACTTTCATCTCGCCTTCTCCCCCGAGCGAGTCGATCCGGGACGAAAGGACTGGACGACGCGGAACACGCCGAAGCTCGTCGGCGGGCTGACGGCGGCGTGCACGGAGCGTGCGGCCGAGCTGTACCGCAGCGCGGTGGATACCGTCGTCCCCCTCTCGTCACCCGATGCCGCCGAGATGACGAAGCTGCTCGAGAACATCTTCCGCGCCGTCAACATCGCGCTCGTGAACGAGCTTGCGCAGCTGTGCGAGCGCATGGATCTCGACGTCTGGGAGATCGTCGAGGCGGCGGAGTCCAAGCCGTTCGGGTTCATGAGCTTCAAGCCCGGGCCCGGCCTGGGCGGGCACTGCATCCCGATCGATCCCTTCTATCTGACGTGGAAGGCGCGCGAGTACGACTTCTACACGGAGTTCATCGAGCTGGCCGGGAAGGTGAACGCGAACATGCCGTACTTCTGCCGCTCGCTCATCTCGCAGGCGTTGAATCACGGCGCGCGGAAGTCGCTCAAGGGTTCGCGCATCCTCGTGCTCGGTGTCTCGTACAAGCCGGACATCAACGACGTGCGCGAGTCACCGGCCGAGAAGATCATGCAGCTCCTGCGCAAGGCAGGCGCAGACGTCGCGTATCACGACCCGCACGTCGAAGAGTTCGACGGGATGCGCTCTACGGCGTACGCACCCGAAGGATACGACTGCGTCGTCATCGTGACTGCGCACAGCGACATCGACTACGACGATCTGATCGACAGGGCGGAGCTCGTCGTCGACCTGCGCAATGCGACCGGCAGGAACGGCACCGGGAACGGGAAAGTCTGGAAGCTGTAGGGATGGCACGGCTGGCCCAGATCGGACTTGGGCAGTGGGGGAAGAATCTCGCCCGCAACTTCGACGACCTCGCCGATCTCGTCTGGCTGTGCGACATCGACGAGCGGCAGCACGCCGAGCTGATCCAGCGGTATCCGACGGCACGGGTGACGGCCAGCTGTGACGATGTGCTCGCGGACGCCAGCGTCGACGCCGTCGTGATTGCAACGCCAGTGCCCACACACTTCGAGCTCGCGCGCCGCGCGCTCGAGGCGGACAAGCACGTGTTCGTCGAGAAGCCGCCGGCGATGCGTGCCGCCGAGCTCGAGGAGCTGTGCGAGCTCGCGGAGGAGCGCGGCCGCGTTCTCATGCCGGGTCACCTGCTGCTGTACCACCCCGCCGTCCAGAAGCTGAAGGAGATCGTCGATTCAGGCGAGCTCGGTGACGTGCTCTACGTCTACGGCAATCGCCAGAACCTCGGCACCTTCAGAACGAACGAGAACGCGCTCTGGTCGCTCGGCGTCCACGATCTCTCCGTCTTGCTCCATCTCATCCAGGAGGAGCCGAGCGAGGCGTGGGCGCACGGCAACGCCTTCCTCACCGGTGGGGTCGAAGACGTTGTCTTCTGCTACCTCAGGTTCCCGTCCGGAAAGATGGCGCATATGCATCTCTCGTGGCTCGATCCGCACAAGATCCGTCGCATCACCGTCGTCGGCAACGACAAGATGGCGGTCTTCGACGACATGGAGCGGGAGCGGAAGATCACCGTCTACGACAACTGGCGGACGCGCACCGGCAACATCTACAGCCCGAAGATCGACGCGACGGAGCCGTTGCGACTGGAGTCACAGCACTTCCTCAGGCTTGTCGCCGGCGACGGCGACCCGCAGAAGGGGGCGCGCGACGCTGTTCCGGTGGTTCGGGCCCTCGAGCAACTGCAGGCCTCGCTCGAAACCGTGCCCGCGTGATTGTCGCGCGCCTGCGGCCCGCCCCATGGGGGGCGCTGGGGAAATGAAGGATGGAAGATGAGCGCCGAAGTCGCGACGAGCGCCGTCGTCTATCCCGGAACGGTGCTCGGCGACGGTTGCAGGATCCTTGACGGCGCCGTGGTCGGCAAGCAGCCCGTGTTGTCGTCGCGTTCGACGACGCGGCGCGAAGAGCTGCCGCCGCTCGAGCTCGGGCCCGAAACCATCGTCTCGACCGGAGCTATCGTCTTCGCAGGCTCGCGCATCGGCGCACGCGTGATCGTCGGCGACCAGGCTTGTGTGCGCGAGCGCTGCGACGTCGGCGATGACGTCGTCATCGGACGGGGAGCTCTGGTCGAGAACGACACGAGTGTCGGACGCCTCACGAAGATCCAGGCGATGGCCTACATCACCGCCTACTCGACGATCGAGGAGCAGGTCTTCGTCGCGCCGTGCGTACAGACGACGAACGACAACTTGATGGGCCGCACCGAGAAGCGGCACGAGCTGAGGAGAGGCCCGAGGATCCGGCGCGGGGCGCGCATCGGCGCCGGAGCGGTGCTGTGCCCCGCGATCGAAATCGGCGCCGAGGCGTTTATCGGTGCAGGAGCCGTCGTCGTAAAGGACGTGCCGCCGCGCGTCGTCGTCGTCGGCAATCCGGCCCGCGTGCTGCGCGACGTACCGTCCGACGAGCTGCTGTCTTAGCGGCGCGCGATCATCAGCTCATACGGGCCGACGCCGCGTGACGGCAGCTTCACCTCGATGTAGTACCAGCCGGTCGCCGAGGCTCGATACCCGAGCCTGTGGGATGAGCCGGGCCCGATCGATTGCGCCGCGCGGAGATGTTGCGTCCGGAGGTCGCCGACCCGCTTCGTCCCCGGCCGCCAGAGCAGAAGATTCGAGGAGGTTCCCGCGGGGCCGTTGAGCGTGAGCACGACCCGCTGCCGCTTCCGGAGCTGCATGCGATAGACGTCGACCTGGTCGTCCCAGAAGTCGATCGTCGCCTTCACGGTCTTGACCCTGGCGGAGATGCGCGCTGCGTTTCCGCCCGCATCGTCGTTTGGCTCCAGGTGATCGGGTGACGGCAGAACGCCGTCGAGTGCGCCGATTGCCCTCGCGACGTCCAAGCGACCCCACCCGCTCAAGGGATCGCGCAGTAGCGGACAGGGCTTGCAGCCGTTCGAGGCGTTGACGTCCGTCGCGGAACGCTCGAGGATGTTCACGACCTGGTCCGGCTGAAGACTCGGCTTCAGGGCGAGCAGTACCGCCGCCGCCGCGGTCACCTGCGGCGCCGCGAACGAGGTTCCCGCAGCATGGCGGAACTCGTCGGGCCCGCAGTCGGAATAGCCCTGGTTCTGGCACAGCGGACGAAACGACGTCAATGCGCGTGGGAGCGTCGAATAGATCTCCTGTCCGGGCGCCGAGATGTCGTTGTAGATGCGATCGCGGTTGGAGAAGCTCGGCACGCTTCCGCTCGGTGTCAGCGCGCTGACACCGAGCACGTGTGGGAGAGCAGCCGGATAACTGGCGTACGGCCACGGCGTCTTCGGTGCCTCGTCGGAGTTCCCCACTGCCGCGACGAGCACCGCTCCGCGCTTGACGGCGTAGGCGATAGCGCTTGCCTCGGCGCGCGAGAACGTGTCGCGCCGTGCATTGAACGGGTCGCGCAGCCCGCCGATGGAGAGGTTGATCACGCGTGCGCCCATGTCGACCGCCCAGCGGATCGCCTCTGCCTCGTCGCGGACCTCGATCGTCTGATCCGAACGCGCGATCTTGGCAATCACGAGCTGGGCGGGAAACGCCATGCCGGCGATTCCCTCGTTGTTGTTGAGCGTCGCCGCGATCACGCCCGCGACGAAGGTGCCATGACCCTCCTCGTCGGTGAGCGCGCTCCCACCGACCCAGCTCCGGGCCGCCCAGATGCGTGAGCGGGGGAATTCCGGATGGCCGCCGTCGAGACCCGAGTCGATGATCGCGACGCGGACCGGGCTGACGTCCGGCAGGTCTCCGCCGAAGGCGTCGAACGCGTGGTCTTGCGCGAGGTAGAACTGCTTTCCCGCGAGTGGGTCGTTGGGCGTGAAGCTCGCGCGAACGGGAGTTGCAAGCGCGGCCGGCGCCAGTAGCAGCGCGAGCGCTACGGCGGCTGTCGTCCTCACGAAGACGAGACCTGGAGTACCGGACTCGTGCCGGTCACGTACCCGTGGCCCGAGCTGACCCTGGCGCGATACACGCCGGTGCTGAGCTGCAGCCTGGCGAGGAAGTTGGCGTCGTCGGCGACGGTCGTCTGCGCGAGGGTCAGCCAGCCCTCGCCCTGCTGCCTCTGGATCACGACCCTCGCACCCGCCAGCGAGCGTGGCCGCACATAGCCGCGCAGTTGATCGGGCGTGCGCGTCGGGTAAAAGCGGATCAGCGGCGCCACCGGCACGCGCACCGGTGGAGCCGTGACCTTGCCGCTCGCAAGTCGGTAGCGAGTCGTGGTGGCAGGCTTCACCACGAAGCTCACGGCTCCCGTCCTGTCTGCCTTGGCGGCCCCGACCTCCTCCCAGGCGCTGCCGTCTCGCTGCTGGAGCACCGCCTGCGGAACTCCGCGTGCAATTCCCGTCAAACGAGCGCGGCTGCCGTAGACGACCGCGGCGGGCGGCGCGTTCAGCGAGAGTACGCCGACGCTGAACCACGTCGAGCGGAGTCCGAGCCGCCGGCGGAGATCGTTGCCCGGCACGGACACGGAGCCCTTCGTTCCGACGACCGTGAGCGTTTCGATCCGCCCCGACGAGTTCAGCTCGGGACGCAAATCGAGCACGCGTCCCGACATCTTCAGCACTCGCGCGAGCTTCGCGCCCGTGAAAGCGAAGGGCCCCCAGTTGTGATACGGCGAGATCGAGTCGTACGGGTCCGGCACCGAAACGAGGTACGGCACGGGCTTGCCCCAGACGTCTTCCGCCGACGCGGTGCGGCCGCCGGACGTGGAGAAGAAGAACGTCTTCGCCACCTGGCCCTCGAACAGCAAGACTTTGCCCGCGGTGGCGTCCACGGCCGCGGTCGTGGACGGCTTCTCGTGGTCGATGCCGAGGTAGACCTGGCTGCGCGTGTCGGGATAGAGGTCGAACGGGCCGATCTTGCGCGTTGCCAGCGCGTACGACCGCGCCGCGACCGCCTGCGCCTTGAGCGCCTCGGGGTGCCACGTGTTGGGCATTTCGGACGGCACGACTCCATACAGGTACTGCTCGAGGCCGACGACGTTGATCGCGCGCAGACGTCCCGAAACGACGTCGATCTGGATCGACCCGCGGTAGCGGCGCTTCAGCTCGAGCGATCCTCCTGCGGGCTGGAAGAGCAACGGCGGCGGCAGCGCCTTCGCCTTGTCTTCCCCGTCTACCTTCAGCTTGAGTGCCGGCGTCAGCGTGTACGCACCGGCGACGACATCGTGCACCGCTCCGCTCCCGTCACGCACGCGGAAGTCCTCCGCGGCGCCGAGCTTGAGGGATTTCACTCCGCTCGTCAGCAGCACGCGCACGCGTGAAACGGGCGCGTCGCCGAGTGTCGTACCGGGGAAGTAGTGCAGGATGATCTTCGCGTAGCCGAAGCCCTTCTGCGCGTATCCGTAGGCGCCGTACTGGCTGAAGCCGACGCCGTGTCCCCAGCCGTGACCCGTGACGACGAACGTCGCCGCGCCGGCCGGCGGG
>DASQWC010000146.1:0-26701 GCA_035640475.1 Actinomycetota bacterium | reverse complement strand
CCCAGCAGATCCGCCACATCCTGTGCCTGCACGAGCAGGGAGCCGCCCACGCCGCGGACGGCTACGCGCAGGCCACCGGAATCCCCGGGGTCTGCTTCGCCACGTCCGGGCCGGGCGCGACCAACCTCGTGACGGGGCTGGCTAGCGCCTGGATGGATTCGGTTCCCATGGTCGCCATCACCGGCCAGGTGAATACGTTCGCCATCGGCGGCGACGCGTTCCAGGAGGCCGACGTCACCGGCATCACGATCCCCGTGACCAAGCACAACTGGCTCGTGATGGACCCGCACGACATCCCGCAGGTCATCAACGAGGCCTTCTACATCGCCACGACGGGGCGTCCGGGCCCGGTGGTCGTCGACATCCCCAAGGACGTCCTGCAGGCGCAGACGGAGTGGTGGTATCCGGATCATGTCGATCTGCCGGGCTACCGCCCGCGCACGTTCGGCGATACGCGCGAGGTAAAGCGCGCGGCCGAGCTCATCTACGAGGCCCGCAAGCCCGTGGTCTACGCGGGCGGCGGCATCATCAAGTCGTTCGCCTCAGGCGAGCTGCGTGAGTTCTGCGAGCTGACCGGGATCCCGGCCGTGACGACGCTGATGGCGCGCGGTTCGCTTCCCGACGACCATGAGCTGTGCCTGCGCATGCCCGGCATGCACGGCAACTACACGGCCGTCACGTCGATGCAGCACGCCGACCTGCTCATCGCGCTCGGCACACGCTTCGACGACCGGGTCACCGGCAAGCTCGCGACCTTCGCGCCGCACGCCAAGATCGTCCACGTCGACATCGATGCGTCGGAGATCGGCAAGAACCGAGCTGTGGATGTCGGCATCGTCGGCAACGCAAAGCACGTCATCCGCCAGCTCATCGACGCCACGAAGCAGGTGCACGCCGAGCGCGGCGGCAAGCAGGACATCTCGCAGTGGATGGCGCAGTTGCGCGACTGGCAGGAGCGCTATCCGCTGCGCTATCCGGATGAGTCGTCCAACGGGCAGCTCGTCCCGCAGCACGTCGTCGACACGATCGGCCGTGTGACGCAGGGCGACGCCGTGTACGTCGCCGGCGTCGGTCAGCACCAGATGTGGGCGTCGCAATACATCAACTTCAAGCGCCCGAATACCTGGATCAACTCCGGCGGCGTCGGCGCGATGGGCTACGGCACACCGGCCGGCATGGGAGCCAAGGTCGCTCGTCCCGACGAGGACGTGTGGGTCGTGGACGGCGACGGCTGCTTCCAGATGACGTGCCAGGAGCTGGCGACGATGACAACCGAGAACATCCCGATCAAGATCGGGATCCTCAACAACGCCTATCTCGGCATGGTCCGCCAGTGGCAGGAGCTCTTCTACGACGGACGCTTCAGCGGCATCTACCTGTCGCAGGAGTGTCCCGACTACGTGAAGCTGGCCGAGGCCTACGGTGCGATCGGCTTCCGTGTCGAGCACCCGGAGGAGGTCGAGCCGGTCGTCGAGAAAGCCCAGTCGATCAAGGACCGCACGGTCGTGATCGACTTCCGCTGCGACCCGTCGGAGAAGTGCTACCCGATGGTGCCGGCGGCGGCATCCAACGACGACATCATCATGGATCCGCGGTTCTGGGGTGACGAGTCATGAGCACGCCGAGAGACGCGCTCTACGACGCGCCCGCTCCGCGCGGCCGCAAGGGCACGCACACCTTGTCGGTGCTCGTGCAGAACAAGCCCGGTGTCCTGGCGCGCATCGCGGGCATGTTCGCGCGCCGCGGGTTCAACATCGAGTCGCTCGCGGTGGGGCCGACGGAGGATCCAAAGGTCTCGCGCATGACGATCGTGGTGAAGGTCGAGGCCAAGCCGCTGTCGCAGGTGACGCGGCAGCTCGACAAGCTCATCAACGTGATCCATGTCGAGGAGCTCGACCACTCGGCCGTCGAGCGCGAGCTCATGCTCGTGAAGGTCACGGCGGATGCCGGTGTCCGCTCGCAGATTCTCGAGATCGCCGACATCTTCCGTTCGAAGATCGTCGACGTGCATCCGGAGGCCCTCACGCTCGAGGCAACGGGGACGCCGGACAAGCTCGAGGCCCTCGTGGACATCTTGCGTCCCTACGGGATCAGGGAGCTCGCGCAGACCGGGATGGTCGGCCTTTCGCGCGGGAAGCACACGATCGAGGACGCGTATCTTTCGGTGGTCCGGGAGGAAGCCGAGATCGAGGAGGCCGGATAGCACGCGATGTTCACGTCCAAGCACTTCGATGTCGAGACATTTGAGCTCGCGGGCAAGGAGGAGGGATACGTCCGGGGCGGACGGCACCTCTTCAGCAAACTCCCTGAGGCCTTCGAAGGGATCACGCAGATCGGTGTGATCGGGTGGGGGTCGCAAGGCCCGGCGCAGGCACAGAACCTCCGCGACTCCCTCGAAGGGTCCGGCATCACGGTCAAGGTCGGACTCCGGCCGGGCTCCTCCTCGGCGCAGGAGGCCGAAGCGGTGGGGTTCTCGGAGTCCGGCGGCACGCTCGGCGAGGTCTTCGACGTCATCGGAACTTCGGACCTCGTCTTGCTGTTGATCGCCGACGCCGCCCAAGCGGAGCTCTACCCGGAAGTCTTCAAGGCATTGAAGCCCGGCGCGACGCTCGGCCTTTCTCACGGGTTCCTCCTTGGAGTAATGGAGAACGACGGCGCGACCTTCCCCGGCCACATCAACGTCGTCGGCGTGTGCCCGAAGGGGATGGGTCCTTCGGTGCGCCGGCTCTACGAACAGGGACGTGAGATCAACGGCGCCGGCATCAATTGCAGCTTCGCCGTGGAACAGGACGTCGACGGACGGGCGACGGATATCGCGCTCGCATGGGCCATCGGACTCGGCTCTCCGTACACGTTTCAGACAACGCTGAGGTCGGAGTACATGTCGGACATCTACGGCGAGCGCGGAATCCTTCTCGGCGCGGTGTGGGGGATCGTCGAGTCGCTCTACCGCCGGTACACGTCGCAGGGTGCGTCACCCGAGGACGCCTTCGTCCGTGCTTGCGAGTCGATCACCGGCCCGATCTCGCGCGCGATATCGCATGACGGGATCATCGGTGTCTACGATCGGCTCGACGACTCCGGCCGGATCGAATTTCAAAAGGCGTACGTCGCGGCCTACGAGGCGGCTGCGCCTGTGCTCGCGGAGATCTACGACGATGTCGCATCCGGAGCCGAGCTGCAATCTGTCGTCGATGCCGGCAAGCGACTTCAGGCGCAACCGATGCCTCCGATCGAAGGTACGCGGATGTGGAAGGTCGGAGCCGACGTCCGAGCGACGCGCGATCGGCGCGAAACGCCGCTCGATCCGTTCACCGCCGGCGTGTTCTGCGGCGTCGCGATGGCGCAGATCGACCTCTTGGCCGCCAAGGGCCACCCATGGTCCGAGATCGCGAACGAATCGGTTATCGAAGCCGTCGACTCATTGCTTCCGTACATGCATGCAAGGGGCGTGGCCTACATGGTCGACAACTGCTCGACCACGGCCCGGCTCGGCACCCGGAAATGGGCGCCGCGCTTCGACTACGCGCTCGAGCAGCAGGCGTTCACGGCGATCGACTCGGACGACGACGGAGGCACGTCCGGACAGCGCTTCGCCGAGTTCGAGTCACATCCGATTCACGACGTGCTGAAGGCCGTCGGAAAGATGCGCCCCCCGGTCGATGTCTCGGTTGTCTAAATGGATCAGCGATCCGCCCGGGGCGATTGACTATGTCACCAACGGTCGGGATACTGGCAACACGATGAAGCCTTTGCAGCGATCGAATAAGACCTGAGCGAGCCCGTACACCGGGCTCGCCGAAGCCTCTCGTCCGTGTCAGCGGCGAGGGGTTTTTTGTTGGAAGCAGATAAGGATTGAAAGGATGAGGACATGAGCATCGAAAGACCGGAGTTCCTGGCGGCGCCGGGACCCACGGAAGTCCCGCCGGACGTCCTGCAGGCGCAGGCTCGCGAGGTCCCGTACCACCGGGGGCCGCGCTTCGGCGCGATCCTGCAGGGCTGCGTCGATTCGCTTCGTCGGATCCTGTTCACCTCCAACGACGTGCTCTTCTACACGAGCTCCGGCTCCCTCGGCATGGAGTCGGCCATCGTCAACGTCCTCTCACCCGGCGACCGGATCCTGATCCTCAACACCGGCAACTTCGCCGACCGCTTCGAGGAGATTGCGCGCATCCACGGCGTCGAGTCGACGGTCGTCACCTACGAGTGGGGCGCCAACGCCAAAGCCGAGGACGTGTCCAAGGCCCTCGCGGACGATCCGTCGATCAAGGCCGTCTACGTCCAGCACTCGGAGACCTCGACCGGGATCGTCAACGACGTCGAAGCCATCGGGCGTGTGCTCAAAGACAAGCCGCAGCTCTACGTCGTGGACGGCATCTCCGCCGTAGGCGCGGCTCCCCTGCGCGTGGACGACTGGGGCATCGACGTGCTCGTCGGCGGTTCGCAGAAGGCGTTGATGACGCCGCCGGGGATCGCGTTCGTGACGGTGTCGAAGGCCGCATGGGACGCCGCGGCGACGGCCGCGTGCCCGCGCTTCTACACGGACTGGGCCACGGCGGCCAAGTCGCTGTCGCTCGATCCGCCGGAGACTCCGTACACACCCGCCGTTACGATCTTCGCCGCGTTCCGGAAGGCCCTCTCCCTCGTCGAGGGAGAGGGCATCGAGGCCGCGTGGGCGCGGCATGCCTTGCTGGGCAAGGCATGCCGCGAAGGCGTGAAGGCCCTCGGTCTGGACATCCAGACCGAGGAAGCCGACCGCGCGTGCGTGCTGACGGCCGTCGTGGCGCCCGAAGGGCTGGACGGCGCGCAGATCGCCAAGCATCTGCGCGAGCGGCACGGCATCGTCGTTGCGCCGGGACAGGGCAAGCTCAAGGGAAAGATCTTCCGCATCGGCCACTGCGGCTACTACTCACCCCGCGACATCCTGATGGTGCTCGCTGCCGTCGAGTCGACGCTGGCCGGGCTCGGCCACCCGATCAAGGAAGGCGCGGGAACCGGCGCTGCGGCCGCCGTGTTCAGGGAGGCGGAACGCGCGTGACGGACGACGACGGCCGGCCTCGAGTTCTCGTCGCCGAGGCGATCTCGGAGGCGGGCATCGCCGTGCTCACGGAGGGCGGGGTCGAGGTCGACGTCCGGATCGGTCTGACGCCCGACGAGCTCGAGGCAACCATCGGCGACTACGACGGACTGCTCGTTCGCAGCGCGACGAAGGTCACCAAGGACGTGATCGACGCCGCGTCTCGGTTGCAGGTCGTCGGGCGAGCCGGCATCGGTGTCGACAATGTGGATGTCGACGCCGCGACTCGGCGCGGGATTGTCGTCCTCAATACGCCGCAGGGAAACATTGTTTCGACGGCAGAGCACACCGTCGGGTTGATCCTCGCGCTCGCCAAGCGCATCCCGGCCGCGAATGCCTCGCTGAAGTCGGGGGCCTGGGAGAAATCGAAGTTCAAGGGCATCGAGCTCCAGGACAAGACGCTCGGCATCATCGGGTTCGGCCGCGTCGGCACGCTCGTCGCGCAGCGCTGCCACGCACTCGGCATGCAGGTGATCGCACACGATCAGTTCGTGTCGCCGCAACGTTTCCAGCGCGCCGGTGTCGAGCAGGTCGAGCTCGACGACCTCCTGAAGCGGGCCGACGTCATCTCGCTGCACGTCGTCCTGACACCGGAGACGCGTCACATGATCGGCGAGACTGAGCTGGAGAAGGCCAAGCCCGGCGTGATCATCGTGAATGCGTCCCGCGGCGGTGTGATCGACGAGGACGCGCTCGCGCGCGCGATCAAGGCCGGGAAGGTCGGCGGCGCCGGCCTCGATGTCTTCGAGAGCGAACCTCTGGAGTCGTCACCTCTTTTCGATCTCGACGACGTGGTCGTGACACCCCATATCGCGGGCCAGACCGCCGACGCTCAGGACCGCGCCGGAGTGATTGCGGCCGAGCAGGTTCTGCTCGCGCTGCGCGGCGACTTCGTCCCCAATGCGGTGAACCTGGACGCGAGCGGTGAGCTGTCGGAGTTCTTGCGTCCGTACCTTCCGCTGGCGTCCAAGCTCGGACGCCTGATCGGTGCGCTCGCCGGCGAGAAAGTGAGCGACATCGAAGTGACGTACCAAGGGCAGGTCGGCGAAGAGGACACGCGCGTGCTGACACTGTCGGTACTGCGCGGATTCCTCCAGCCCGCGCTCCACGAGCCGGTCACGTATGTGAATGCACCGATCCTCGCCGCAGACCGCGGGATCGGTTACGGCGAGCGAAAGTCCGCAGCATCGGAGGCATACGTGAACCTCGTCCGGGTCTCAGTGCACCGCGAAGGAGCGCCGGTCACCGTCGCCGGCATCATCACGGGGAAGGCGAACATCGCACATCTGGTGGAGGTGGATGGTCGGGCGCTGGGCATCGACTTTTCTAAGTACATGGCGCTGTTCCGTTACGAGGACAGGCCGGGCGTGGTGCACAAGATGTCGGGACCGCTCGCCGACGCGGGGATCAGCATCAAGAACATGTACGTCGGAGAGCCGCCTGAAGCAGGCGGGGAAGCGATCCTCGTCCTCTCGGTCGACGCAGCGATTCCGGCCGACGTCTTTGCGGCCATGATGGAAGCCGCGGGAATCCAGAGCGGCCGCTTCGTGTCGCTGGACGGCGACTAGACCCGCACGAATCCGCGGTAGTCGTCTTCGACGACGTTCTTGCAGACGTCCTCGTAGGTGTTGAACCCGAACAGCGGCATGAACACGCGCGGCTTGCCCGGAATGTTCGCGCCGAGGTACCAGGAATTGCAGTTCGTGTAGAGCGTGAACCCGGCGATCTGGTTCACGTAGGCAACCCACTGCTCTGCGTCCTCGGGCTTGGCTTCGATCGTTCGCCGGCCCTCATCGCGCATCTTGTTGATGCAGTCGGTGATCCACTCCACGTGCTGCTCGATCGACGTCACCATGTTCGTCAGCACGGACGGGCTCCCGGGCCCGGTGATGATGAACATGTTCGGAAAGTCGGGGACGCTCAGTCCGAGGTAGGTCTTCGGTCCCTCCGCCCACGCTTCCTTCAGCGTCTTGCCGTCCCGCCCTTGGATGTCGATGCGCAGAAGCGTCCCGGTCATCGCGTCGAAGCCGGTCGCGAAGACGATCGCGTCGAACTCGAAGGTCTCGTCGCTCGTCCGCACGCCGGACGGCGTGATCTGGACGATGGGCGTCTTGCGGAGGTCGACGAGACGCACGTTGGGACGGTTGAACGTCGCGAAGTACCCGGTATCAACACACAGGCGCTTGCAGCCGATGTACGTGTCCGGCGAGAGCATGGCGGCGACCTCCGGATCGTCGACGATCGACGCGATCTTCCGGCGAACGAAGTCCGCGACCTGAGCGTTCGCTTCCGGGTTGAAAACGACGTCCATGAAGGCGGCAAGGAACGTCAATCCGCCCTCTTCCCAGCGCTTCTCGAGCTCGACGGCGCGCTGCTCGGGCGTGAGATCCATCGCGTTGGCCTCGGCCGGCCTGACGCGGCCCCCGAAGCCGATGGGCGAGACGCGATTCTCCGCCCTTATGGCCCGGTACTCGTCCTTGACAGCCTGCATGTACTCAGGAGTGTGGTCTTGGTTGTGCGCGGGGACGGAGTAGTTCGGGGTGCGCTGGAACACTGTGAGCTGCTCGGCCTCCTCGGCGAGGAGGGGGATCGACTGGATGCCCGACGACCCCGTGCCGATCACGGCGACGCGCTTCCCCGTGAAGTCGACCTTGTGATGCGGCCACCGTCCGGTGTGGTAGGTGTCGCCCTCGAAGGAATCGCGGCCGGGAATGTCGGGCATGTTGGCGCTCGAGAGGCAGCCGGTCGCCATGACGACGTAGCGCGCCATCGTCGTCTCGCCGTCGTCGGTCTTGACTTCCCATCGTCCGGACGACTCGTCGAAGTGAGCCGACTCGACGCGCGTCCTCAGCCTGATGTCGCGGTACAGGTCGTACCGCTCGGCCACATGCTCGAGGTAGGCGAGGATCTCGGGCTGCGTGGCGTAGCGCTCTTTCCAGTCCCACTCTTGTTCGAGCTCGGGGTCGAACGAGAACGAGTACTCGATGCTCGGGACGTCGCACCGCGCGCCCGGGTAGCGGTTCCAGTACCAGGTGCCGCCCACGCCGTCGCCGGCCTCGAAGACGATCGCTCTCCAGCCCTGCTCGCGGAGGCGCTTGAGCATGTACAGACCCGCGAATCCGGCTCCCACGACGACGACGTCGAACTCACTCGGCATATTCCGAGGCTACCGGTCGGGCGTGTCCCTGCGCCGAGCTGCGTCGTTTCGTAAGCTGAGACCACATGAGCTCCAGGAAGCTTCTCGTCCTTACCGGCCCCCGCGGGGCCTAGTCCCACGCGGGGGCGCATCAACGTCCCAGTCACTTAGGTAAGGAAGGAGTTTCAGAATGGACAAGGTCTTCATCTTCGACACCACGCTGCGGGACGGCGAACAAGCGCCGGGCATCGCACTCAACGCCAAAGAAAAGCTGGAGATCGCCGAACAGCTCGCGCGCCTGGAAGTCGACATCATCGAAGCCGGGTTCCCGATCACCTCGGTCGGCGACTTCGAAGCTGTCAAACAGATCGCCGAGTCGGTCAAAGGTCCGCAGATCGCGGCGCTGGCCCGCGCGACGAACGAGGACATCGACCGCGCCTGGGAAGCGATCCAGAACGCACGGGATCCGCGGATCCACGTGTTCTTGTCGACCTCCGACATCCACCGCAAGTACATGCTCGAGGCGACCGAGGAAGAAATCGTCGCGCAGGCCGTCGCCGGCGTGAAGCGCGCCAAGGGCTACACCCAGAACGTCGAGTTCTCGCCGCAGGACGCAACGCGGACCGATGCCGATTTCCTGTGTGAGGTCGTCCGGGCCGCAATCGAGGCCGGCGCGACGACGATCAACGTTCCGGACACCGTCGGCTACACGCTGCCGCACGAATTCGAGGAAGTGCTCACGTACGTCTACGAGAAGGTGCCGGCGCTCAACGACGTCATCCTCTCGGTCCACTGTCACAACGATCTGGGCCTGGCCGTCGCGAATTCGCTGTCGGCCGTCCGGGTAGGCGCGCGTCAGGTCGAAGTAGCCGTGAACGGCATCGGCGAGCGCGCCGGCAACTGCTCACTCGAAGAAGTCGTGATGGCCCTCAAGACGCGCCGCGACCTCGTGTGGGTCGACGTCGGCGTGAACACTCGAGAGATCGCGCGGACCTCGCGCATGGTGTCGATGCTCACCGGCTATCCGGTGCAGCCGAACAAGGCCGTCGTCGGCGCGAACGCCTTCGCGCACGAGTCTGGTATCCACCAGCACGGCGTGCTTCAGGACCGGATGACCTACGAAATCATGGACGCGGAGGAGATCGGCTACGAGGGCGGCCAGATCGTGTTGGGGAAGCATTCCGGTCGCCACGCGTTCTCGTCCGAGCTCGAAAAGATGGGCTACGTCCTCAGCAAGGAAGAGCTGCAGCGCGCGTTCGAGCGCTTCAAGGAGCTGGCCGACCGCAAGATCCAGATCACCGACTCGGACATCGAGGCGATCGTCGCCGACGAGATGCGCACGGCCGGCGATCTCTGGGAGCTCGTCGACCTGACGCTGGTCGGCGGCACGACGGTTGAGCCTCGCGCGACCGTTCGCGTCAAGAATCCCGAAGGTGAGACGGTGCAGGAATCCGCGTCGGGCGACGGCATGATCGACGCCGCGTGCGGAGCGATCGTGCGCGCCACGGGTGTGGAAGCGAAGCTTCTCAGCTTCACCGTCGGCGCCGTGACGGCCGGCACCGAGGCGCTCGGTGACGTGACCGTTCAGATCGAGATCGAGAGCGACCGCTATACGGGCCGAGGCGTCTCGACGGACGTCGTCGAGGCGTCGGCGCGAGCGTTCCTCAACGCGATTAACCGTGCAACCCGCGTCGGCAAGCGCGAGCGCGCCGCGGACGCACCGGGACCGTGAGCTTTCGTGTCGTCCGTCCAGAGGATCGCGAACAAGGCGATCCGACGGCCGGGATGGTGCGTGAGGAAGCCATCGTTGCCGATGGGTTCTGGTCGGGATTTGTTCGGACGCCGCCGCACTCGTCCTCCGGATGGCACCACCACGGTGACAACCGGACGGCCGTGTACGTGCTCCAGGGAGTCTTTCGTGTCGAGTTCGGGGATGACGGCACGGAGGCGATCGACGCCCGGGCGGGCGATTTCGTTTTCGTCCCTCCGGGTAGAGTCCATCGTGAGACGAATCCGGGTGACGAAGAGAGCCGGCTGGTGGTCTTCCGAGCTGGAACCGGCCCACCGACGGTGAACGTGGAGGGACCCGAATGACCGAGCACGAAGTCTTTGGCAGGCGCGTGCCGCCGGAGGTCGAGGCACGCTTCGACCAGGCCGTCGAGACGTTTCGCGAGAACCACAAGGACCCGAAGAACCTGGCCCTTCATGCTGTTGGCGCGTACTCGATCGCGAAGGGCGTCGTGAGGTTCTTGCGCCACAAGCGCTTCCGGGGCCTCGCGCTCATCGCATTCGGCATTGGAATGCTTCTGGCCGGCCACGAGATAGAAGGAACCCCGGCCTTTGCGTTCCTCAACCGCGACGGTCAGAAGACCTAGCGCTTGCAGCCGTCTAATTCCGGCGGGACGCGCGCCGTCCTGATCCGGTCGCTGAAAGGCGCCGGATTCGGTTTCATCCCGCTCTTCGGGTTTTACCTCGGCCAGCGTGTGGGCGGCGTCGTCTGGGCCGTCGTCGCCGGCTGTGCGCTCACGCTCGCGGTGTTCCCCTTCGAACGCAAGCTCACGGGCTCGATGCGCTGGTCGTGGATCGGCTTGGTCGGCGTCGCCGTGAGCGCGACGCTGGCGCTGGTGACCCACGATCCGAAGCTGTTCTTCCTGCGCGCGGTGATCGGCGACGCGGTCTGGGGCCTCGCCATGCTCGGGTCCCTGGCCATTGGGCGTCCGCTCATCGCGGTCATGGCGTCGTGGGTGGTCAATATCCCGCAGACGTACAAGGACACGCCGGCGTACAAGCGGTCGTTCGGTCTGCTCACGCTCGTGTGGGGTGTCGTGAACGTCGCACGCGCCGCGGGCCGCGGCTACTACGTCGCCGCCGGAACCCTCGACCAGGTGTTCGTCATGCAGATGCTCACGGGCTGGCCGGTGTTCGCCGCGCTTGTGGCGTTTTCGGTGTGGTATCCGCGCCGGCTGGCGCACCAGTACGTCATGTCGATCGGCGGCGACGCCGCGATGGTCGACCAGATCCTGCTCGGGGCGCTCGAAGAGGTCCACAACGTCGAGCTCATTTCGGGAGCCGAGGAATAGCCGGAGCTTGACGACCGCATTCGTGCTGGGGGGCGGGGGACACCTCGGTGCGTATCAAGTCGGGATGCTGCGCGCTCTCGTCGAGCGCGGCATCGTTCCGGACCTCGTCGTCGGGACGTCGGTCGGCGCGATGAACGGAGCCGCCGTCGCGGCGGATCCGACACTCGCGACGGTCGAGAAGCTCGAATCGGTGTGGTCGAACCTCGACAAGGAGCCCGTGTTCGCCGCGTCTCTGTTCGCCGGCGCGGCGAGACTTGCTCGCAGCCGGACCCACCTCCAGACCATCGGGCCGCTGCGCGATCTGATCGATCGAATGCTGCCCGTCCACCGCTTTGACGAGCTTCGCGTCCGTTTCGAATGCGTGGCCGCCTGCATCGAGCGCGCCGCCGAGCAGTGGTTCTCGGAAGGGCCGCTGGTCGACGCGATCCTCGCATCGGCTGCCGTCCCGGGCATCCTGCCGCCCGTGGAGATCGGCGGCGAGCACTTCGTGGACGGCGGGATCGTCAACAGCATTCCCATCGAGCGTGCCGTTCAACTCGGTGCCGATGTCGTCTATGTGATGCACGTCGGGCGAGTCGACCGGAAGCTCGAAGCTCCCAAGAACCTGATCGAGGTGGCAATGGTCGCGTTCGAGATCGCGCGACGGCACCGTTTCGCGCGAGACATGGCGAACCTGCCGGAAGGGGTGGTCGCTCACGTACTTCCGACGGGGGAGGAGAACCCTCCGCGCTTCAGCGACTTGTCCCAGCTTCGCTACCGCGATTTCTCCGACGTGTCGAAGCGGGTCGCCGGCGCCCATGCGGCCGCCGCCGCGTACCTCGAGGACGCTTCGGCCACGTAGACTCGCGGCCGGACCTGGGGGGCAGCGTGTCTGAGCGCGTACCGCCGCGCTGGGTGCGGCGGCTGATCATCGATCCCATTCGCTTTGCCGTCGCGTTGCTCGGCATTGCACTCTCGCCGGTCGTTCTTCTCATCGCCGCGATCGCCGACGTGTTCCTGCCCGGAAGGTTTCGGACGACGCGTCTGCTGGCCGTCCTCGTCGTGTTTCTGGTCTGCGAGGTCATCGGGATGACCGTCGGATCTCTCCTGTGGCTGTTCAGTGGGTTCGGTCTGGGTCTAGGGACGCAAGCCTTCCAGAACGCTCACCATCGCTTCATCGCCTGGTGGCTGGAGCGCCTCGTCGGCGCTGCCGAGAAGCTGCTCGGCCTCCGTATCGAGCTCGAGGACGTGCCGGCGCCCAAGCCGGGAGCCGTGCTCGTGTTCCCGCGTCACGCGGGTCCGGGTGATTCGCTGCTCATCGCGCGGACGCTCATGAGCGGATACAAGCGCCGTCCCCGCATCGTGATGAAGGCGACGATGCAGTGGGCGCCGACGATCGACATCATCGGCAACCGTCTGCACGCGTGCTTCATCCGTCCGTCGGACAGGGACGCATCGCGCTTCATCGCACGCATCGCCGATCTCGCCAAAGACATGGACGAACAGGAAGCCGTCGTCCTGTTCCCAGAGGGAGGGAACTTCACGCTCAGACGCCGTGAGCGTGCGATTGCCAAGCTTCGAGAGTCCGGACGAGAGGACTACGCCGCCCGGGCCGAGCAGATGACCCACATCCTCGCTCCCCGGCCCGGGGGTGCGCTCGCGGCGATCACGGCTGCTCCGGAGGCCGACGTCGTCTTCGTTGCGCACACTGGCCTCGAGTACCTCAGCGATACGCCCGACCTCTGGCGTTCGGTGCCGTTGCAACAGCCGATCATCGGCCGCTACTGGCGGATATCACCGAGCGAGATTCCGGACGGCCGCGACGAGCGGATCGACTGGCTGTACTCGTGGTGGTCGACGATCGATGCCTGGATCGAGTCCCACGCGGCGATGTACCGCTAGGCTTCGAACGACTTCACAAGCTCCCGCAGCTCCTGCGGCGTGACTTTCGGCCCACGCGCGACGCAAATCGGCGCGTTCCAGTCGTAGTTCTTCACGCCTTCCGAGTTGCGAAATCTCCCGACGAATCGAACGTCGCGGTAGTAGCGGCCGACCCACTTTGGATCGAAGCCGACGAAGATCGCAACGTGGTCGCGCGGGAGCCGCGGCCACCACAAGTACGCACTGTTGTGGCCGCTGACGGCCGGCGGCTCGTCGTAGTCGTCGGCGTAGAACTCGATGGCGGAGGGCAAGGTGTAGTTGCTTCCGACCATGAACGTCCGCGCGCGATCGTGCGACGGCAAGTCCGTGTAGATCCCCGATACCGTTCGCGCGAGCTCGTCCCAGCCGATTCGTTCGCCGATCTCGGCCCCCTCGGCGAGGTCGGGATTGTCGCGGTACACGGAGATGGGAGCAATTGGGACGACGAACAACAGCGAGAGGAGCAGCCCGGCCGCCGTGCCGGCCATCACCGCTCTCGGGTAGCGGTCGCGCCGTTCCATCAAGGCCACGGACCCGGCGCAGAGCAGGACGGCGATCGCGGGGAACGCGTAGTATCCCTTGCCCGACGCAACGAAGAACGCGACCAGCGCGACGGCGTGCGCGATCGCGAGCGTGCAGAAGGTCTTGTGTCGCCACAGCCATATCAGGCCGGGGACATACACGAGCACCGGCACGATCCCGGGAAGGATGATCAGGCCGGCCAGATAACCGAGACGCCCGCGCAACCCCAAGATCGCTCCGCCACCGCCCTGGTTCGAGACGAACTCGACGACCGCGAAGTCGTGACGGAATTGCCAGACAACGCTCGGAACAAACATCGCCGCGCCGATGGCCGCTCCGAGCCAGAGCCAGGGCGATCGCAACGACCTGCGCAGCGGCGTCGCCAGGACGGCGATGCCGAGGGCGCCGAGGTAGGCGGCCATCGTGAACTTCACGAGCAACGCCAGTCCCGCCGCGGCGCCGAGCGCGGCCCACAATCGCTCGTCTTCCGTTCGCAAGAGCCGAATGGTCACGAGCGCGACGAGCATCCACGCCGGGGTCTCGAGCGAGACTGTGTTGAGCGTCGAGTTCATGCCGACGAACATCGGCGCGACGAGCATCATGAACGCGGCGAGGATCTGCGCGCGGCGATCACCGCCGAGCTCGCGTGCGATGAGCGCGCCCAGAAGGATCACGACCGCTCCCGCGATCGCCGGGATGAGCCGCAGGCCGATCAACGAATCACCGAAGAGCGTCCGTTCGAGCCGCAGTAGCACCGGCGTGACCGGCTGGAAGTCGACGTAGGAGACGACAAGTCGCTTGGAGGCCGAGATGAAGTACAGCTCGTCGCGGTGAAAGCTCAGGCGTGTGGTCGCGACGTGGAAACCGATCTTTACGGCCGCGAAGGCCCAGACCCAAGCCGGCAATCGCCGTCTCATCGCGCCCAGAAACTACCGAGAACCATGCGAGGGCCCGGCTGCGAAGCCGGGCCCTCGTTTGTTTCCTTATTCACCCTCCGCGCCGACTCTCCCGGTCGACCAGCCCGGGCGGCTTTGGGGGTCGGTGGTCTGATGGGATTCCGCCGCCGCTGCGGTGAAATCCTGAGGTGGTCCGTTTTAGCGGACCTCCCCTAAGGCAGCGTCAGCAGTCAGCCACCTCGAGGGTCGCCTTCGGTTTATGCAAACTGGACCACCTCCTTTCTCCCGTGGACCGAGAATACAGGGGGCCTGCAACCGGTGGTAGCGTTCCAGCCATGAGCGAGATCGGAGTCGTAGACAAGCTCGAGATGGCTTTCCGCTCGATCGACGACCTGTGCTCGTCGCTGACGAAGGAGCAGTGGGCGCTCCCGACCGACAATCCGGGCTGGTCGGTCCAGGACAATCTTTCCCACATCATCGGTACCGAATCGGCGATCCTCGGCCGCGCCGCCCCCGAGCACGACCCCGGCGAGAAGCCCTGGGTCCGCAACCCCATCGGCGCCGGCAACGAGGTGCAGGTCGACTTCCGGCGCTACTGGCCCCCGGACAAGGTCCTCGAGGAG
The DNA here is from genome assembly GCA_035640475.1 of Actinomycetota bacterium. GTDB lineage: Bacteria > Actinomycetota > JAICYB01 > JAICYB01 > JAICYB01 > DASQWC01. The sequence goes on along the minus strand of DASQWC010000146.1, from coordinate 11,468 downwards.
TTCCGCGAGGTCAGCGGGGAACGCATCAAGGCCACACAAGCGATGTCTGCGGACGACCTCCAAGCCGAATCCTGGACGCCGGTCGGCCAGGGCACGGTCGCCGACCTGCTGGCCATCCGCATCATGGACATCTGGGTCCACGAGCAGGACATGCGCCGCGCCGTCGGCAAGCCGGGCAACCTCGAGGGTCCGATCGCGGAGCACGCGTTCGCACGGCACTCAACGGCGATGCCGTTCGTCGTCGGCAAGAAGGTTGCTCCCCCGGACGGCACGACTGTCGTCTTCGAGGTCACCGGACCCGCAGGCGGGACCATTGCCGTCGAGAAACAAGGCCGTGCGAACGTTCTCAATGAGGTCCCCGAGTCGCCGACCGTGAAGCTCACGATGGATCTCGAGACGTTCAACCGGCTGTGCTGCGGACGAGGCGATCCGCAGGAGCTGCGCAAGAGCGTCACGATCCAGGGCGATACCAGCCTGGCTGCGCAGATCCTACGGGAGTTCAACTTCATGATCTGAACCGACCACGCCGTCCGGGCGTTGAAGCATCGACAGCTCGGACAGGGGGTCGGGAATGCGCAAAGGTTTGTGCACCGCCGTGCTCGGAATCGGTCTGGTCGTCCTTCCGGCGCTCCCTGCGCTCGCGTGCGCGGGCGTCTTCGATCCCAACGGAGCCGTGAAGCTCGGCCGCACGGTCACGTTCGCCGGGCACCACGACGGCGTCGAGCACTACGTGACGGCCTTCAAATACTCGGGCGGCGGCGGCGAGTTCGGCTCGGTTGTCCCCTTGCCGGCCATGCCGTCGAAGATCGAGAAGGGCGGCGAGTGGACGCTCCAGCGACTGCTGAGGGAGACGGCGCCGCAACAAGCGTTCGCGGCCGAGGCGGCTGCGGTGAGGTCCTCCGACCGCAGCGCGGAGGAGGTGTATAAGACGCGTGTCGACGCGCTCGACATCACGGTGCTCAAGGGCGGCGGCGACTCGGTCGGTGTTTGGGCGGCTGAACACGGCTTCCGGCTCCCACCCGACGCTCCCGAGGTGCTCGACTTCTACGCCGCGCGCAGTCCGTACTTCATGGCCGCGGTGTTCGACGGCTCGGCGGCGAAGGAGCAGGGGCAGGAGATCGGCGATGCAACGACGATCCACATCTCGATGCCGATGGTGGATCCCTGGGTGCCGCTGCGCATCCTCGGTCTCGGGAAGACCGGCAATGACGCCGTCGACGCAGAGGTGTACCTGCTCACCGATCGGGCGCCGAGTCTGCTTCCGGCGGCCGGCAACGGTTACATCGTCGAACGGCAAGTGCCGGCCTCCGAGCAGCTGCTTGCCGATTTGCGCTCGGATCGAGGAATGGACTGGATCCCCGCGTCGGGCATGACTTTGACGCACTTGATCGTCGCGTCGACGAACCCGCAGCTTCGCTACGACCTGGCCACCAATGTCAACGGCGGTCGGCCGTCGGCCGTTATGGCCGGGCTGGCGGCGCCGACGAGGCCGAAGCCGTCACCTAAGCCTACGACCGCTCCGACGCCGCCCCCGACACAAGAGCCGGCCGCGACGCCGAACGAGCAAGCCATTGCCGAGCCGGTCAAGGATTCGCGTCCGGCCTGGCCGATTGCTCTCGCAGCGGTTCTCACCGGTATTGGGGCGCTGGGAGCGTGGGCGGTCAGTCAGCGGAAGCTCGGCGAGTGAAGCGAGCTGCACGACTCCTGCTCGGCATCGTGCTCCTCGTTGTCGTTGCCAACCCGTTGGACGCGTCCAAAGTGCGAACGATCGAGCTGAGGATTCACCACTCGCGCTTCTCGGCAACAACACTGATGGTCCGACCCGGCGAGAAGGTGCGGTTCGTCGTCCGGAACCAAGACCCGATCGACCACGAGCTCATCGTCGGTCCGATCGGCGTCCAGCTGCGTCACGAGTCGGGGCGCGAGAAGGAACATCCGCCCGTGCCGGGAGAGGTGAGCGTCCCGCTGTTCGCGACGGCGAAGACCACCTACGTGTTTGATGGGATCGCGCCCGTCTGGTTCGGTTGCCACCTGCCGGGTCACTGGGACTACGGCATGCAGGGCCGGTTCGTCGTGCGTTAACATCGATGCACATGACGTACGAGCTCGTAGCCATTATTCGGTAGGCGGACGCCGCAGGCGTCCGCCTCAGCGACCTCTCGTCCGAACGGACGGGGGGTTTTTTCTTGGAGCGCATGTGGGCGAATACCGGATAGCGGTCATCCCGGGTGACGGAACGGGACCCGAGATGATTCGCGAAGGACTGAAAGTGCTCGACGCCGTCGAGCGGCGCTTCGGCGTGCGCACGCAACGTGTCACCCACGACATCGGCACCGGACGCTACGCGACGGACGGCGAAGTGCTCCCCGACGACGTCCTCGAGGATCTCAAGAAAGTCGACGCGATCTACAAGGGCCCTGTGGGGGCCCGCTACCCCGGAGACGAAGTGCCGCCGGGCATCCTCGAGCGCGGCCTCATCCTGCGCATCCGTTTCGAGCTCGATCAGTACATCAACCTTCGGCCGGTCCGGCTCTATCCCGGTGTGCCGTGCCCGATCATCGGCAAGGGCCCAGAGGACGTCGACTTCGTCGTCATTCGCGAGAACACCGAAGGCCTGTATACGGGCGAAGGCAGCTTCACGGACAAGGGCACGCCCGACGAGATCGCGCTACAGACCAGCGTCAATACCCGGAAGGGAATCGAGCGCTGCGTCCGGTACGCCTTCGATTTGGCCCGGCAGCGCCGCAGGAAGATCACGCTCGTCCACAAGACCAACGTCCTCACGTTCGCCGGCGACATCTGGGAGCGAACGTTCCACGCGGTCGGCGAAGACTATCCCGATGTGTCTCGCGACTACGCGCACGTCGACGCGTGGTGCGTGTGGGCGGTTCAGACCCCGGAGCGTTTCGACGTCGTCGTGACTGACAACATGTTCGGCGACATCATCACGGACCTGGCCGCCGCGATCCAAGGGGGCATGGGTGTGGCGGCGAGCGGGAACCTGAATCCGGAAGGCGTCTCGATGTTCGAGCAGATCGGAGGGACGGCCCCCGATTTCGCCGGCCGCAACGAGATCAACCCCATGGCCGCCATCGGCGCATTGCAGATGATGCTGGCGCAACTCGGGGAGGTGGACGCGGCGTCTGCGGTAGAGCGTGCCATGGCCGAGACGTTCCCCAGGCTCAAAGGGACGGGCGCGGGGGAGATGGGATACTCGACCTCGGAGGTCGGAGACATGGTCGCCGCCTCCATTACGGATTCAGGGGGTTAATCGCGATGCCTATCGAAAAGGCCAAGAAGATCTGGATGGACGGCGAGCTCGTCGACTGGGAGGACGCGCAGGTGCACGTCCTCACGCATGCACTTCACTACGGCACCGGCGTCTTCGAGGGAATCCGCGGATACAAGACCAAGAAGGGCACGTCCGTCTTCCGGCTGACCGATCACATGCGGCGACTCCAGCGCTCGGCCCGGATCATCATGATGGACCTCCCGTTCTCGCTCGAAGAGCTCGTCGAGGCAACCAAGCAAACCATTCGGGTCAACGAGCTCGCCGACTTCCCGCTGCTGTATATCCGTCCGCTCGCGTACTTCGGTTACGGGGAGTTCGGTCTCAACCCGCTGGGCAACCCGGTCAAGGTGTCCATTGCTGCGTTTCCGTGGGGGACGTATCTCGGCGAGGAAGGGTTGAGCGCCGGCATCCGCGTGAAGACGACGTCGTGGCAGCGCATCGACATGAACGCGATGCCCCCGCAGGCGAAGTCGTCGGCGGGGTACTTGAATTCGGTGCTCGCCAAGATCGAGGTGCTGAAGGCCGGATACGACGAGGCGCTCTTCATCAACCCGCAGGGAACGGTTGCCGAAGGCCCCGGCGAGAACTTCTTCTCGGTGCGCGACGGCGTCATCGTCACGCCCAACCGAGTCACGGCGGGGCTCGCCGGAATCACGCGCGACTCGGTTATCACCATTGCCCACGACCTCGGCTATGAGGTTCGTGAGGAAGCGATTGCCCGTGCCGACGTCTACATCTCCGATGAAGCGTTCTTTACCGGAACGGCGGCCGAGCTCACGCCGATTCGCGAGCTCGACGACCGGGTCATCGGATCGGGCGAGCCCGGCCCGATCACGAAGAAGCTGCAGGAGACGTTCTTCGCCGCCGCCCGCGGGGAGATCGAGACCTACCGGGAGTGGAATGAGTACGTCTAAGGATCTCGTTCTCTTCGACACCACCCTCCGTGACGGGGCGCAGATGGAGGGCCTCGCGCTCACCGTCGACGACAAGCTGCGCATCGCGCAGAAGATCGACGAGCTGGGCGTCCAGTACATCGAGGGCGGCTGGCCGGGCAGCAACCCCAAGGACGAAGAGTTCTACGCACGGGCTCCCAACGAGCTGCGGCTGAAGCACGCCAAGCTCGTCACGTTCTCCTCGACTCGGCGCGCGGGAACAACCGCCGGCAAGGACCCGAACCTGCGCATCACAGTCGGCGCATCGACGCCGGTCGTCTGCATCGTCGGCAAGTCGTGGGACCTGCACGTCCGCGAAGCACTGCGAACGACCCTCGACGAGAACATCAAGATGGTCGCCGACACGGTGAAGTACCTGAAGCGCCACTTCGACGAAGTCTTTTTCGACGCCGAGCATTTCTTCGACGGCTTCAAGCACAACCCGGAATATGCGATGCGCGTGCTGGAGGCCGCTGCCGGCAACGGCGCCGACTGCCTGGTGCTTTGCGACACCAACGGCGGGTGCCTGCCCGGGGAGGTACGCGAGATCGTTGCGCAGGTGCACGGAGCCGTCGGCACGCCGCTCGGCATTCACTGCCACAACGACGCCGACTGCGCCGTCGCGAACTCGCTTGCGGCCGTCGAAGCCGGTGCCGTCCACGTGCAAGGCGCGATGAACGGCTACGGCGAACGCTGCGGCAACGCCAACCTCGCATCGATCGCCGCGAACCTCGTCCTGAAGCTGGGGAGCGACGTCATCACGCGCGAACAGCTCGGCCGCCTCGGCGAGGTCGCGCATTTCGTCGCCGAAGTCGCCAATCGCACGCCGAACCCACAGCAGCCGTACGTCGGCAGCTCCGCCTTCGCGCACAAAGCCGGATTACATGCATCGGCAGTGGCGCGCCGGCGCGATCTGTACGAGCACGTCGACCCCAGCCTCGTGGGCAACGTCCGCCACCTCGTTGTGAGCGAGCTGGCCGGACGCGCGACGATCCTCGTGAAGGCCGGAGAGCTCGGCGTCGATCTCGGCGAAGGCGACCGGACGATCTCCGGTGTCATCCGGCGCGTGAAGGAGCTCGAGCATCTCGGCTATCACTTCGAAGCGGCCGACGGTTCCTTTGAGCTGCTGCTGCGGCGCGCGGCCGGGTGGGAACAGGAGTTTTTCTCGATCGAGTCGTTCCGCGTGATCGTCGAGACCGACGGAGCCGGCGGCATCTCGAGTGAAGCAACGGTGAAGCTGCACGCCGACGGAAAGCGGTTCATCTCGACGGCCGAAGGCAACGGTCCGGTCAACGCGCTCGACGCCGCGCTGCGCAAGGCGCTCGTCGCGAGCTTCCCCGAGCTCGATCGGATCCACCTCGCCGATTACAAGGTTCGCCTGCTCAACGAGAACGTCGGGACGGGTGCCACGACGCGCGTGCTCGTCGAGTCGACGGACGGGGAGAAGGAGTGGGCGACGATCGGTGTCTCGGAGAACATCATCGAGGCGTCTTGGGAAGCGCTGCTGGACGGCTATGTGTACGGCCTGCTCCACCAACCTCGGTAATGCGCTTCGTCCGGTTCGCCATCGGCTCGACGATCGGCTACGGCGTCCTCGAGGACGCCGGCGAGATCCGCGCGATCAGCTCGACACCCTTTCTGCCGTGGGAGCCGACCGACGAGACGTTCGACCCCGAGCAGGTGCGCATCCTCGCGCCGGTGCTGCCGAGCAAGGTGGTCGCGGTCGGGCTGAACTACGCATCGCACGCCAAGGAGACCGGCATGCCGCTGCCCCAAGAGCCGATGATCTTCCTCAAGCCGTCGACGTCGGTCATCGGGCCCGGTGAAACGATTTACCTCCCGTCGCAATCGCAGCGCGTCGATCACGAGGGTGAGCTCGCCGTCGTCATCGGCAAAGCCGCACGCAACGTCAGCGACGTTGCCGCGGCCGACTCGATCCTCGGCTACACGTGTGCGAACGACGTCACAGCGCGCGACCTGCAAGCCAAGGACGTCCAGTTCACGCGCGCCAAGGGCTTCGACACGTTCTGCCCGCTCGGCCCCCACGTCGTCACCGACCTCGACCCGCTCAAGCTCGAGCTGTCGTGCCGTGTCAACGACGAGGTGCGGCAGAAGTCGAGTACTTCAGATCTCGTCTTCGGCCCGGCCGCTCTTGTTTCGTTCGTCTCCTCGGTGATGACGCTGCTGCCCGGCGACGTGCTCCTCACGGGAACGCCGGCCGGCATCTCGCCGATCGCCGACGGAGACGTCGTCGAGGTCGAGATCTCCGGTATCGGCGTCCTGCGGAATCCCGTCTCGGCGTGAGGGTTCGCTTCGCACCGAATCCGTCGGGCGATCTGCACATCGGCACCGCGCACACAGCATTCTTCAACTGGCTCTACGCGCGGCACGAGGGCGGCGTGTTCGTGCTCCGTATCGAGGACACCGATCCGGAGACAGCGAAGCCAGAGCTCGTCGATCCGATCATGGAATCGCTGCGTTGGCTCGGCATCAACTGGGATGAAGGGCCGGACATAGGCGGTTCGTTCGGTCCGTACCGCGACTCCGAACGACGGACCAATCACGAAGAGACCGTCGAACAGCTGTTGTCTGCCGGCGCGGCGTACAGATGTTGGTGCACGCGGGAACAGCTCGAGGCACGCGGAGTAAAGGCCGGCTACGACCGTCATTGCCGGATGCTTTCGGACGCCGATCGTGCGACTCGATCGGCCGAGCCTGCTGCGATCCGATTCGCGGTTCCCGATGGACGCGATGTCGTTGTCGACGATCTCGTCATGGGCGAGGTGAAGTTCGAGTACGCCGACCTGCAGGACCGCGTCATCGTGCGATCCGACGGCTCGCCGCTGTATCTCCTAGCCGTCACGTCCGACGACGTGGCCATGGAGATCACGCATGTCCTGCGCGGCGCGGACCTCTTGCCGTCGACTCCGCTGCAGATCCTTATTACGGAGGCGCTGGGGGCCGACCTCCCCACGTTCGCTCATCTCCCGTTGCTCCTCGGCGAGAACAAGGGGAAGCTTTCTAAGCGGAAGGGATCGGATGGTGTCCTCTCATTCCGCGAACGCGGATTCCTTCCGGAAGCCCTCGTGAACTTCCTTGCGCTCCTCGGCTGGTCGTCACCCACCCAAGAGGAGAAGCTCTCGGTCGAGCAGATCATCCGAGAGTTCACGATCGATCGTGTCATCGAGCACCCGGCGGTTTTCGACACGACGAAGCTCAGCTGGCTCAACCAGCAGTACATCATCGAGCTCGACGACGCGGATCTCGTTCGGCGCGTGGTCGAGCTCGATCCAAGCGTCCCCGTTGATGTTGTGCAGCCGATGGCCGAGCTGATCAAGACCCGTGTGACAACTCTGGCCGAGGTCCCCGATGCGATCCGGTATATCCACGAGCGCCCGAAGCTCGAAACGAGCAAGTGGCTCGGCACCGACGAGGCGAACAACACGTTGGAGGCGGTCGCCGAAGAATTAGGTTCGCTCGAGCCCTGGACTGCTCAAGCGATCGGCGAAGCGATCCAGAAGGTCATCGCGGATCTCGGCCTCAATCGGCGGAAAGGAACGAAACCGATCTTCGTGGCGATCTCGGGCTCTGAGGTATCGCTGCCGCTCTACGAGTCGATTGAATTGATCGGCAGAAGTGAGGCGGTCGCGCGGCTGCGCGCAGCTAGCTCGGGATAGCGACGCCGACCTCTTCGAGGAGCTGCTGGCTGTACGCGATTCGTCCGGTCAGCTCCTTCGGATCGCGTGAGCATAGAACCAGCGCGGCCTCGGCCATCACCTCCGGCGGCTCCGCGATGTCCTCGCGACCCGGCGGAATCAGCCTGTGCAGAACGACACCGGGCGTCGGAACGACGCTGGATGGAGACAACGCGTTGACGGCGATGTTGTCCTGATACAGCTCGGCGGCGAGTCCGGTCGAGAAGCGCTCGAGCGCGGCCTTGCACATGCCGTAAACGGTCCCGCCGCGCCCCATCGCTTGGTCCGGCTTGGGATGGCGCGCAGCCCCGCTCGAGATGTTGAGGATCCAGCCTCGTCCCTTCTCACGCATGTGCGGGATGGCAAGTTGGGCGAGCTCGAACGGAGCACGTACCTGGACTTCGAGCATCACGCGGTAGCGGCTCTCCGGGAAATCGGCAGCCGGCAGGAACCAGGTCACCGCAGCGTTGTTCACGAGAATGTCGGGCGCCCCCAGCTTCTCGATGGTTTCGTTGACGAGCAGCTCGCGATCCTCCGGCCGCGCGAGGTCCGCACGAATCGCGACGGCCCTCCCGCCGTCCGACTCGATGGCCGCGACGGTGTCGTGAATCGTTCCGGGCAACCGCTCGTCCGACGCCTGCTCCGTCCGCGCACTGACGGCGACGGATGCGCCTTCCTGCGCGAACCGTTTCGCGATGTACTCGCCGATGCCGCGGCTGGCGCCGGTAACGATCGCGATCTTGCCGCCAAGCAACCCCATCCCATCGCAACGATGCGTCTTGCTTGACTACAGAGTCAAGCTGCGCGAGCGGCGCGCGTGAGCTCGACCATCAGGTCGGCGTACTGGGAGAGCTGCCGGGGCCCGAGGAAGCGCTCGCGCACACGGCGGTGCGCCTCGACGCCGAACTCCTTGGCCTTCTCGGGATCGTCGAGCAGGCGGCAGACGGCACTCGCGAAGCCGGCGACGTCGTACGGATCGTCGATCAGAATCCCGCTGCGCTCGTGCTCGATTTGATCCTGGATGCCGCCGACACGTCCGGCCACAACCGGCCGTCCCTTCCACATCGCTTCTGCGACGGTGAGCCCGAAGCCTTCCTCCAAGCTCTTTTGGACGACGACGTCGGCACGCCGCTGCAACGCGTTGATGATCGCGGCGTTCTCGTCGACGTCCTTCATCGGGACCTCGAGGAGGTGAACTCGTTGTTGGACGGCGGGTTCGAGCGAGCGCCAGACCTCGGTCGCCGCATCAAGCACGGCCTTGCCCTCGGGATCGTCGTTCACGTTGTTTGTCGAAGGGCCGGCGTACACGAGATGGACGTCGCGGCGTTCGTTGAAGTGATCGGCGAACATCCGTAGGAGCCCGATCGGATCCTTCAGGCGGTCCCAGCGCGACACCTGGAGCACCATGCGCGCGTCGGACGGCAGAGGAGCGTCGCCGCCGACTCGATTCACGTGGTTCGTGACAAACCCGACCACGCCGTCCGGCCGAACGAACTCCGCCGGAACCGCTTGACCGTCGAGGACGGCGGCCGCGCGCAGAATTGCCTCGATGGAGTCGCCGTCCATCGGCGCATTCTTCGCCGACAGGACGTCGATCGACGGCGGAATGATGCGGAGGCGGGCCGGATCGAGTCCCTCCCACAGATAGTCCTCGCGGGTGAAGACGTAGCGGTCGGCGGGCTCGACGTACGGCCGCAGAAAGTCCCACGCTCGCCGGGTCCATTCGTTCGCCTCGTCCGTGCCGATGTGGCACTGCCAGGACGTCGCCGCGCCGGCCTTCGTCAGTGAGTCGATCAGTCCCGCCGTCTGCGGGTCGTGGATGAGCATGACGTCACCCGCATGGATGTGTCGTGAGAGCTGGTTGGCGTTCGTTTTTGTAACGCGCGCGTACACTTCGCCGGCGCGGTCCCAGATGTCGTCGGAAGGAGGCGACCCGTGGAGTGCGTTGTGAATGCCCTTGGTGATGTCGAAGAACTCATCGTCGCCCGAGATCACGGCCCAGCGAACGTCCCAGCCGGCGTCGCGTGCGTAGGGGAGCAGTGTGCCGAGCATCTCGGCCACGCCGCCGCCTTCGGCCGTTGAGTTGACGTTCCACACGGTCCGCCCGTCGAGCGTTTTTGCGGCGTTCTGCATCTTGCGGTAGAAGCTCTCGTAGACGTCGTCGTCCAGGACACCGTGCAACCGCTGCAGCGGCTGCCGCTCGATCTCGACCATCGTGATCTTGCGTCTCACCCTGACGCGTGTACCCAAGGCGAGGGCCGGATATGCGCGGCTAGGCGGTGTCGGCGAAGGCCGGCGGGTAGGCGACCCGGCCGCGGATCTCGGGGTCGTACGCGCGCAGGCGCACGACCATGAAGACTTCGTCGGGGACGGCGTCGTCCGGGGGGTCGATGCCGTAATTGCGTGCCGATTCAAAGCCGAAACGGGGGTAGTACTCCGCGTGACCCAGCACGATGACCAGCGGCTCGTCGCGTGCGTCGGCCGCGTCGAGCGCGGCCTTCGTGAGGGCGATGCCGACGCCGCCGCGCTGGCTTTCCGGCCTCACCGCAAGCGGCGCGAGTGACAGGACGCGGTCGGCGCCGGTGCCGTGGAGCTCGGCATAGGTGAGCATGATGTGCCCGACGATCCGATCGTCGTCCTCGGCGACTAAAGCGAGTTGCGGAACATAGGAGTCGGTCTCGCGCAGGAGTCGCACGAGTTCCGCTTCGTTTGGACGCCCGAACGCGGCCGCGACGACTTCGTGGATAGCGTCGAAGTCCGCGGCTTGCTCGGCTCGGATGCGCATCGGGCAAGCCTACGCGTCGCGCTCTAGAAATCGAAGAACGGTTGCCGGCGACCGGACTCGGCGAACGCCTTGAGTCGCGGAAGAATCTGCGCCCAGGAGTACGCGATGAATGGGAAGGACTTCTTTGTTGTCTTCCAGCCGTCGTGTGTGAACAGGACGTTGGTCGTGCCGTCCTGTGCGCTGATATCGAACGTGATGCCGGTGCCGATCCACTCAGGCGGGCCGGCCAGACAGCGCCACCCGACGCGCTCGGGAGGAAAGACTTCCTCGACACGAAAATCGAAGGTGATGGGGGCGTCGGGAAACGACACCTTCATTACCGAGCCCTCTCCGGACGGACCCGTCGTGCGGCTGCTCCACCAGGCCGTTACTCCGGCCTTCTTCGTCAACGCGCGGTAGACGTCCTCGCGCGATGCATCGACGGGGACCTGCAGAAGGATCCTTGCCATCCACGCCTCCTTAATTTAAGTTGAAACTTAAATATAGGAACGGCACCAGGAGGGCGTCAAGCCGGCATGGATCGTCTGCAGATCGTGGCCGAGCCCAGGCGCCGCGAGATCCTTCGACTCGTGTGGGATAGAGAGCTCAGCGCGGGCGAGATCGCCGATCGATTCGACGTCTCGTTCGCGGCCGTCTCCCAGCACCTCGGGGTGCTCCGTGATGCCCGGCTCGTGAGCGTCCGCCGCGACGGGCGGCGCCGCCTCTACCGCGCCGATCGCGCCGGCGTGGGAGATCTTCGGACGACCCTCGAGTGGATGTGGTCC
>DASQWC010000145.1:0-4974 GCA_035640475.1 Actinomycetota bacterium | reverse complement strand
CCCGTCCTTTGCGTGAACTCCTCGCCCGGTTCGATATCCCGGACGGTGACTTCGCCGAAGTTCAGCTGAATATCGAGGTTGAGCGTGCCGAGATCGGTATCGCCTCGTTCGCGGTAATCGAAGTCGACGTCCCATCCGCTCCTGTTGATGCCGAAGAGCGTCACGTCGCCGCCTTGAACGTGGACGTTCGTCTTTACCGGGATGTCCTCCGGCACGACGACCAAGAGCTCACCGAACCCCAGTCGGACGTCGACGAACTTGTCTTTGGCCCCCCACTTCAGCTTCGAGAGATCGAGGACGGTCTTACCAGCTCCGTGCTCGTACAGCGGACGCAGCTCGCTGCGTGTGGTGGGCTGCCAGACGACTTCGCCGTAGCTCCCCACCCAGCGCGTCGGGAGCACGGCGGCGAACAACAAAGCGATGGTCAGAACGATGCCGGGAAAGATGAGCCACCGCGCGCGTCCCCACCACGCGCCGACGAGCAAGCCGACGCCCACGATGCCGAGCAGGACGGCGAATATCCCCTTCGCAGTCACGTCGAGCCAGCCGATGTTGTCGCTGAGCACGGCGATGCCCACCGCCAGCGCCGCCGCCCCTACGACGAGGCGTCCGAGAACCGAAGGTTCCCGCCGCCTCGGGGAGGGGGCAGGGGCAGGCGACGCGGACCGGCGAGCGATCGGCGGGGGGCCAGGCGGTGCCGGCGGTGGTGTTGTTTGCGCGGGCGACACAAGGGGCGTCGTCGGCGGTTCGATTGGATTTGTGGGGCTCGAGGGAGTCACGGGCGGACGGTTTCCGTTGCGCGGAGGACGAGGTCCGCCGAACTCGCGGCTCCACACGGCGATCCCGATGCCGACGAGCAGCACGCCCCAGAAGATGCCGCCGCGGAAGTCCCAGACGTTGTGGAACAAGATGACGGCGCCGAGGACGATCGCGCCGACGCCGATCCAGCGTGCCGAGCTCGCACGGTCAAAAGGGGAACGTGCTCCTCCGTTCGGCGCCGGCAGGGGTGCACCCTCCGGGGCCATCGGCATCACGAGCCACGCGACGAGATACCCGATGAAGCCGACGCCGGTGAAGACCGCCAGAAGGACGACGCCGATGCGCACGGCGACGACGTCGACGCCCATGTAGGCGGCGAGGCCCGTGCAGACGCCGGCGATCATCTTGCCCTCGGGACGGCGGACGAGCCGCCGCGGCTCCTCGTAGGTTTGCGTCGCCGCCGGTGGAGGCGGCGGCGGTGGTTCCTCGGTCGCCGGAGCCTCGGGTTCGGTCTCGGTGGGCTCGACCGGCTCTGCGGGCTCGGCCGGCTCCGTCGATTCGTCCCGCCGTTCGTCTGTCATGAGCGCATGGTGGCTCCATGCCGCTTTCTCGACAATCGGGGACGCCCCTGATCGGACCCTGGGTGCCCAGGGCTGCATCAGGGTCGTCCCCGATATCTGCGTCAACGCTTGCGTGGGAACATTGATGAGCGTGGACCGCACGGCGCCCAAGGCGCCCAGAAGGGCAAGATCCTTCTCCGGCCGGACCGGCTGGGTGCGACCGCTCGCCTCGGATCAGCTCTCGGGTCTCCGCTTCGCGCGTAGCCGGGACGACGCGCTGCTCGTGGGCGTGTGCGGCGGGCTCGGCGCCCGCCTGGGGGTCGAGCCGGTTCTTGTACGGATCGCGTTCGTAGTGCTGTCGTTCGCCGGCGCCCTCGGTGTGCTCGCATATCTCGTCGCGTGGTCGATCTCCTTGGATCCCGGTGATCGACGTGCCCCAAGGCCGAGGGAGCCGAGCCCGACGCAGTCGTTCGCGTTCGGCGCGATAGCGCTCGGGGCCGTGCTGATCCTGCGCAGCATCGGGCTGTGGCTCGGCGACCAGGTTGGGATTCCGCTGATCATCGCCGCCGCCGGCGCCGGCGTCATCTACGTCGGCTCCGGGCGCGAGCGAAAGGCGCGGCGTCTGATTACCGCACACGGCGATGTGCAGATCTCGCGTCCTCCGCTGGTCAACCTCGTCCTCGGCGGCCTGCTCGTCGTCGGCGGAGTCGGGTGGTTCGTCACGACGAATCGTTCCTTCGAGGGAATCTTCGCCGTGCTGCTCTCGGTTGCGGTCACGGCGGCCGGACTCGCAGTCGTCTTCGGTCCGTGGGTCTACCGGCTCGCGAACCAGCTCGGATCCGAGCGGCGCGATCGCATCAGGTCTGAGGAGCGCTCGGAGCTTGCCGCACATCTCCACGATTCGGTTCTGCAGACGCTGGCGCTCATCCAGCGCAACGCCGGCAACCCGCGCAAGATGGCGAGTCTCGCGCGGCGCCAGGAACGCGAGCTGCGCAGCTGGCTGTACGGTCATCCGTCGGCGGACCTGCGCCGGCTCGACACGTTCGTCGAAGCCGTCGAAGCCATCGAGCAGGAGCACGAAGTGACGATCGACACGATCGTCGTCGGCGAGTTCCCGCAGGACGAGCGCACCGAAGCCGTCGTGCTCGCGCTCCGCGAGGCGGCCACGAATGCGGCGCGCCACTCGGGAGCGGAGGAGATCTCGATCTACGTCGAGCGTGAGGCCGACGAGATCAGCGCGTACGTTCGCGACCGCGGCAAGGGCTTCGATCCCGAGACGGTTCCCGAGAACCGCCGCGGGATCGCCGACTCGATTCGCGCGCGAATCGAGCGCCAGGGAGGAACGGTCACCATCACAAGCGCCCCCGGAGAAGGATGTGAGGTGCAGATCACGATGCCTCTGATGAATCAATGACCAAGCGACGCAGTCATGACTAGCGTTTTCATCGTCGACGACCACCGGCTGTTCCTCGCCGGTGTCCGGGCCGAGCTCGAGGGACGCGTCGAGCTCGTGGGCGAAGCCGGCGACGTCGACTCGGCCATCCAGGGAATCCGAGCGTCGAAGCCCGACGTCGTGCTGCTCGACGTCCACATGCCGGGCGGCGGCGGGAAAGCGGTCATCGAGGGTGTTGTCGAGACCCATCCGGACGTGAAGTTCCTGGCCTTATCGGTGTCCGACGCGGCCGAGGACGTGATCTCGCTCATCCGGTCGGGTGCGCGCGGGTACGTCACGAAGACGATCGCTCCCGACGAGCTCGTGGACTCGATTCGTCGGGTGAACGAAGGCGACGCGGTGTTCTCGCCGCGGCTCGCCGGTTTCGTGCTCGACGCCTTCGCCGGCGAGATCGAGGTCGTCGCCGATCCGGAGATCGACCAGCTCACCGCGCGGGAGAAGGAGGTCCTGCGGCTGATCGCACGCGGCTACACCTATAAGGAGGTCGCCAAGCGTCTCTCGATCTCCGTGAAGACGGTCGAGACGCACGTGTCGGCCGTCTTGCGCAAGCTCCAGCTCTCGAATCGCCATGAGCTTACGCGTTGGGCGAGTGATCGCAGACTCGTCTAACCGGCGCGTTGGGTGCGTCGTCGTCCAGGCACGTCCGGTCTCCGAGCTGCGGCGCGACTGGCGCCTCATCGAGGATGCCGGATTTCACACGCTCTGGGTGTGGGACCACCTCATGGCGTACCCGAAGATGGGCGTCCTGCTCGAGGCGTGGACCACACTGGCCGCGATGGCGATGTCGACGTCACGGATCCGCATCGGCCCGCTGGTCGCGAACATCACATACCGCAATCCCGCGGTCTTCGCGAAGGAGGCGATCTCCGTCGACCACCTCTCCGGCGGACGCCTCGAGCTCGGGATCGGCGCCGCAGGAACGCGCACCGACGACGCGCTCGTGTCCGGCGTCGACGAGTGGCCGACGCGCGAGCGCGTCGAGCGCTTCGGTGAGTTCGTCGAGATGGTGTCGCGGCTCACGAGCGGCGAAAGCGACTCGTACGGTGGCCGTCACTACCGCAGCGACCGGTTTGCCCGCGGGCCTTGGCCGGTCCAACCGCGGATCCCGCTGACCATCGCCGCGCACGGCATGAAAACACTGCGTATCGCCGCGCGACACGCGGACACGTGGAACGTGTCTGCCGGCTTCGGACGCAACTTCGACGACCTCATCGGATTCCTGCACGAGAACAACGCCAGACTCGACGAGTTCGCCGCGGCGGCGGGACGGGAGCCGGGATCGATTCGCCGCTCGCTCCTCATCGGCGCGAGCGGCGCCTTCGAGTGGTGGAAGTCTGCCGGCGCACTCGATGAGTTCGTCGGGCGCGTGGGCGACGCGGGCACACGTGACCTCGTGTTCGCCTATCCGCCGCCTGCGGGCGTGGACAAGAGCACGTTCCTGGAGCTGCTGGCTCCGCTGCTGTAACACCCACGTAACCTGTGCGTGGGAGGCTTTCGCTCATGGACGATAAACAAAAGGCCTATGTCCTTCGAACCGTTGAGGAGCGCGACGTGCGCTTCGTCCGGTTGTGGTTCACGGACGTCCTCGGTTTCCTGAAATCGTTCGCCATTCCCTCCGAAGAGCTGGAGATGGCCTTCGAAGAGGGTGTCGGGTTCGACGGCTCGGCCATTCAAGGATTCGCGCGCGTCCAGGAAGCGGACATGATCGCGAAGCCCGACCCGACCACCTTCCAGATCCTGCCGTGGCGCCCCGAGTCACAGGGAGTCGCACGGATGTTCTGCGACATCGCCAACCCGGACGAGACGCCGTTCGAGGGCGACCCGCGCTGGGTGCTGCGGCGCAACCTGCAGCGCGCGCAGGACCTCGGTTTCACGTTCTACGCAAACGCCGAGATCGAGTTCTTCTTGTTCAGCTCCTCCGAAAGCCCGGAGCCGCTCGATCGCGGGTCGTATTTCGACCTGACGCCCCAGGACATCGGATCGGAGTTCCGGCGCCACACGATTCACTACCTGGAGCAAATGGGCATCTCGGTGCACTCATCGCATCACGAGGTTGCGCCGTCCCAGCATGAGATCGATCTGCGCTTCGCCGACGCATTGACGATGGCCGACAACATCATGACGTTCCGCCTTGCCGTGAAGGAGGTCGCGCAAGAGCACGGCGTGTACGCGACGTTTATGCCGAAGCCGCTCGAAGGCGAG
>DASQWC010000144.1:0-5362 GCA_035640475.1 Actinomycetota bacterium | reverse complement strand
ACTTCGCCGAGTCAGTGCCGGAGACTCGGATCGTTCCGAGCGTTGTTGGCATGTCATGGCCGGACGCTGCGAATCGCATCGGGGCGCGCGGGCTTTGCTTCGACTGGGAGACCGTCCGAGCGACGCAGACCGGCGCACGCGTCGGGCGTGTTGTATCCCAACGGCCGAGGCCGGGAACACGGGTCCCACGTTTGACGAGAGTGCGCCTCAACGTGGCGCAGCGCGACGAAGGACAGGCCCACCTGTACCTCGTCGAGCAAGATCCTGAATGCCCGGACCCGGCCCCGCCGTTCATGATTCCCGGCGACGGTTGAGGTGTCGTCGCTCTCCGACCAGAAGGCGACGTATTCGGAGATGCGTGCTCTCATAGACTCGATCCATGTCGCGCACGGTGATCTTCTCCACAGAAACGTCACCGCACGTCGGGCGAATTGAGTTCTCAGAAGCGATGGGTGCCCGCAGCCGGGGTGACTTCAAGTGCACGGCGACGTTAGGGCTCGACGGTCAGGAATGGTCCGCGCAGCTGGACATGATTTCGGCGTACCGCGCCGACATGCTCGGCTTCTTCGAAGAGATTGGCGCAGAAGCCGCCGGGTGGGACGGCGTCAAGGAATGGCGGTCGGAGTTCGACGAGATGTGCGTCCGTGCGACGAATCCTGGCGAAGGCGTCGCGATCCTGGACGTGTGGATCGATCCCAGCGGCGACGATTGGGAGCGCTCAGGGACGATCCACGTACGGGCCGACGAGCTTCCGCGCTTTGCGCAGCGGATGCGCTCGTTCCTTCGCATGCCTGAGGGCGGCGAGCGGTTCATGAGATAGCGTCGCCTTCCATACAAGTCACGACAGCCGGGCGGGCCGAGACAGATTGCGGTACGGGCAGGGCATCCGGGAGGCCTCGACCTCCGTAACCAATCTGCCTTCGACCACGACGGCACAGGCCTTGATGCCGAAGTCCCTCCAGCGGAGGTCACAGTAAAAGATGCGCTCGCCTTCGAAGACGAAGCGGCTCGGCGTGCAACGAACCGATTCGATCGCCTGCGGTCCTGGACCACTGTCGCCGAGTCCCTCCCTGACCGCGTAATCCCGCACGGCCGCTCCTATTGGGCCAGCTGGCGACTCGGTTGTCTCTGACCCGTCCGCGCCGAAACGACAGCCGCCGACCAGCAACACGAGTCCCAACGCTACAACCGCTGCGGAAACGATCCTCACATCACTCTCCCAAGGTCCTCGACGCTCGAGGCGACCAACAGTTTGTCGCGACGCCAGTCGCTTTCCCTGCGACGAGCGACAGATAAAACGCGACGTGGGGGCTACTGTGAAGCGGTGGCAGAAGCGACGCCCGAAGCCATTTGGACGGCAATCGCGCGGAGCCCGATGCTCTCGACCTACGTCTATGAGATGCACTGGCTAGCGGCCGACGTGGTTCGCCGTGCCGACGCGCTGTTCGGCACCGACTGATCCCGACCGCTCGTCGCTGACGCGTCTGGGTCGCGGACAGGACACTTCGCCCATCGCCTCGGCGACGCCCGGTCAGCGCCTCCTTCCGCCGTGAACGCTGAAGGCCAGCGCGCGGCGATGGCCGTGCACGACGGCGCGGTAGTTCGGGTTAAGTGATGCTGGGGGCCCTATTCATGCGGGTTGGCGGTGTGTTCCAGCGACAATCTCCACCGATCGGAACTTGACACGAAGCCTTTTCATGTGCAAAGATATCTTTTCATCTGCTAAGAAATCTATTCGTATGAGTCGAATTCTTTTCAACCGGTCCGGAGCGTGGTCAGCAGATGAACTTTGCTAGGCCGTACACGGCGGTAAGCCCGACGATCGAGGGCGAAGTCCTTGTCACACTCGCGCGTACGACTCACCGTCTCACTGGTCGCGAAGTAGCAAAACTCGCCCGCCGCGGCACGCAACCTAGTGTTCAGCGCGCGCTCAGTCACCTCGTCGATCACGGCCTTGTCGACGCCCAGCAGGCTGGCCGCGCGGTGCTCTACACCCTTAACCGGCACCATCTCGCGTATCCCGCTGTCGAGATTCTGGCCAACCTCCGTAGCGAGCTCGTCAATCGGCTCCGACTCACCGTCGCCCATTGGAAGGTCGAGCCGATCCACGCCTCGCTTTTCGGCTCGGTGGCGCGCGGCGACGGCGATACAGAATCGGACATCGATCTCTTCGTGGTTCGTCCGACGGGCGTGAGTGAAGAGAACGCCACCTGGCGGAACCAGCTGGATGAGCTCGCAGCCTCCATCAGGCGCTGGACCGGCAATCGCAGCAGCATCTCTGAAGTGGCAAAGCCGGAGCTTGCGCGGCTCAGGCGAGAGCGGCCGCCAGTAGTCGCCGAACTCGAGAAGGACTCAGTTGTGCTTGCGGGACCCACCGCGACTGAGCTCCTCCGCCGCCGCTGACTGAATGAGGCAGTCGATACGGACAGCCTCGTGCGATCGGCGGGACGCCGAAGCACGGCTTGCGCAGGCGAAGAAGTTTCTCGAGCTTGCGGACGTAGTGGCGACCGAACGCGAGCAATCTGCCGCGGCTGACGGAGCCGCCTCGCTCGGGATTCTCGCTGGCATCGCCGCATCTGACGCGGCCTGCTGCGTCGTCCTTGGCCGACGATCGCGCAGCCAGAGCCACACGGACGCTGAACTGCTGCTGCGAGAGATCAAGCCAGCTGGCGATCAAGCGGCGAAAGCGCTTCGCCGCCTCTTGTCGATAAAGGACAAGGCGAACTACGGGATTGAGAGTGTGAGCGGCAAAAACCTCAACGCGGTGCTGAAGCACGCGAAGACGCTCGTCGACTTTGCAGAAGAGGCGATGCGGCAGTGAAGATCCGGTGGCTGGAAATCCCACGCATTTCGGCGCGGAGCAGCGATCAGGTGAGATCCAGTTCGGAGCAGCGCTTTT
Source organism: Actinomycetota bacterium (assembly GCA_035640475.1). Lineage (GTDB taxonomy): Bacteria > Actinomycetota > JAICYB01 > JAICYB01 > JAICYB01 > DASQWC01. Next base: position 2,463 of record DASQWC010000144.1, on the reverse strand, counting down.
CCTAAACCGCGTGCGCAAGTTCGATTCTTGCCGGGGCATTACGCCAGTTGCTTGTGACTCGAATCAGCGAGCCGGCGGGCTGTCAAACTGGAACTCGAGCGGCCGCCGCCCACTCGGCAGCCTCCTCGGGACGAGCGCCTCGAGTCTCTTGGGGAGGGCTCGCTCGTCCAGCAATCCCCAGGTGACGAACGCGACGAGGTGGTCGACCTCGCGAGGCGTCAGGACGACCGGGGTCCGAAGCTTCGGGTCGAGTGCATCGAGCAGTGGCTCGAGCGGCGCGAGAGGGCCCGTCAGATCCGCCGGGAGCCGCTGCGACGATGGATCGTACGACCGCGCCGACGCAACCGCGTCGAGGTGATGCTCGATCGCCGCCCGCACGGACGTGAAGGCACCATCGTGCATGTACGCGGGCGCCACGGCCAGATTGCGCAGCGACGGTGTTCGGAACGCGTAGCGGTCACGCGAGTCGCCGGTGACATCCTCCCGTCCGCGGTCCTCGTTCGCACCCGAGCCGGCGAACTGGTTGTTCGTCACGGCGGGAACGAGCTGTGGCACCGCAATCGCGTGCGGCTCGAAGTCCGTGAACATCTCGTTCGACGCACCCGCAACGCTGTGGCAGTCGACGCAGCCGGCGACGCCGAAGAAGAGCAGCGCCCCGCGTTTCTCGGCGCCGGTCAAGGCGCCGGTGTCTCCACGAGCGAAGCGGTCGAGCGGCGCGTCGGCGAATGTGAGCGAGAACTCGAACTCGGCGATCGCGCGCGCGAACATCGTGAACTCGATCGGGCCGCCGACCCGCACCTCCGGAAAGATGCGCGCGAACAACCGCCTGTACGAAGGCACGTCGTTGAGCCGCCTCGCCACTTCGGCTCTGATCGCGTCGTTGTCGCCTTCGAAGTCGAAGCCGGCGGCCTCGGTCCGTTCGGTCGGCGGGATGAAGGCCTGCGCCACCAAGAGATGCGGATGGCCGGAGAGCGAGGCGCCTTCGGGTGCCGGAAAGGCGAACCCGAGGCGATTGTCGAACGGGTCGCCCGAGTTGGACGAGAAGCGACCGTTCCACATCAAGGACGGGAAGAACGCCGTGTTGATCACCATCGGCGAGCGGCGCATGTTTCGCGGTCCCTTGCGGTCGGGGCCGACGATCCCGTTGTTGTCGATTCCGATTGCGATCGGCTGGCTGTCGCCGAACCCGTTGGTCGGCGAGTGGCACCCGGCGCACGCGTTGTCGCCGTTCAGCGCCGTGACGGTGTCGAACCAGAGCAGCCGACCGATGTTGGCGAGCTTCGGGTCGACCGGACGCCCCAGGCGCCGGGTGAGCGTTTGTTCGATCCGACCGGTATAGCCCTCTCGCTGGAGCTCTGCACGGAGATCGCCCGCCAGCCTGTCGCCGCCGCCGAAGATCGTTCCGGGTGCCAGCGCAAGCAGCCCGAGGCCGGCCACCGCGCCGACCGCAGCGAGCCGGGCGGCGGCACGTAGCACTCGCTGCGGCCACCGCCCGGGCCCGGCTACGTCACAGGGGATCGCAGTTGAAGGGATCACCCAGGAGATGCAAGAGCTCGAAGGTGGGTGACTCCTCGAGGCTCGTGCCCTCGATGATCGCGATGAAATGGCTATGGATCCCGCTCGCCGACCCGCGCCCCGAGAGCACGAAGTCGTCGACGACACGGGAGTGGACGCCGTCGTTCATCGGCTGGATGCTTTGGTGGTAGTTCCACCGGTACGTGTCGCCGGCGCTGTCGACCGCGGTGCCGTGCGCCATCGACTGGATCGCGCCGGAACCCGTCGGACTGAACAGCGTCCACACGCCGGTTCCTCGCACCCACATGCCTGACGGAACGCCTCCGCAGTTGGACAAGACGATGTCCGATGCCGGGGGCGCGGGCGCTCCCGGGCCGACCATCGCCCAGGAGAATTCCACCGACGTCGCTCGGCCGCCGCTTGCGCCGGCGACGACGATGAGTCCCGCGACAGCGACGATCGACAGAGCGAGCCACAGTCGTCGCAGCATTTCCTCCTCCTCTCCGCTTGACGATCACGGTCGTGGCGGCGCCCAGATCGTTACACGTGCGACGAGTGGTCTCCAAGTCTTGGCGACCTAGGGCCCGCACCTGGGACCCGATCAGAGCCCGATCCGCACGACGTACACCGCGTAGACGGCGAGCCAGACCGCAGCGTAGACGCCGAGCGTGATCGCCCGGTTCGCGGCGATCCAGCCGCGCAAGGCGTATCCCACCGCGAGCGCGAGCACCGTGACCGGGAGCATGCGCTCGAGGCGGCCGGGGATCGACCACAGAAGGAATGCAGCCAGCGACTGCTCCTGGACGCCGGCGGCGCGCGCGTAGAGCTTGTACGGCGTCCCCATCCGGATCGGACCAAAGAGGACGCTGCGGGGACCGTGGTCCTCCATCTCCTTCGAGACGCGGTCGATCGCGTCCCGGTCGACGGTCGGCACGCCGTCGGCGATCG
>DASQWC010000143.1:0-29866 GCA_035640475.1 Actinomycetota bacterium | reverse complement strand
CGGGGAGGCGGAGCTCGTCGCGACGGTTCGCGACGAGCTCCGCCGCCGCCGGCGGCGGCGGCTCGGCCCGGTCGTCAACGCGACCGGGGTCGTGCTCCATACGAACCTGGGCCGCTCACCGCTGTCCGAGCGCGCGATCGACGCCGTGGCGTCGATCGCGCGCGGCTACTCCAACCTCGAGTGGGACGCAGAGCACGGGCGCCGGGGCGACCGGTACGTCCACGTCGAGCCGCTGCTCGCCCTTCTCACGGGGGCCGAGGCGGCGCTCGTCGTCAACAACAACGCCGCCGGCGTGCTGCTCGTCTGCTCGGCACTCGCTGCGGGGAAGGAAGTGGTCGTCTCCCGCGGCGAGCTCATCGAGATCGGTGGGGAGTTCCGGATACCCGAGATCCTCGCAACGTCGGGGGCGACACTCAGGGAGGTCGGGACGACCAACCGCACGCACCTGCGCGACTACGAACGTGGAGTCACCAGCGACACGGCGTTCTTGCTCAAGGTGCACCCATCCAATTACCGCGTCGTCGGGTTTACCACGTCGCCGTCGACCGAGGAGCTCACTGCGCTCGCCCGGCGCCGAAATGTGCCGCTCGTGTACGACGTGGGCTCGGGCCTGCTCGCGCGACCGCTCGCCGATGAGCCGCTCGTGGGCCGAGCGGTTGCCGACGGAGCCGACCTCGTCTGCTTCTCCGGTGACAAGCTCTTCGGAGGCCCGCAGGCCGGCGTCGTCGCCGGCCGCAAGGAGCTCGTCGACCGCCTGCGGTCGCACCCGCTCCTGCGTGCGATCCGTCCCGACAAGATGCAGCTCGCCGCGCTTCAGGCGACCGTCGAGACGTATCTCGAGGGCGCCGGCGGCACGCTTCCTTTATGGAAGCTGCTGGACGCGTCGCCGAGTGACATCGCGCGCCGCGCCAAGCGGCTGGCCAAGAAGCTCTCGGCCGCCGGACTCGAAGTGTCCGTCAATGAAGGAGAATCGGTCGCCGGCGGCGGCTCGCTTCCGGGCGAGGCCATTCCGACCACGGTGCTCCGACTGCGACAACACGGCCGTCCGGCATCGGAGCTGGCGGCGACCCTGCGCGCCTACGACCCGCCGGTCGTTGTCAGAGTCGAGGAAGGGTACGTGGTGCTGGACCTCCGCACGGTTCTCAACGAGCAGGACGGGGTGATCGCGCGGGCGATCGGCGTTACGACCTGATCAGAGAATCGACGCGCGCTCGGAGCTCTTTGCTGCCCAAGGCGCCGAGCCACCGATCGGCAATCACGCCGTCGGCGCCGATGAAATAGACCCACGGCTCGGTGCCGAGCTTCCACTCGGCGAACGCCGGCGCTTCGCCGCCGGGCTTGTTGACGGAGTCGTCGTCGTTGCGCCATACCTCGACGTGGACGAACGATGCCGCGTCACCGACGCGCTTCGCCTGATCCTCGACGATGTCGACGACCGGCCCGCACGTTCTCGACGTGCAGAACCGCGGCGTGCCGAAGGTCACCACCGCCGGCTTCCCCGCGTCCAGCGCCTGGGCAATCGTCAGCTCGTGCATCGAGCACCGCGGCTTGCGCGTGCAGATGGGATCCACACCACGGGCATCGTCCACGGTCGGGCTCTCCGAGCCGATCGCCTCCTCGCCGACGAGAGGCGAGCGGGCCTGCTTCCTGCTCAGCACTTGGAACGCTCCCTGCGAACGCTTGCCGTCGGCGCGAACGTCGACACCCCAGACGCCCGGCGTGTCGAAGTCGTGACGGAAGGTGAAGATGTCTTCGATCTCGGTTCCCGCTTCGTCGCCGCCCGGGCCGAAGCCGATCCTCTGCCGTTCGACCTTGATGCGGCGCGACTTCCGAGCCGGATCCACGAGACGGGCCGTGAGCTCGTCCGGCACATACGGATTCTGGCCGCGCAGAACGGCGAAGGCGTTGCGCGTGTCGCCGACGGCGAGCTGCAGGCTCGTGACGGCAACGGAGACGGCGGCGGCTCCCGGTTCGTTCGTGCGGTCCCCGCCCTTGCGGGAGCACGACCAGGCGACGGCGCCCACGCCGAGGGCCAGGAACGCTCGCCTGTCAATAGGCTGCCTCATCGCCGGTGAGTCTAACGTTGGGCAGGATGGAGCGTAGCGACTCCTTATGAGCAGGATGGAGCGTAGCGACTCCCTATGAATGGCATGCACGTCGTTGGCACCGCCGGTCACGTCGATCACGGCAAGTCGACGCTCGTCCACGCACTCACGGGAATCGATCCGGATCGCTTCGAGGAAGAGAAGCGCCGGGGTCTCACCATCGATCTCGGCTTTGCATGGTGCTCGCTTCCGTCCGGCCGTGAGATCGGGATCGTGGACGTCCCCGGGCACGAACGATTCATCCGCAACATGCTCGCCGGTGTTGGCGGGATCGACGCCGCGATCTTCGTCGTCGCCGCAGACGAAGGATGGATGCCGCAATCGGCCGAGCACCTGCAGATCCTCGACTTCCTCGACGTCTCCTCGGGCGTCGTGGCGCTGACCAAGAGCGACATCGCACCGGATATCGAGGGCGTAGCCGGCGAGATTCGGCGGCGCCTGAGCGGCACGTGCCTGGATGGGGCGGCCATCGTCCCGGTATCGGGGACGACTCGATCGGGGCTGGACGACCTGCTTGCCGCCCTGGACGACGCGCTCGCGGGTATACCCGTTGCCCCGGACCGGGGGCGCGCGCGCATGTACGTCGACCGGTCGTTCACCATCGCCGGCGCCGGCACCGTCGTCACCGGGACGCTCGAGAACGGGAGCCTCGCCGTCGGCGAGGAGGTCGAGATCCTTCCGTCGCACCATCGGGCGCGCATTCGATCGCTGCAAACGCACCGTCGAACGGTCGACCTCGCGAGGCCGGGCAGCCGCGTTGCCGCAAATCTGGCCGGGCTCGAACGCTCCGCGCTCGCCCGCGGCGACGCCATCGCGCACCCCGGCCGATACGCACCGACGAACGTGTTCGCGGCGAGGCTGCGAACGGCCCGGGGCATGCAGCACGAGCTCACAGAGCGCGGCGCGTACGAGGTCTACGTCGGCTCGGCCGAAACGTCTTGCACGATCAAGTTTCTGTCCCCCGGATCCTCCGAGCTCGTGCAGATCTTCACGCGCCGTGCGCTCCCGCTCGCGGCCGACGACCGCTTCGTCGTCCGCGACGTCGGCCGATCCGCAACGGTGGCGGGCGGGGTTGTGCTCGATGTCGCACCCAGCGTCGTCCGGCGCGGCGACTCGGAAGCGATCCAACGGCTCAAGGCTCGTGAAGACAAGTCGGGAGCCGAGCTTGCCGCGCTGATCGTTGCAGAAAGGGGCATCGTTCGGCGCGACGAGCTTGCGTTGCTGTCCGGGTACGTCGGCGACGTGACGGACCCATCCGTGACAACGGCCGGCTCGTTCGCGCTCAACTCCGGCTACGCGTCGAGGCTCCTCGCACGGACGCTATCGGCTCTCGGCTCTCATCACGCGTCGAATCCGCTCGAGCGCGGCATGAGTCGCAACGCGCTCGCAGCCCAGCTCGGCCTCGATGCCGGGGCCCTCGACGAGCTCATCGCGCTGTGGCCGGACGTCGTCGTCGAGGGAAGCGCGGTGCGCCTCGCGGAGCACGGCGTCGCGCTCGGCCCGGCCGAGCGCGACGCCGCAGACCGCGCGTTGGACAAGCTCAGGGCCGGCGGCGCCTCGCCGCCGGGCCTTCGCGAGCTCGGCGTTCCGTTCTCGCTCGCGAAGGCCCTCGAACGAGCCGGGGAGCTCGTCGTGATCTCGCCGGACATCGCATACCCGGCGGACGTCTGGCAGTCGGTGACCAGACGGGTCGTCGATCTGCTCTCGTCGACGGGTGCGGCGACGGTCTCTCAGCTCCGGGAGGCCATCGGCACGTCGCGGAAGTATGCGGTGCCCTTGCTCGAGCATCTCGACGCGTCCGGCATCACCAGACGCAAGGGCGACGTCAGGGAGCTGGGCCCGAGGGCCTAGCGTCGCGGCTCGAGCGAAGGGCTAGACCAGCTCGACCCCCGAGCCGCTGCGGACCTCGCCGGCGACCCACGCTGAGACGCCAAGCCGGGCGAGGACCTCGACGGCGCGCGAACCTTCCGGGGTCAGGACGAGCATCCCGGCCCCCAGATTGAACGTCGCGCGGAGCTCCGGCTCGGCGATCCCCTGCTCGCCCAGCCATTCGAAGACCGGAGCCCGCTCCCACGACGACAGTTGGATCGTCGCGCCCAGACCGTCGGGGAGCGCGCGGGTCAGATTCCCGGGAATGCCGCCGCCGGTGACGTGCGCGGCCGCGTGGACCTCGACCTCCTCGCCCAGGGCCAGTACCTTGCGCGCGTAGATCGCGGTCGGCACCAGCAGCTCGTCGGCCGGAGCAGCTTCACCGACGATGCGGCGCACAAGCGCGTACCCGTTGGCATGCAAGCCGTTGGACGCGATCGCAACGATTGCGTCGCCGTCCACCACGCGATCCGGTCCCCACGCACGATCGAGATCGACGACGCCGACGCACGTTCCGACGACGTCGTAGGTTTCCGGGAGCAGCGCGCCGGGGTGCTGCGACGTCTCGCCGCCCAGCAATGCGCATCCCGCCTCGACACACCCGTCGGCGACACCGGCGACGATCTCGCTCACGACCTCCGAATCGAGGCGCTCGATCGATATGTAATCGACGAACGCGAGCGGCTCGGCGCCGCAACACACCACGTCGTCGACGTTCATCGCGACGGCATCCCAGCCGGCGGTGCGGTGGTGTCCGGCCTTGCGCAGCAGCTCGATCTTCGTGCCGACACCGTCCGTCGACACGACCAAGGCGGGACGCTTGTAGCCGCGTGCGGCCAAGTCTTCGAGCGAGAACAGGCCGGCGAACCCGCCGACGTCACCGCCGACCTCCAGGCGGCGCGTGCGGGCCGCATGCTTGCCGAAGATCGGGATCAGCGCATCCGCGGCGTCTTGATCGACGCCGGCTTCGCGGTACTCGGTCACTCCTGTTCGATACCGGGCAGCGAAGCGGCTTCCACGGGCGCGGCGGTCACAGGCAGGTGCGGTCGTCCGTTGCCGTTGGGCTCGGCCCTCGCGACCTCGAGGATGTTCTTCGTCAGCGCCGTCTCCGGCGGAATCGCGATCGGATAGCCGCCGGAGAAGCAGGCGTGGCAGAACCGTTCGGTCGGGACGCCGGTCGAGGTGAGCATCCCGTCGATCGAGAGGTAGCCGAGAGAGTCGGCGCCGATGAGCTTGCGGATCTCCTCGATATCGCGCTCCGCGCCGATGAGCTCGTCGCGGCTCGGGATATCGATCCCGTAGAAGCACGGCCACTGCACGGGCGGCGAACTGACGCGCAGGTGCACCTCGCGCGCTCCGGCGCGCCGCAGCATGTCGACGACCTCGCGGGTCGTCGTCCCGCGGAAGATCGAGTCGTCGATCACAACCAACCGCTTGCCTTCGATGACGTCCGCCATCGGGTTGAGCTTCATCCGGACGCCGTGCTCGCGCATCGACTGCGTGGGCTGAATGAAGGTGCGGCCGACGTAGCGGTTGACGACGATCCCGTCCGCGTACGGGAGCCCGGCCCGGTCGGCGTAGCCCTGCGCGGCCGCCGTGGCGCACTGGGGGACGGCGATGACGAGATCGGCATCTGCAGGCGCTTCGTCGGCGAGTTGCTTGCCCATCGCGCGCCGAACCGAGTAGACGCTGCGTCCGAGCAACGTCGAGTCGGGACGGGCGAAGTAGACGAACTCGAACACGCACAGTCGCGGCGAGGGTTCGGCGAACTGATGGCCGTACAGCTGCCCGTCTTCGTCGACGACGACGAGCTCTCCCGGCTCGACGTCGCGGATGTAGTCCGCACCGATGATGTCGAGCGCACACGTCTCGGAGGCGAAGACCCAGCCGCCGGTCGGGAGCCGTCCGATCACGAGCGGCCGGACGCCGTGCGGATCGCGGATGGCCATGATCCGCTTCTCGTCCATCGAGGTGATCGAGTACGCGCCTTTGAGCTTCGGCGCGACGTGCCGCCACGCTTCGACCAGATCGGATGTCTCCTGCTGGGCGAGCAGCGCGCAGACGAGGTGCGAGTCGGTCGTAGCGTCGACCTCGACGCCGTAGTTGTCGAGCTCCTTCGCGAGCTCGAGCGTGTTGACGAGGTTCCCGTTGTGTCCGAGTGCGATGGCCCCGCCGTCGCGGCGAGTCATGAAGGCCGGCTGCGCGTTCTCGAGCTTTCCGGACGACCCGGTTGTCGAGTAGCGGGTGTGACCGATCGCGATGTGTCCGGTCAGGCCGTCCAGCACCTTCTCGTCGAAGACCTGATTGACCAGACCGAGGTTGGAGTAGACGACGAGGCTGTCGCCGTCGCCAACGGCGATCCCTGCCGACTCCTGGCCGCGATGCTGCAGCGCATAAAGGCCGAAATAGGTGAGCTGCGCGACGTCTTCATCCGGCGCGTGGACGGCGAACACCCCGCACGCTTCGCGGGGACGCTCATATCTGGTGCTCATCGACGGAACCCCCGAGGTTGGATTCCTCCGGACCTCGCGGTCAGTGTATCTGCCCCGACGGCGATCATCGGCGCAGGTCCTCCGGGCTCGTGACCGGGCCCGGGAGGCGCAGCTCGCGGGGCTCGACGACTCGGGAGATCGACACCGCCTCGATGAGCACCTCGCGCTGGGGGCCGCTGGAAACGTCCTCGAGGATCGTCCGCCGGCCGCGCAGCAGGATCCCGTCCTCCGCATAGCACAGCTCATAGCGGAATCGGCCGGCGCTCGTCGTCACCGGCTGCGGCGATGTGATCGGCGGCTCGGTCGGCGCCACCGGGACGGCCTCGAAACACGTCCCTTGCTCGCCGAGGACGCGGAACCGGCGCGTCGAGCGCCGCACCGATGAGAACGTCTCCGTCTTCTTCGGCATATCGAAGAACTCATCGATCTGCGCCGAACCAAACGTTCCTCCGACGATCGGGTTGCGGACACAACGAACACCGAGCTTCTGGTAGTCGGTGCATGCGAAATCGCCCTGTGCGTTTCGTACCTGCCAGCTGCGCAGGCTCACCGGCTTCCCCGTCGAGTCGGGCGTCGCCGTCTCGAGCCTCCGTACGGAGACCGGAGGGTCTTGCACGATCTCGAGGCTCGTCCGCACCGACGGAGCGAGCGGGCCCGTGATCGAATACCGGTACACGGCCGCGTACGTCGCGCTCGTGACCTTCTCGGCAAGGTCGGACAAGTCGGTCGACGCTCCTTGCGGAGAGCCACCCAAGCACGACACGGTGGACAGTGCGAGCACGAGCGCGGCGACGAGCGAACGCCTCATCGATCCATCAACGACGGCAGCGCGCCTTCGTAGGCGGCGCGCAGTTCGTCGAGATCGACGCGGAGCACCCCGGCCACGTCGAGATGACGTCCGCCGAGGCGTCCGATCGCTTTCGCCTGGACGCCCGCCGACCGCGCCGCAGCAAGCACCCGCTCGGCGTCGCCGGCCGCGCAGGTCAGCAATGCTCGCGCCGTCGACTCGCCGAACAGCATCGCGGGTTCCTCACCCCCGTCGATGTCGACGGTCGCTCCGGTGTCGGCGCGCATGCACAGCTCTGAGAGCGCGACGCCCAGCCCGCCTTCCGAGCAATCGATCGCGGAGGTACCGAGCCCGGTCGTTGCGAGCAAGCCAACGAGTGCGACCTCGGCTCCCAAGTCGAGGACGGGCGCGAGGCCGCCGACGGTGTCGTGCACGACGGCGAGGGCCTCGCTTCCGCCGAGCTCGGGCCGGGTCTCGCCGAGCAGGACGATCACATCGCCGTCGCGAGCGGACGGCGGGCGGAATGTGTACACGTCGTCGAGGACGCCGAGCATGCCGACGATCGGTGTCGGATGCACGGCCCCGTGCGGCGACTCGTTGTAGAACGACACGTTGCCGCCCGTGACCGGAATGCCGAATGCGCGGCAGGCGTCGCCGATCCCGCGGATCGCGGCGACGAAGTCGGCCATGACCTCCGGACGCTCGGGCGAGCCGAAGTTCAAGCAGTCGGTGATCGCCAGCGGGCTCGCACCGACGCACGCGACGTTGCGGGCCGACTCGCACACGGCGAGGGCGCCGCCCACGTACGGATCGAGCGCCGCGATTCGTCCGGGGCCGTCGGTCGCCAGCGCGATGCCGGGCTGTCCGCTCTCGCCGCGGCGCGACTCGGGAAGGCGGAGCACGGCGGCGTCGGCGCCGGGCGTGACGAGCGTATTCAGGCGAACCATGTGGTCGTACTGGCGCCACACCCACTGCTTGGACGCGATGGACGCAGACGCGAGCAGCCGCAGCAGGACTTCTTCCGCGGACGGCCAGCGCAGCTCGAGCGGGTCGAGTGAGTGAAGCTTCGATCTGTCGGCAGGGACGACCGGCCGTTCGTAGGCCGGACCGTCGGCCAGCGCCTCGGCCGGCACCTCACACAGCAGCTCACCCTTGCCGCGCAGAACGAGCCGTCCGCCTTCCTTGTATGTGGCGACCTCCACGGCGTCCAAGCCCCACTTCGCGCAGACGTCGACGACGCGTCCGACGTCGCCGGGACGGACGCACGCGAGCATCCGCTCCTGCGATTCCGACATGCAGATCTCCCACGGCTCCATGTCGGCCTCGCGCAAGGGGACCGCGTCGAGGAGCCCGTCTACGCTGAGTCCACGCGCAGCCGCCGTCTCCGACAGCGCGCACGTGATCCCGGCCGCGCCGAGGTCCTGCATGCCGGTGAGCAATCCTTCGCGTTTCAGCTCGAGGCACGCCTCGATGAGGAGCTTCTCGGTGAACGGGTCGCCGACCTGGACCGACGGCCGCTTCGCTTCCGAGCCCTCCTCGAACTCCTGCGAGGCGAGAATCGACGCCCCGCCGATGCCGTCTCGCCCGGTTTTCGAGCCGACGAGAACGGCGACGTCGCCGGCGCCTGAAGGTCCTGAGCGCAACGGCTCGTCATCCTCGAGCACACCGACACACATCGCATTCACGAGCGGGTTGCCCGAGTACGCGGGATCGAAGACGACCTCACCACCCACGGTCGGCAGGCCGAGCGAGTTGCCGTACGAGGCGATGCCGCGCACGACGCCGTCGAAGAGGAAGCGGTTGCGTTCGTCGGTCGGCGGGCCGAAGCGAAGCGGGTCGAGGACCGCGATCGGCCGGGCGCCCAGCGACAGAATGTCGCGGACGATGCCGCCGACACCGGTCGCTGCGCCCTGGAACGGCTCGACGGCCGAAGGGTGGTTGTGCGATTCCATCTTGAAGGCGACGCGCAGGCCGGGCTTGACTTGCACGACGCCGGCGCCTTCACCCGGGCCGAGGACGACCCACGGCGCATCGGTCGGCAGCTCGCGCAGATGAAGACGTGACGACTTGTACGAGCAGTGCTCCGACCACATGACCGAGAACATCGCGAGCTCGGTGTGTGTCGGGTCGCGTCCGATCGTCTGGCGAATGCGCGCGTACTCCTCGGAGGTGAGTCCGAGGGCCGCGTAGAGCGGCGTGGTTTCCGTGCTCACGCGGATATGCGAACAGCGCAGCTCTCGACGAGCGATGCGAGCACCGAGCGGCCGTCCACCGAGCCGAGCCACGACTCGGACGCACGTTCCGGGTGCGGCATCATGCCGACGACGTTGCCGGCGTCGTTTGCCACGCCGGCGGCGTTGTGCCAGGCACCGTTCGGGTTCTCGACGTAGGTGAACGCGATGCGCGGCATACCGCTTTCCGGCGGTGTGTAGTTGCCTTCGTAGTGGTTGATCGGAATCCGCAGGCGCTGGCCCTTCTCGCACGCGCGCGTAGCGATCGTGTCCGTGTCCTCGACGACCAATTCGGTCCACGTGCACAGGAAGCGAAGCCCTTCGTTGCGACGAAGGGCGCCGGGGACGAGGTGGGCTTCGGCGAGAATCTGGAACCCGTTGCAGATACCCAGCACCGGCGCGCCCTGTTCGGCGAGCGAGCGGACCGCATCCATGACCGGCGAGAAGCGCGCAATTGCTCCCGTGCGCAGGTAGTCGCCGTGCGCAAACCCGCCCGGGAGCACAACGGCGTCGGCGCCGCCCAGGTCGGAATCGCCGTGCCAGGCGTAGTCTGCATCCGCGCCCTCACCGCGCAGCGCGTGGACGACGTCCTGCTCGCAGTTGGAGCCGGGGAAGAGGACGACCGCGATGCTCGGTCTGCTCAGATCTGCTCCAGTGAGACGGAGTAGCTCTCGATCACGGTGTTCGCGAGGAAGGCCTCGCACATCTTCTCGACCTGCGCGCGCAGCCCGTCCAACGAGGGACCCTCGACGATCAGCTCGAGATGCTTGCCGACGCGGACGTCGGAGACGTTTTCCCATCCCATCGCCGGCAGCGAGCGCTCGACGACCTGGCCCTGAACGTCGGAGATCCCGGGCTTCAGCATCACGTCGATGCGGGCCACGGCTTTGATCTTCGAGCCGTTCGAGGAGCTCACGACGCTTCTGTCAGATAGTCGTCGAAGCCGGTACCGGTGATGCGTTCGTAGGCTTCGCGATAGCGCGCGGTCGTCCCCGCCACCACGTCGTCGGGCAGCTCGGGACCCGGATAGTCCTTGTTCCAATTCAGCGACTCCCCGTAGTCGCGCACGAACTGCTTGTCGAAGGACGGCGGGTTCTTGCCCGGCTCCCACTCGTCGGCCGGCCAGTACCGCGACGAGTCGGGCGTGAAGAGCTCGTCGCCGAGAATCAGCTCGCCGTCGACAAGGCCGAACTCGTATTTCGTGTCGGCCAGGATGATGCCGCGCGAGGCCGAGTAGTTGCGGGCGTCCTCGTAGAGTCGGATCGAGACGTCGGCAATCCGGTCGACGAGCGCGGCATCTCCGACGATCTGCTTGGCTTGCTCGACCGTGATGTTCTCGTCGTGACCGGTGACCGCCTTCGTCGACGGCGTGAACAGCGGCTCGGGCAGCTGTTGTGCCTCGAGCAAGCCCGTCGGGAGCTTGTGGCCGCATACCTCTCCGGTCCTCTGGTAGTCCTTCCAGCCCGTTCCGGTGATGAAGCCGCGGACCACGCACTCCAGCGGCACTATGTCCGCCCGGCGGACGAGCATCGAGCGTCCGGCCAGCTCGGGGTCCCGCATGTTCTCGGGGAACTCGTTCAGGCGCCAGGCCACCAAGTGGTTGCCGATGATCGCCTTCGTCCGCTCGAACCAGAAGACTGAGAGGCCGTTGAGCACGGCGCCCTTGTCGGGGATCGGCGTGGGCAGGACGACGTCGAAGACCGAGATCCGGTCGGTTGCGACCATGAGAAGGTTGCCCTCGGAGCCGTTCGGCGAGGCGTCGAACATCTCCCGGACCTTGCCTGAAGCGACGCGAGGCAAACCAAGGCGGATGTCGGTTAGGGGGCCTATTTACGCCTCCGCTTCGCTCCGACGTGGCACGTCTTGACTGTATCCGAGAGGCAGGACGCCCGAGGCAAGCCGGTTGGCGCGCGCGAATCCCGAGGGAGTGAACTGATTACCGACGTCGGGATGACGGGAACCGACACGAGACTGTCGGCAACCGAGGAGAAGGAGGGGCAGAGATGGATGCGATCGAACGGATCGAGAAGGCGACGCAACGGACCTCGAAGATCGTCCATGGAGTGAAGGCCGAGCAGTACGCCGAATCAACACCGTGCACCGAGTTCGACGTCAAGGCGCTCCTGAACCACATGATCGGCGGACTCGAAATGCTCAGAACAGGTGCGGAGGGCGGCGAGGCCAAGATGCCCGAAGGCGATCAGTTCGGGGCCGAGCCCGGCAAGGAGTACGACGAGCGCGCGGCGAAGCTGCTCGAGGTCATCCGCCAGCCCGGGACGATCGACAAGCCGTGGAAGATGCCGTTCGGTGAGCTGCCGGGCCAGATGATGGCGTCGATCGCTTTCGTCGAGCACGTCACCCACGGCTGGGATCTTGCGAAGGCCACCGGTCAGGACACGACCATCCCGGACGACCTCATCGCCGAATGCCGCTCGGTGGTGGAGCCCATGGACACGATGTGGCGTATGGACGGCGTCCTGCACGCGAGGGTCGACGTGCCCGAGGGCGCTTCGGAAACCGAGAAGTACGCGGGCTTTATGGGACGTCAGCCATAGCGCTTCGCACAACATCCCAGGAGCTTTCGGGATAGCGAAGGAACCGAATACCCAGCTCGCGCGCGGCTAGTTCGTCGTTGTCATGATCGCCGATGTAGACCGGGCTCGCCCCCGGTAATTCCGACAATGTCTCGCGGACGAGATCGGTCTTCGTTCGCGGGTCCAAGTCGTCGTTGCGCCCGCATAGCACGCGGACGTAGTCGCGCAATCCGATGGTGCGCAGCACGAGATCGGCAATGCCGGACGGCTTGATCGTCGCGACGCCGATCTGCACTCCCGTTTCCGCGAGCTCGGGAATGACGACGTCGGCGCCGGGCATCGGCACGACGAGATCGATGCAGTCGGTGTGGGCGCGCTCGAAGATCGCGATCGCATCGCGCATCATGTCGGCGCCGACGCCGATCCGCTCGAGGCACCAGTGCAACGGGGGCCCGAGCGACCACGACAGCTCCTGCTTCGTCGAGAGCGGAATGCCGAGCTCCGAGCACGTCACGCGCAGGGAGTGGAAGATCGCCGGCGCCGTGTCGGCGATCGTCCCGTCCAGATCCGAGATGAGCGGGCCGGGCAATTAGGTCTCGAGCGCTTCCAAGCGTTCGAAGATCACGCCGATGTTCTCGAGGAAGCGGCGGTCGTCGAAGATCTCGTCCAGCTGGGGGCCGGGGAGAAACTCGGACGCCTCCGAATCTTCCTTGAGCACCTCCAGATACGGACGGCCTTCATCCCACGCGCGCATCGCCGCCGATTGGACGATGCGGTAGGCATCGTCGCGGCTGAGCCCGGTCTCGATCAGGGCAAGCAGGACGTGCTGCGAGAAGTAGAGCCCGCGCGATGCTTCCATGTTGCGCCGCATGCGATCGGGATACACCGCAAGGTGATCGATGATTTGCGTGATCTCGTCGAGCGCGAAGTCGCACACGCACGATGCATCGACGAGCGCGACACGCTCGACGGAGGACTGCGCGATATCGCGTTCGTGCCACGTCGTGACGCTCTCGAGCCCGCTTTGCGCGTAGCCGCGCAGCAACCGGGCGAATCCGGCCAGGCGCTCGGATCGCCATGGGTTGCGCTTGTGCGGCATGGACGACGAGCCCTTTTGTGCCCCTGCCTCGAACGGCTCCTCGGCCTCGCGCACCTCGGTGCGCGCGAGGTGACGGATCTCGGTCGCCAGTCGCTCGATCGATGCACCGATCAGGGCCAGAAGCGACAGGTACTCGGCGTGCCGGTCCCGGTTGACGATCTGCGTCGGCGCCGGCTCCGGAGCGAGCCCGACGGCGGCCAGGACGTGCGCCTCCACCTCCGGCGGAACGCTTGCATAGCTCCCCACCGGACCGGAGATCGTGCCGACGGCCACCTGCTGCCGGACGAAGTGCAGACGTTCTGCATGACGCGCGAACTCGAAGGCGTGCGTTGCGATCTTCGCTCCGAACGTCGTCGGCTCGGCGTGGATGCCGTGCGAGCGTCCCATGCACAGCGTGTCGCGATGCTGGAGCGCCGTGCGCTTGAGCACGGCGACGAGCGTGTGCAGCCGGCCGTCGAGCAGATCGCAAGCCTCGCGCATCGCGATCCCCTGTGCGGTGTCGACGATGTCGTAGGACGTCAGCCCGTAGTGGATGAAGCGTCCTTCATCTCCACACGTCTCCTGCACTTGCGAGACGAAGGCCGCCGTCTCGTGCTGCACCAGTGCGTCGAGCTCCGCGATGCGCTCCGCGTCGACGCGAGCCGTCGCACGGCATGCGTCGGCCGTCCCGATTGGAACTCGACCGATCGACTCCCATGCGTCGAGCGCAGCGAGCTCCACGTCCAGCCAGCGCTCGTAGCGCGCCCGGTCCGACCACAGCCGCCTCATCTCCGGGCGTGTGTACCGCGGGATCATGACCGGGACCTTACCCGCGTTGCCCACCGTTTCGCCCACCGGCTCAGAGGCTTGAACGTCCGCAGCAGCTCACGTCCGTCGCCGGTGAGCCTGTAGCCATCGCCGGTGAGCTCGACGATGCCGGCGTCGCGCAGATCGGCGAGCCGCTCGTTCAGGACGCTCGGTGACATCGAGTCGCACCGTGCGCGCAGCTCCCGGAAGTTGAGCGTGTCGTCGTGCAGCTCCCAAAGAACGCGCAGCGTCCAGCGGCGTCCGAGGAGGTCGAGGAGCGCCATGATCGGACGGCCCGTTCTCGATCCCCGGACCGGCCGTCCCGGCAGCGGCGTCGGCATGGCGTACCTTTGGCTTGCGCTACGGATTCCGAAGCATTATCCTGCTACGGAAATGGTAGCACGCCTCGAGCCGCTCGAGCCTCCGTACCCAGCCGAGATCGGACGAACTCTCGAGAGAATGATGGGCGGCGCCGATGTCGAGCCGCTGCTCCTCTTCCGCACGATCGCGCACAATTCACACCTGCTCGACAAGCTCCGTAGTACCGGGTCCTACCTTCTGAACTTCGGAGTAGTGGACCCGCTGGAGCGGGAGATCGTCATCCTGCGCACGTGTGCCCGGTGCGGGTCGGAATACGAATGGGGCGTCCACGTCGCGATCTATTCGTCGAGCGTCGGCCTGACACCCGAGCAGGTGGATGCCACCGTCGACGACCGGCCGGTCTGGACCCAGCGTCAATTGCTGCTCGTGCGTCTTGTGGACGAGCTGCACGACACCGGCGCCGTTTCGGACGACCTGTGGACCTCACTCAGCGCGAACTGGCAGCCGGCCGAGCTGGTCGAGCTGGTCGCCCTCGTGGGTCAGTACCACGCCATTTCGTTCATCACGAACGCGTTCTCGCTGCCGTCTGAAGCCTTCGCCGCACCGTTCCCGGGCACGTAACGAAACGCCTGCGGGTCTGGGCTACCCTGGGGCGGTACCTCGTTTCGGTACCGGGGGCGAGAAGAGGCGGGAGACCACCGATCCCTTGAGATCGAAAGCCATTCGCGTCTGTGCGGCCATGGCCTTGCTCTTCTTCGCGACGAGCCGTCCCGGCGCCGCTCCGTCGGCAACCGGTCCGCCGACGCTGGCTCAGGAGCCTCCACCGCCTCCGGGGAGCCACGCCGCCCGTGCCTCGGCGGCACCGCCGTCCGCCGTTGCGCCGCCCTCAGTCCAAGCGCCGCCGTCCTCGCCGGCGCAACCGACCGTCGACACCGGGCCCGGCCGTGCTCCGCAGGAGTTCACCGAACCGGAGCTCTCCGCGGTCACGACCGAGGTCATCGACGGGCAACCGACCGAGACGGTTCGGGACAGCTGGATCATCCGCGTGTCATCGGACGCCGATGCGTCGGTCGTCGCCGACGAGCTGGCCGACCGCTACGGCGGCGAGGTGCAGTTCACCTACAACGAGCTCGGCGCGTTCAGCATCACGGCCGCACCGTCGGTTGCCGAGGAGATCGCGTCCGATCCGCGAGTCGATGAGATCGACCAGGATCGTGTCGCCTATCCCACCGACCACGGACTCTCGTCCTACCCCTGGCGCTTCGGACTCATGCGCATGCACGTAGGTGAGGCGTTCGCGGCCGGGTACACGGGCCAGGGCGTCCGCATTGCGATTCTCGACACCGGTGTGAACGACTCCTCCGCCCTGACGAGCACGAGCGGCGCCGGACTGGTCGACCGCGCCACATCGTTCGCGTGCGCGGGACCGAATACGTTCGATGGCTCAGGGCACGGCTCCGCCGTCGCCGGATCGGCCGCCGGCGTCTACGGGGTCGCGCGCAACGCGACCATCGTGTCCGTTCGTGTCTTCGCGAACGGCAACTCGACGACGTCGTCCGCGGTGCTGTGCGGCATCAACTACGTCAAGGCCCTCAATGCCAATGGGAACCCGGCCGACGACATCGACGTCGCGAACCTCAGCCTGTCCGGCTCGGGATCCTGTGGAGCAGTGTGTCCGGCAATGAACAGCGCGATGGTGACATCGGACCGCAGTCCGCCCTCTGGGGTGGTTTTCACGCTCGCCGCCGGCAACAACGGCGCCGACGCCGCCAACTACTGGCCGGGCAGCAACCCACAGGCCGTCACGGTGTCTGCGCTCTCCGACGCAGACGGCACTCCCGCCGGCGATGCCATCTGGTCGGGCTCCAACCGCGGAAGCACCATCGACGTGACGGCCCCCGGCGTCAGCATCTACAGCAACGGCGTGCACTTGACCGGGACCAGCTTGTCAGCGCCTCACGTCGCCGGGGTTGGGGCACTCATTCGCTCACGCCAGCCGAGCATGGCCACGACGGCCGTCCGCGATCTGATCGTTCGCAAGGGAACGTGCCCCAACGGCACCGTCAACGACACGACAGGCCCGTGCTTTGGGAAGGGTCTGTGGGGAGCCGACGAGGGCATCACCGAGCCGCTGGCCGACGCGTACAACGCTGCACTCGAGGCCGCCGGGGGCGGACCCCCACCGCCTCCGCCGCCGTCGGTTCCAGGCAAGCCCACGCTGGTCTCGCCGACCGGAAGCGTGACCGACCCCGTGACCTATAGATGGAACGCCGTCAACGGCGCCGCATCGTACCTGCTGTCGGTCGACAACGGCAGCTCCGTCCAGACGTCGTATACGGCCTCGCAGGCCGGATGCGGCACCGGGTCCGGCACATGCTCGGTCACCCCCGGCGCCACGCTCGTCTTCGGCAACCACACCTGGACGGTTCAGGCGTCGAACACCGGCGGCTCCGGGCCGCCGAGCGACGCCGGCAGCTTCATCACCGGAAAACCGACGCAGCTATCGCCGTCGGGCGTCACGTCGAATCCGATCATCCACAGGTGGAACCGGGTGCCCGGTGCCGCCTGGTACTACGTGTGGGTCGATGGGGCGACCGCGCATGCCGGTGATGCGTGGCTCTCCGCAGAGCAGCTCTCGTGCGCCGGCACGCAGACCACGTGTGTGCTCTCGCCCGGCTACAACATCCCTTCGGGAAACTACGCTTGGTGGGTCGTCCCGTGGAAGAACGACGGCCTCGGTGTGTGGAGCGACGGGCTGGCGTTCGCGGTTCCGTAAGCCGTCCGGCTAGTCCTCCGCCAATCGGCGCTTGAATTCCTCGTATCGCTCGGCGAGCTCGTCATCGGACGTCGCCAGGATCTGGACGGCAAGCAGACCAGCGTTCTGCGCGCCGTTCACGGCGACGGTGGCGACCGGCACGCGCGGCGGCATCTGGACGATCGACAGCAGCGCATCGAGGCCGCGCAAGCTCCCCGACTCGATCGGAACGCCGATCACCGGTTTGGTCGTGTGGGCTGCCGTTACGCCCGGCAACGCCGCGGCCATTCCCGCCGCGCAGATGTAGACGGCGGCCCCGCGCGCGTTCGCGTCCCTGATGTACGCAACGAGTGCATCGGGCTTCCGGTGAGCGCTGATCACGTTCGTCTCGTAGGAGACACCGAATTCGGAGAGCGCTTCCTCGGCCCGCTTCATGACGTCGCGGTCGGACTCGGATCCCATGAGAATCGCAACGAACTGCGCCATCTGTGCATCTTTGCACACCCGGCCGTCACCAATTCGACCAGGACGTACAACTACCGGTTGTATCTGTGGACGGAACCGCAGCTATCGACGAACACCCCAACCACACTGATGTCGGTGCAGTCCCATCGACCAACAAGACGGGGCGCCTGACGGCGCATCCCGGCAGGGGGTGTGGTCATGGCGATCGCGGAGGAAACGAGGTACTTCGCATACCACGTCGCCCGGGACTTCGAGTCCGAGCGACTCCTCAATCTACAAGCCGCAGTCGATCCACTCTCGACCAAGCGGCTCGAACGCGTCGGAGTCGGACCCGGGTGGCGGTGCCTGGAGGTCGGCGCCGGGCGCGGCTCGATCGCACGCTGGCTCGCCGAGCAGGTCGCGCCCCGCGGCCACGTCGTCGCGACCGACATGGATCTTCGCTTGCTCGATCACCTCGAGGGGCAGCGGCGGTTCCTCGAGGTTCGCCGTCACGACATCGTCGCAGACGAGCTCGAGCCGAACGCGTTCGACCTCGCCCACTGCCGGCACGTCCTGATGCACGTCTCCGACGCCGAGCGAGCGCTCGAGCGCATGGTGGGGTCCCTGCGACCCGGCGGCTGGCTTGTCGTTGAGGAGCCCGTCTTCTGCGACCCCGTCGTCGTCACGCGCGAACACGCGGCCGCCGGCGCGTACGAACGGGTGATGCGGACGTTCGTCGATGTCATGTCCTCGAGAATGGACGTGCGCTTCGGGGAGACGGCCATGCGGCTCGTCGCTCAGATGGGCCTGGACGAGTTCACCGTCGAGGAGACCCGCTTGTACGCACACGGCGGGCACCCCGGCCCGATCACGAACATGCTGACGTGGGAGATGGTGCGCAACGACTTGCTCGAAGCGGACGGCCTTTACCCGGACGACCTGGACGTGGCCAGCGCGGCGATGCTCGACCCGTCGTTCATCTGCTCGAGCCCGTTCCTGTACGGCGTGTTCGCTCGCAAGCCCTGGGTCTAAACGCCGCGCGCGATATCGCTCCGGCTGTAGGCGCCGTCCATCGTGATCCGCGACACCGCCTCGTAGCAACGATCGCGCGCGGCGGGGATCGAACTGCCGAGCGCCGAGACATTGAGCACTCGTCCACCGGCGCTCACGAGTCGTCCGCCCGAGCGAGACGTCCCGGCGTGGAAGACCATGACGTCGCCCAGCGCTTCCGCGTCGTCGATCCCCTCGATGGCCTTTCCTGAGGCGTAGTCGCCCGGGTATCCGCCCGATGCGACGACAACACTGACGCAGGCGTCCTCGCTCCACACCGGCTCGTGCGAGCCGAGGCTTCCGTCCACGCACGCGAACAAGAGCTGCACGAGATCCGTGCGCAGTCTCGGCAGGAGCGCCTGCGTCTCCGGATCGCCGAAGCGTGAGTTCACCTCGATCAGACGCGGGCCCTTCTCGGTGATCATCAGCCCGGCGTAGAAGCACCCGGCAAACGGACGGCCTTCCGATGCGAGGCCGTCAAGCAGCGGATGAACGATCTCGCGAACCGCTTGCTCTCGGACATCGGTTGAAAGCCACGGCACCGGCGAATACGAACCCATCCCGCCGGTATTGAGGCCGTGGTCGTCGTCCTGCGCCCGCTTGTAGTCCTGGGCCGGGTCGAGGATGACCCGCGACTCACCGTCGGTCAGACAGAAGATCGACGTCTCCCGGCCCTCGAGGAACTCCTCGACGACGACGCGCCGGCCGGAGGTGCCGAACATGTCCTCGCGCATCATCCTGTCGATGACGTTGACGGCGTCCGCCTGCGAGTCGCAGATGAGCACGCCTTTGCCTGCCGCCAGTCCGTCGGCCTTGACGACGAGGGGAGCAGCGAGCGTGCGCGCGCAGTCGGCCGCGGCCTCCGGGTCGTCGAAGCTCTCGCCTTGCGCCATCGGAACCCCGTGACGACGGGCGAGCTCCCGGCAGAACACCTTGCTGCCCTCGATCTCGGCTGCGCCCTTCGACGGACCGAACACACGCAGCCCGCGTGACTTGAAGAGGTCGGCGATGCCGTTCACGAGCGGGATCTCGGGTCCCACCACCGTGAGATCGATCGACTCGTCCTCGGCGAGTCGTGCGAGTCCTTCGATGTCGTCGACGGGGACCGGCACGACGCGACCGAGCGCGGCCATACCGGGGTTTCCGGGGGCCGAGATGAGCTCGGTGACGTCGTCGGACTGCGCGAGCTTCCACGCAATCGCGTGCTCGCGGCCACCCGAGCCGACGACGAGGACTCTCACACCGTCCTCAACGGTATCCGAGGCTCAGATCCAGCTAGTCGGAGCGGTGCCGACCCGTTGCCTGCACGAGCGAGGTACCGAAGACGATCAGGGCCAGGGCGATGACGACCATGTAGGCGATGCCGAGCCCGGTCTTCGGCAAGAGTCCGCCACCCGGCGTGCCGGTCGTGGCTCCCGACGTCGTTCCGGTCGCTCCCGTCACACCGGTTGTTCCTGTAGCTCCCGTGGTCGCCGCCGTCCCGGTGGTGGCGCCAGTCGTCGCGGTCGTGCCCGTTGTCGTGGTCGTGCGCGTTGTGGTGCCGGTGGTCGTCGATGTCGTCGTTCCGGGAGATGAGGTCGCTCCTGGACTGGAGGACGCCTGCGTGACTTCGACGCCGACGCCCTGACCCTGAGCCGAGGCATGCCGAACCGCCGCGAACCCAACGATCGCCAGGGCCGCGATGAAGAGCGCAGAGCGAGACACTGCCTTCTCCAAGGCATGCGCATTGTGCATCGGAAGGCGCGTGGACGGAACCCCAGTTTGCCGTTCGTTCACATTTCCCACCCGGACCATTCACGAGGCATGCATACCTTCAAGCAGTAACGGCACCCGGGCGGGATGGAAAGGTTCGTCGGAGCTCACGTGAACTCCCGTCGTCATAACGTGCAATTCGCCACAATCCGTCCGCGACTGCTCGCGGCTGCGGGTGCACTCGGCGTGATCGCCGGACTTTTGTACTTGGGCCCCGCCAGCGCACAGACCGGCCGACAGGTGACGGTGTCGCCGAACGAGCAATTGACGCACGGACAGTACGTCGACGTCTCGTGGACCGGTTTCGAGCCCAACAGGTTCGTGAAGATCCTTCTCTGCCCGGCGAACGCCGCATCATCGGCGGACTGCAAAGCGTCTTCCGGATCGGGGCGGGAGCCGGGGGACGAGAAAATCATCCGCTCAGGTGATGCCGGCACGCCCACGGCCGGGACCGGGTCGACACCATTCGTCCTCGTCGCCAACGATGTCGTTCCCGCCTCCGGAGCCGACCCCTTTCTGTGTGATTCCGATCACTCGTGTCGGCTCGTTGCTATCCAACTGCTTGAATCGGGCGCAGAGGCCCGTTCTCGGATTCGGCGTCGGTCGATCTCAAATATGCGCTCAGCACGACACCCTGCCCGGAAGGTGGGAGCCGCACGGCCGGAAGCGGCGCCACATCGGTTCGCGGCGCCTTCCGTGAATGGCAATCCGAGGTGTGCCGCGGCGAACTGAAGCTGAACGTCTCGTACACGACAACGAACTCCGTTCAGGGAATTGAAGCGTTCGTCAATGCCCTTCCCGACTCGGATTTCGCCTTATCGGGTCTCAGCCTCACCGCAGAGGAGCGGGAGAAACTCAAGCAACGTGAGGTCACGCCCGTACACGTGCCGATCACGGCGGGAAGCCTCGTACTCGTCTACAACTTCTGGTACGACCGCGACGGCGACGGCAAAAAGGAGCAGGTCAAGGATCTAAGGCTCTCACCTTCGACGGCGGCCAAGCTCATGCAGGGCCGGATCACAAGTTGGGACAGCCCTGAGATCGCGGCCGACAACCCCGATCACAAGTTCCCGGGTCGACGATCGGTGCCCGTAGCACGCGCCGATAACTCGGCGGCGACGTGGTGGTTGACCTCGTGGCTCTGGGAAACGGCACGAGACGAGTACAAGGCGGGCGGTGTCGAGTTCGAGGCCGGCCCCACGCGCATCTTCCCGGGCAAGGTCGGCGTCATCCTTCGCACAGGCACGGATGCCGTCGCGCAATACGTGCGCTCGTTCCCCGGCGAGCAAACGGATGAGAGTGGGGACGTTCCCTTCAACGGCTTCATCGGATACGTCTATCTGAGCGAAGCACAGAAGCTCGGTCTGCCGGTTGCTTCACTGAAGAACGCTGCTGGGAACTATGTACTGCCGACAACGGAAAACGTTGCCGCCGCATTCGCTGCCGGTCAGGTATCGAGCGACGGGGTGTTCGCTCCGAACTTCAACTCGAGCGACCCGAAGGCCTATCCGATTCCAGTCGCGAGTTACCTCATCGCGGCGTCGGGCGAGAGCAAAGGTGTGGACCCGACTATCGCGGAAACGATCGGCAAGTTCGTCATGTATACAAACGATGCCGGGCAGAAGGCCGCCATCTCGCGAGGCTACGTCCCCTTGCCCGATTCACTGAGGTCTGCCGCTGTCGCAGGTGTTGAGAAGGTCGCTAATGTCCCGGCGGCCGACCTCGCACCGCCGTCCAGCGCCGTCGAGTCGGCACCCGTGGCGACGAGCGTGCCGGCGGCGCTCGCTCCTGCCGCAGAACTGACTCCCGTCTTTGCCTCACCCGATCCGTCGCCCTCGGCCGCGCCGACGACGGCAGCGGCGCCGTCCGTCGCACGACGGATTGCCGATGCAGTTCCGGCTTTGGCTCAAGCGATCGCAGAGTCTCCCCCGGTCCAGGCAATCAAGAGAGCAATTGCCGGTGTTCTGGGACTCTCGGATGTTGGATTCGTCCCGGTTGGTGTGCCGGTACTGATTCTCGGCGGCATTGCCCTGCTCGTCCTTGGACGCGCCACGTTGCTGCGCACGCGCTCAACAACGCTCGGGGCAAGGCCTCAGGAGCCCGGCTCATCCGAGCCGATCCAAGACGTCTACTCGATCTTTGGTGATCACGATGCGCGTTCTCGAGCCCCGGTCGATTCGCACCTCTGAACTAGCCGCGGACGCACGTCTTCGTCCGCGCTCATCCCCCGCCGGCACACGTGGTCCAGCTCGGACATTTGCACGCGCCCTGATCCTGGGGGGCGCATTGATGCTCCTGTTCGCCCTCTTCCAGATGGGGCTCGCAGGCATCAGCGAGCAGCGGTCCCAACGAAGTCTGCGAGGTGCGTTTCAGAGTCTCCTTGGCAGCGGAGTCGGTCTTGGCAGAGGCGCCGACGGACAGCCTGCACCCATCGCCAAAGGCACACCGGTCGCGCTCTTGGAGATTCCGGACCTTCATCTGAGGAAAGTCGTCGTCGAAGGAACGGATTCCGAGCAACTCAAACGCGGTCCTGGTCACCTCCGTAGCTCTCATGTTCCTGGTCAGCCCGGGCACGCAATCATTGCCGGTCGGAGGACCACATACGGCGCGCCGTTCGGCAAGCTCGATCTTCTTCGAGCGGGAGACAACGTCACTACGATCACGCCGTACGGTCGGTTCGAGTATCGCGTTCGAGAAGTGAGTCGCTTGAAACCGAGAAAGGTCGAGCGCCTCGAGGCATCAACGACGGGATGGCTGAGCCTCGTCACCTCCGACCCTGCGTACACGCCGACGGGCGCCCTCGTCGTCGAGGCCGAGCTTCAGGGCGATCCATCGTCGGCTCCCGATCCACCGAGACTGGCCGGACAAGCCGGTGCCATGACGTTCACTGGCAACGCAGGTGCGCTCGTGGGCGTCGCTCTATCGGGAACCTTGCTGCTCGCGGTACTTGTCGTTGCAGACACGCTTTATCAACGGTGGAGACGGTGGTCCACGTATCTGCTCACGACGCCGATCATCCTCGCGTTGCTCTTTGCGTGGATGGAAGGGCTGGTCTCCATACTTCCATCGACCCTATGACCGACCGGCGCGCCGTCATGGCCACGTTCGCGGTAGTTGCGCTGCTGACGGTGCTTTCGAGCTGCGGTTCCGGCGGCGTCGCGGCTCGAGTCGACCGAACCGCGATCTCCACGTCGCAGTTGGAACGCGAGCTCGAGGCTATGAGGTCGAACGAGAAGTACGTCGCCTACATCGAGGAAGAACAGGGAATCGCTGCAGATTTCGCCGGGCGAGCATTCAGCAAAGAGGCTGCTCCTTACCTGACGGCGGACGTGTTGACGATTCAGATCACCGCGATCGCCGTCAAGGAGGAGTTCGAGCACAGAGGAGCAAAGATCACGTCGCTCGATCGGCAGAAGGGTAACGACGAAGCTCGCGCCTACGTCGGCGATTCCAGCATCTTTGCCAGCTTTCCCGTCTGGTATCAAGCACAGCTCAGGGAGCGCGCACTCTTTCGTGCAGCGCTGAAGCGCCAGCTGACCGCAAACGAAACCCTCGAGAGCTACTATCGCCGCAACAAAGAGGAGTTCATCACTCCTTGCACAAGGGACATCGTCGTCGACACTTACGACGCTGCTCTTGCCGCGCGACGGCGCATCGTCGGCGGAGAGACGTTTACCGACGTGGCGCGTGACGTCTCGCTCGACACGGGAACTGCGCCCAAGGGCGGGGACTTGGGATGCAATGGTCGTAACCACCTACAACCGGAGCTGAACCGCGCTGCTATCACGCAAGACATCGGTGAGGTCGGGCAGCCGATCAAGCGGCCCGAGGGATACCATCTGTTGCTGGTCGAGAGCCGTCCGCTTCCGCCGTTGAAGGAGATCCGCAGCGTGGTCGGTGGCTCGATCAGGGAGCTCGGCGAAAGGCGGCTCCAAGCCGTCGTTGAGAAGCGCCTCCGCTCGGCGAAGGTCGTCGTTGATCGTCGATACGGAACCTGGGACGGGCGCAAACGCGTCGTACCGAACGTCGCCGGCGCAACCCCGCGGCCGCGCCCCTTGCCCAAGCCGGCCCGCTCGTCGCGAGAGATCAAGAACAAGCAGTTTCGCGTCGGACAGGAAGTATTCATCACCGAGCGCGGGTTCGTCCCGGTCAACCTCGTGTCGATAGTGGCCGAGGACATCAGTTTCATTAATGAGACGAGCGAGACGAAGGAGCTGCACTTCAACTCGTTCGGATGGGGTCCGACCCGTATTCCCGCCGGCAAACGGGTGAAGTTCAGGCCCGAAGGTGCCTGGGCTATCTCGTACTACGAGGCATCCGATCCGGAGGCGCGAGGCTACGTCCAGGTTCAGCCTTACTTCGAGCCGGGCGAGGATCCGGGCGCTCCCGGCCGCTATGACGCGGATACGCCCGGCGAGGGCCCGTATAAACCGACCCCTCGCTAGGCAAGACCCCGGCCGCCGTCCACTGCTAGAGCGTTCACTGGGCGTTCACGGGCTCGACTCGGCTCGGCCAAGAGTCGCGCGTATACCTCCTGACGGTGGCCCCAGGGGTAGTTCTCGACGATCGCGGAAGGAGGCGCTGCATGGTTCGCCATGCAAGAAAGGCCGCAGAGGTAATCGCGGCGATTGGTTTGGTCGTTGCCCTGGCGGGTCCCCGCGCAGTGGCGGTCCCTGACAACGCGGTGCAGTTCATCCGCGGCCAAGGGTCCGACGGCACGTTCGACGTGATGCAGAGGCTCGATTCCGCCTACAACAACTCGGTCGGCTGCCTGACGGTCGGCACCAGCAGCACAGATAGACCGAAGAACAGCACGTGCGCCGCGTCGCAGCCTTCGGGCGCGGCGGCCATCCCGAATACCGAAAACTACAGCCACGACGTTGCATTGAGCTTCTTCCCGGTGGGGTCGAGCCACGGCATCACGATCCTCAAGGAATTCGGGAACCCCGGCGTGACGCGCATCGACTACGCTCGCTCGTCGCGTGCTCGCGTGTCCGCCGATGGAGACTCGCGACGCTTCGTCGCGTACGCGCGAGACGGCCTCGCGTGGGGGAGTTTTCGCACCGGTCCCGGAGACGGTACTTCGCCCGCTGCCGGGATCAATACGCTGACTGTCACGCAGCTCCAGAAGATCTGGGGCGACTGCACGATCGACTCCTGGGACGACGTCGGTGGACCGGCCGTGCCCATGTATGTCTGGGCCCAACCAAGCAGCTCGGGCACCAACCAGAGCTGGCAGGTCTTCCTGGGCATCTCCGACAGCGCGAACTGTGTGCGTCCGGTCGGTGCTCCGACCTCAACGCAGTACAAGGACAGCAACCTGACGAACGGCGAGAGAGTCATCTTCGAGAACGACCCGAAGCCGATCCGGGATTGCGCGATCTACGCGGGCAAGACTGTCTCACCGACGGCCGATGCCGGGACGAACACCTTCACATCGGCCGGTCACGGTTGGGCCAACGGTGAGCAGCTCACACCGAAGACGGGCACGGGCGGTGCGGTGCCCGGCGGGTTGACGGTAGACACCCACTACTTCGTAGTCGGTGCGACGACCGATACCTTCCAGCTGGCGGCGCGACCCGGCGGCCCGGCACTCGACATCACATCGGCGGGAACGTCGCCGTGGACCCTCTCGAGCGGCTCCTGCCCGGACTTCTTCTTCGATCCGGACGGTGATGGGAACGGGACGCTCTACGGCGGCACGCAGATGTCGGTGTACTGGATGGCCTACACGACGTACTTCCTGTGGCCGCAGCCGGCCGGCGCTGAGAAGGCCGCGGGATTCGATCTCGGGCAGATCGACGGCAAGTCGGTCTTCAACACAGACAGCTCGCTGAACACGACCGACTACCCGGCGCTGAAGAACATCTACAACGTGTACCGAGCCACGGGTGCCAACCCCATTGCCCCTCACGCCTATGACTACATCGCCGAGGATGGCTGGATCTGCAAGGTCTCGAATCCGAGCGACGTACCGCTGCACGCCACGAATCCGAGAACCGGTGCGAACTACGCCGACGAGATCGCAAACATCATCACGTCGTCGGGCGCGGGTCTGATCCCGACGACGCTCAAGAACATCAACGGTGTGTCACTGAAGACGAGGTGCTTGACCGAGTAGCCGCGGCCCCCAATCAACGACCGAACTTTCGAGAGGAGGCATGTGGTGCCACGGAAGGTAGCGGGTAAAGCGGGGCTGATCTTGGTTGTGATTGCCGGGCTGCTCGCTGGGGTCGCACCGAACGCGGCCGCATTTCAAGTCGCGACCGACCCGGATGAGACGACCGGTCGTACGGGGACGCCCGACGAGGGTGATGTGAAGACCGTGCGCTGGTGGGACGAGGCAGACATCGATCCTGATCCCGCTGTAACAACGGCCGGCATCGTTCTGGAGTTCGCCACTCAGGACGACAGTGTGACGTCGGCAGACGCACGTGCGCTGATCTCGTTCGACCTGAACGCGAACCCCAACGTCGGCGGACCGGACGGCATCCCTGCCGAGTTGTGTGTGCGGATCGCGCAATCGGGCGCCAACTGGATCGGCACGCTGTTCCCGAACTGCCAGACCGAGTCCACGAACAGCTACTTCGTCACGGTGCCGCAACCGTCGCCGAACACGGTGCAGATCAAGATCCCCAAGTCGGAGCTCGTTGCCAACGGGCTGGCTGCGGCCGCACCCTCCTACAACTTCCGTCTTTCGAACACGAACGCACTGAACGAGGTCGACGAGGTTCCCGACAACGCGGCGGCTGTCTTCACGCACACGTTCGGTGAGTCGCCTCCACCGCCACCTCCACCGCCACCGCCACCGGGCGCGCCGGACCCCATTCAGGCCTTCGACGAGCAAACGGTCAGCAACGGGGCACCGGCCGATGATGTCCTCTCGATCAACGCAGTAGAGCCGAGCGTGGCACTGGGCTCGGCGCCGCCGGGCTCCACCAAAGTCGCAAACGTTGGCGACATCGACTACATCAACACCAGGAATGCACCCCCGCAGGTCGGTAATCCCTGGACGGTAACCGTCGAGGCAACGAGCCTCAAGGCGACCAGCGGGAACATCAGCTTCACGAACTTGAAATTCAAGGCTGGGACGAGCATCAGCCAGGTGCCGCCCGGACCGGGAGACAACCCGACCCCGCAGTCGACGATCGACACCGCCTTCGTAGCTGGGCCCGGGGGCGACCCCGACCCCGGACAGTCGTACTCGGCGCCGACGACGATCGCCAATGCTCCAGCGACGACACAGGGATCGTTCAAGCAGGCGGGCAGCACACTGACCCTCACGGTGCCGATGTCCGCGCCCGCAGGGTCGTATACGGGCAAGCTTCGCTACACGATCACGGGATAGACGCTGAGGTTTCTGCACTCATCGATTCGCGATCCCCGCGCCGGTCTAAAGGCCGGCGCGGGGATCGCACTTTTGCTTGTCACGCTTGGGATGCCGGCGTCGGCAAAGCCGCGGCTTCCATGGCTGGCACAGGCAAGGGGAGCTGAGTTCGGCCTCAAGCCGGCGCTGTCCGGAAAGACCACGCTGGAGGACGGGCATTACCAATACGCAGTCAAGGCCGGAACATCCATCGAGGACGGCATCGTGGTCGTCAATTTCTCCGACAAGCCGATAACCTTGCGCCTCTACGCGGCCGACGTCGTCACACCTCGGGGTGGAGGCGTTGCGCCGGTTGATCCCGGCCAGCGCATGAAGAGTGTCGGCGCCTGGGTGCAGCTCGAGCGATCCGATGTCGAGGTTCCGGGGAAGGACCAAGTCTTCGTCGGATTCGCAGTGAGGGTTCCCGATGCGCTCTCTCCAGGAGACCACCTCGGCGCAATCGTGGCGTCGCGGGACGGCGAACCGACGCCCGGCGGCATCAGCGTCGAACAACGCGTCGCCCTCATCACACGTGTTCGGATACCGGGCACACCCAGTCTCAAGACCGAGATCGGACCTGTTCACGTCGCCAGTCGCGGACGATCTCGAATCTTCAGGGTGGAGTTGAGGAACGTCGGAAACCTGTTGTTCACGGCGAAGGGAACGGTCGATGTCACTGAAGGAGGTGAGCGCGTAGCCAGCATCCCGCTAACGCCGAGCGAGGTTTATCTCATCCCCAAAGGTAAGTCGACATTCATCGCAAGGTGGGATGATCCGCCCTTGTTCGGGAGCCGCCGCGCCGTGGCCTCGTTCGACACACGGGCCGCGGGCGTTCCGTTTCGCCGCATCTCGAGCATGCCGGTGGCGGTGAAGCTCGTTTCGTGGCTTTGGCTCATCATGATCGCCTGCGTCTTTATTGGCATAGGCGCATTGATAGCCCTGACTCGGCTGCGCCCTCGTCCGCGGCGCATGGCGACGACCGCGTATCAGGCCCGCGGCCGCGAACGGTCATTGACATGAGACTCCGTTCCAAAATCGCGGCGACGGCCACGTCGGTCTTACTTGTCGCGCTCGCACCGGTAGCGCGCGCCGATTCGGGCTCGTCCGCCGACCCCGACGACGCCGCCGGCGTTTTGGACGTCAAGAGCATGAGCCACTCCAATAACTCCGAATCGGTCACCTACCGCCTCGAGATGTACGAGCCCTTCGCACCAAGCGAGGTTTTCTCTTTGCTTTGGGAATTCGACTTCAACGGCGATGGTGTCCCGGCCGAAGGTTGCATCAGATTCAGCCGACTCGGCCTTACGACAAACATTCTCAGGGGATCGCTGAGTGAGGAGTGCGGTCCCGAGGTCTGGGCGACTGCAGACGCTCGGTTCGTCTCGGGCAACGCTATCGAGATAACCCTGCCCTTGATCGACCTGGTCGAGTGCTGCCGGCTTCAGTCGGGGACCTACGGTTACCGCGTTACCACGCTCGATTTCAACGGCGTGGAGGACGTCGCCCCGGAGGGCAGCCTGGTCTCGCACGGCGGTATTTCGGCCCCCGAGCCGCGCCGGGGGGCCGACGAGACCGTTCCCACCCGCGCAGAGGGCAGCAGGCGCTCGGGGGGAGGAGTCTTCGAGCGTATCGGTGAGTTCGTCGACAACGTCGTCGGCGAGACGGTTGGTGACGTGGTAGGTGCAGTCGCCGGCGGCATCGGCGGAGCGTTCATCTTCGCGACCTCCGGGCTGTGCTCGGGGAGCAGCTGCTTCGCGATCGGTCTCGGGGCCCCGGTGCTCGCGGCGATCCTGGCGCTGTTCGTCATCCGAGCCGTCCAGAGGCGGCGACGATTACTAACTCCCGACCAGGACGAACACTCGGACCTGTGGAAACCTCGTTCACAGACCGGAAACAGTTCGTTCGCATCCTCTTTCCCTCCCAGCGATACCGTCCAACACGTCCCGGACGACACGGGCTAGGCAGCGCTTCGATGAGGAAGGTTTTTCCGATGCGGCTCCCTCATACGCGATGGGCGGCCATTCCCTTGGCCATCGTCTTAGCCATCGCTTTGCACGCGACCTTCGCTAATGCGGCATCGGGGTCACGAACCGACGAGAACGACGCAACGGGTTTTGACATCAAAGAGATCACCTTCAGTGATACCAACGAGGTCTGCGAGGAGGGCGGCTCTGCTGTCGAGTGCATCACGTACGGCTTGGAAGCCTACGACGCATTCAGCACGTCGGACCCGGGCCTTGCCAACATCGTTTGGGACCTCGATCTGACCGGAAAC
>DASQWC010000142.1:0-2050 GCA_035640475.1 Actinomycetota bacterium | reverse complement strand
GAAGACTACTGCTCTGAAGACTACTTTGACGGCGCGCGCGCCCCCTCAGCCGCCGCGCGCTCCTTCGCCGTCACGATCGGCTTGCCGTCGACGCGCTCCATCCAGCGGCTCGAGAGCAAACTCTCCTCGACCTCGAACTCGCTGCCCTCCTTACGCAGGGTGTCGTAGACATAGCCGTCCGCGGTCGCCCTGACTTTGATCTTGTCGGACTGCGCAGCCTTCTCGGATTTTTCGGGCTTTTTCTCGGACATCGTTCTGCCTCCTGTGTGCGTCCGCTACTACGGGTTCGTCTGAACGGCCGCGACGAGACCGGCCGTGATCTTGCCGGCCGTGGCCGCCGAGCCCGCGACGGTGTAATTCAGCCGGATGTAGCGCTCCGTGATACCAGGCGGGAGCTGCAGCATCGGGAACTTGTAGCCCGCGACGAGCGTTGCCGCCGCGATCGCGGGCGTGATATCGACGGTCGTCGGCGACCCGAAGGCGGAGTCGTCGTCGGCCTGCAGCGTGACCTGCAAGCTCGTCAACGTCGCAAACGTCTCCACGACCTGGCACAGGATCGGGATCATGCTCTTGCCGAGATCGCGCGGCACCGTCGTCGGTGCGCCGAGCGGGGTGCCGGGCGCGCCACGATCGATGATGTTGGTCGAGGCCGCGGTCGTCGTAATCGCCTGCGCCTCGGAGAAGTTACCTTGCTTCGAGAGAATCATGTGTATCTCCTTACTGGTGGCGCCGGGTTACGCGATCGCCGCTTCGTTGTTCAGGATCGCATCGACCTGGCGGACCGGGATGCCGCGATAGCTCATCACTTCCTTACCCTCGACCTCGTCGCGTCGGAGGTAGACCGTCGCGCTCGTCGGCTGCGAGGAGCTCGTCGGCGTCGCACCGGCATCGAGCGCCTCGAGCACGTCGGCATTGCAGTAGATGACCATCTTCGAGTCCCGATTCGCATGCCGCTTCACCTTCCAGAACGCGTTGCGCATGAACTTGTAGATGTCCACGGTGCCCGCCTGAAGGTCGGAGACGTCGATGTTGCAAACCCGCGAGACCGTGCGCCAATCCCGCACGGTGAGCCCGATGTGCTGGCGGAAGAGCTCCTCCTCGACGTAGTAGGGATTGCTCGAAGCGTCGAGCACGCGCTGCTCGCCCTTGTCTTCGCGCATGACGCCGGCTTGCGTGCCCTCGGGGTAGAGCAGATGTGAATCGAGGTCGCCCCAGGTCACGAACCAGATCGACGTGTTGTCCGAACCCGAGCCGCCGGCCTTCACGATCTGGCCACCGTTGCCGGCGGTCGTCGAGTTGAAGCGCGGCGCGAAGCCCGTGAACTTCGTCGGATCCGTCGCGACGTTGCCATAGATGATCGTCGAGGCAACTTCTTGCGACAGAGCCTCGAGGTACCCCTGCGCCTCCGAGAGACGCACCGCGTTTCTGTCCTTCGCGATGTCGAGCAGGCGCTTGTCGATTGACGACAGGCCCTCCACGAAGCCGGTCGTGTCGTGCACTTGGGCGGTCGTCGATTTGCTTTGGGCGATACCTTGATAGAGCTGGCCCCACGTCACCGCGGGCAGGCCGGTGCGGACCGTAGTCAGATGCTTTGTGCCCTGATTGCACTCCATCGCAATCGCGTCTTCGAGAATCGCGTTGGTTTTGGCGAGCAGCTCGATGATGACTGCGATCTTGCGCGTCTCGTCGGACCGCGCGTACAGATCGACCAGGTCGAAAAAGTTGCTACCGAGAGTAGCCATGTCCGTTCACTCCTAAAGTTGTGGAACAGGCGTATCCCTCGCCGCCCGTTGGGATGCCGGGTTGAGGCGATCGACTCGCCGGGTGGGTTGCGAGGAGGCGCGCGCCTATGGGTGAGCGCGCGCCTCCGATTTACGAATAGAGGATCGCGGCCTTGTCCGTCTTGCCGTTCGCAGGCTTCGGCGGCGTCGGCGGTTTACCGCCAGACTTCATCGTCTTCGGCACCTTGACGACCTTCTTGCGCACGACGTCCTTTTTCTTCATAGCGACGTCGTAGCGCATCGCCTTGACGAACGTCGCAAGCACGGTC
>DASQWC010000141.1:0-20192 GCA_035640475.1 Actinomycetota bacterium | reverse complement strand
GGCGTCCCTCGCGACATCGACGTCGTAGAGCTCACGCTCCCCGGATGAATCGAGTCCGATCACCCAGATGCGTCGTTCCTGAAGCGCCTCGATCGAGCGGACAAGATTCGTCACCTGTGCGACGCGCAGGTGCTCCAGGGCGCCCGATGCCGCTTTCTCGGCGGCGGCCGTGACGCCGGCGGCGCGCCGCTTGGGCACGATGAGTCCGGCGGCCCCGGCGGCTTCGGCGGAACGTGCGAGGGCACCGAGGTTCTGCGGGTCGGTCACGCCGTCCAGCGCAACGTACAACGCCGGCGACCGTCGCACCGGCGCGTCGAGGAGCTCGTCGAGCGTCGAGTACCGGAAGGTCTGTGTCAGCGCGATTACGCCTTGCGGGTTGCGCGTCTCGGCCCTGGATTCCAACTCGCGCCGCGGAAGCTCGCGAACGGGAATCCGTCTGCGATCCGCCAGCGACGCGATCTCGGCAAGTGCTCCCGACACGTGCGATCCGGCCGCGACGAGCAGCTCGCTGATCTCCCGGCCCGCCCGCAGCGCCTCGAGAACGGGGCGTCGTCCCTCGATCTGGCTCAAGAAAGGAACCAGCGCGGTCCCGAAGCCGAATCCTCGACGGTGATCCCGATCTCGGTGAGCCGGTTGCGAATGGCATCGGCGCGGTCGAAGTCCTTCCGCGCGCGGGCCGCCTCGCGCTCGGCCAGCAGCGCATCGACGAGCGGACCGACCAGGTCGCTGCGCTCGTCGGCTTCCGTCGCGCATCCCAGCACGTCGAGGGCCTCCACGACGGCCGAGCGGATCTCACCGGCTGTCGCATCCTCACCTCGCTCGATCGCGCTGTGCCCGTCTCGGACGAGCTCGTGGAGCGCCGCGAGAGCCGCCGGCGTGTTCAAATCGTCGTCCATCGCTTCGCCGAACGCCGCCAGACGCGTTGCGATCGCGGCCTTGTCCGCTTCCGTCGTCGGCGCGATGCGTAAGAACCCGCGGAACCTCTCCCACACCGACCGGGCCTCCGCGAGCGCCTCCGGAACGAAGTCCATCTGCGATCGGTAGTGCGCAATGCAGAAGAGCATCCGGACGACTTGCGGCTGGTGATCGCGCAGCAGCTCGGTGACTTCGACGTAGTTCTTCGTCGACTTCGACATCTTCTCTCCGCCGAAGTTGAGGTGTCCCTCGTGGAGCCACAAGCACGCGAACGGCGTCTCGAGCGCCTCGGATTGCGCGATCTCGTTCTCGTGGTGGGGAAAGATCAGATCTGCGCCGCCGCCGTGGATGTCGAAGGGCTGGCCGAGATACCTGGTCGCCATGACCGAGCACTCGATGTGCCAGCCCGGGCGTCCCGGCCCCCAAGGCGACGGCCACGCGGGCTCACCGGGCTTGGCGGCCTTCCACAGCGCAAAGTCCAGCGCGTGGTGCTTTCCCGGCGCGGGCTCGACCCGCTCGCGATTCGCTAGCTGCTCGAGCCCGCGCCCGGACAGCTTTCCGTAGCCATCGAATTTCTCGACGGCAAAGTACACGCTGCCTTCCCCGGGATACGCACAGCCCGCGTCGATAAGACGTCCGATCATGTCCTGCATCTCGATGATGTGACCGCTTGCGCGAGGCGCGACATCCGGGGGCAGGACGTTCAGATCGCGCATCGCGTCGTCGTAGGCACGCGTGTAGCGGTCGGCGATCACGAAGGCGTCGACGCCCTCCTCGTTGGCACGGTTGATGATCTTGTCGTCGACATCGGTGACGTTGCGGACGTAGAAGACGTCGAACCCGCGCCACCGCAAATATCGGCGGAGAACGTCGAAGACGATCTCGAGCCGCGCGTGACCGACGTGCGGGACGTCGTACACCGTGGGACCGCACGCGTACAGCGTCACGCGGGGCGGTGAAAGCGGCGTGAACTCTTTCTTCTCACCGCCGAGGGTGTTCGTGAACCGGATCATCTGCCTACGGTAGCGAGTCGGACTCGCCGAGTAGCGCGACGGCCATGCACGCCGCGCCCTCACCGCGCCCGACGGTCCCGAGTCCCTCGGTCGTTGTCGCTTTCACGCTCACGCGGCCGGCGGAGATGCCGAGTGCGTCCGCGATGTTCGCGCACATCGCGTCGCGATGCGGCGCGAGCTTTGGCGCCTCGAGGAGCACGGTGGCGTCCACCGACTCGACCGTGTACCCGGCGTCGCCGACAAGCGAGGCAACGCGTCGCAAGATGTCGAGACTCGAGGCATCCTTCCATTGCGCATCGGAGTCCGGGAAGTGGGAGCCGAGATCGCCGAGGTTCGCGCCGCCGAGGACTGCATCGGCGATCGCGTGACCGATCACGTCGGCGTCGGAATGTCCGGCCAGGCCGGGAGAGCCCGGAATCGTGACACCGCCGAGCACGAGCGGGCGCGCCGCATCGAACGCGTGCACGTCGAACCCGATGCCCGCCCTCATGTCCGCAAGAGCGCTTCCGCCACAGCAAGGTCGTGGGGCGTCGTGATCTTCACGTTGCGCGCGTCGCCCGGGATCACGCGAACGGCGGCGCCGGTCCGCTCGACGAGCGCGGCGTCGTCGGTGGCGACGATGCCGTCGCGCGCCGCGGACTCATGCGCGAGGCGGTACACGTCGATGCGAAAGGCCTGTGGTGTCTGGACGGCCGCGAGTCGCGTGCGGTCGAGCGTCGTGACGACGACGTCCTCGGAGACTTCCTTGATGGTGTCGGACACCGGCAGCGCCGGACAGACGCCCTCGCAGTCGTCGAGCTCGGCCAGACAGATGTCGAAGAGCGACGGCGGACACAGCGCGCGAGCGGCGTCGTGAACGGCCACGGCGTCGCCCTTTTCGACGGCCTCCAGCGCCGCCGCCGCCGAGGCCTGCCGCGTCTGTCCGCCCGTCACGACGGTCACGTCCACGGAGACGCCCGTGAGGACGTCGGCCATCCTCGCCTCGAGCCCCCGCGGGGAGGCGACGACGAGCGCGTCGACCAGGTCGGCGGCCGCGGCGGCTTCGGCGGAGCGCCGGACCAACGGGACGCCGCACAGATCGACGAACGCTTTGGCGTCCCCGCCGTCCAAACGCGCTCCCTCACCGGCGGCAAGCAGGAGCACGACACCCCTCATAGCTTGAGAGTCTGAACTACAAGCCCTAGTTCAGCGCTTCTTCGAGGACCTCTTCGGCCTTCTCGCCGTCGAGCTTGAGCGCCACGGCAATCTCGCCCGACAGGATCTTGCGAGCGCGGTTCAGCATGCGGCGCTCGCCTGTTGACAGACCCTTCTGCCGGTCGCGGATGCTCAGGTTCCGTACGACCTCGGCGACCTGCTGAATGTCGCCGGACTTGAGCTTCTCGGAGTTCGCCTTGAACCGGCGCGACCAGTTGTCGGCACCGTCGGTCACGCGGCCCTTCCGCAGCACCTTCAGGACTTCTTCGACCTGGTCCTTGCCGATGAGGTTGCGGATGCCGACTTCCTCGACGGAAGCAGCGGGGACCATCAGAGTCAGGTCGCCCTCGTCGAGCTCCAGCACCAAATAGGTCTGGCGATCGCCGAGGACTTCCTTGTCCTCGATCTTCTGGATCGTGGCGACCCCGTGTTGTGGATACACAACTTGGTCGCCGATCTTGAATTTACGGCGGCGAGACATCTGATTGAGTTTACCACTCATCGTTGATTCGTTCCAACGCATCGCGAATGTGTCGCACGCGCACGATATCGAGACCGTTCATTGAGGTTGTGCAATTGTGCGGAACGAATACGCGCTTGCACCCAACGCTTTGCGCTTCCGCCAGACGGCGTTCGGACGCAACAACCTGACGGATCTCGCCGGTTAATCCGATCTCGCCGAACGCAACAAGGTCGGACGGAACGACTTTGTCAAATCGAGCGGACAACAACGCGAGCGCGACCGGAAGATCACACGCAGGCTCCGTTGCGCGGATCCCTCCCACCGCGGAGACGTAGACGTCGCGCTTCTCGAACGAGACCTCGGCCCGCTTCTCGAGGACACCGATGAGCATCGGAAGTCTGGCGCCATCGACACCGATCGCGTTGCGCCGCGCGAACTGTTGCCCATCGACATCCGCAACGAGCGCCTGCATCTCGCACAGAAACGGACGACGGCCGTCCACGGTCGCCGCCAGGACCGAACCCGGAAGGTCGCCGCAGCGGTCGGCGAGCAAGTACGCGCTCGCGTCCCGAATGGCAACGAGCCCCTCGGCTCCCATCTCGAAGAAGCCGACCTCCTGCGTCGAGCCGAAGCGGTTCTTGAGCGCCCGCAGCACGCGGACGCCACTGGAGCGATCCCCCTCGAAGTGCAGGACGACGTCCACCAGATGCTCGAGCACACGCGGCCCGGCAACGGTGCCCTCCTTCGTGACGTGTCCGACGAGGAGCACGGTCACGCCGCGATCGCGCGCGGCCCGGGCGAGACGCGCGCCGCACTCCCGGACCTGGCTCACCGAGCCGGGGGCCGAAGGAATCTCGGGATCGAACATCGTCTGAATCGAGTCGACGATGAGGACCGACGCTGTCGTCGAGTCGAGCGCACCAAGCACGGCGCCGAGCTGCGGGTCGGACATCGTGCGGACGCCGTCCGGAATCGCGCCGAGTCTCGTCGCACGAGAGCGGACCTGCGACGGTGCTTCCTCACCGCACACGAGCAGCACGTCCTGAAAGCCCCCGTACGCGAGCGCGATCTGCAGCGCGAGCGTCGACTTGCCGACGCCCGGCTCCCCGGCCAGGAGGACGATGCTCCCGGTCACGGTCCCGCCGCCGAGCACGCGGTCGGCCTCTTCGATGCCGGTCGGAACTCGGCGGCTCCCATCGGGATCGTGTGATGTCAGCGGCTCGACATCGACGCTCCGGACGACCGTTGCCGCCGCCGCCACGACGGGCTCCTCGACGACCGTGCCCCACTCGTCGCACTCCGGACACCGGCCCACCCACCGCGGCATCCGGGCGCCGCAGGACTGACAGACGGCCGCGACTTTCGTCTTCACCTCGGCAGTATGGGTGGGCGGGCAGACACGGGAAGGTTCTGGGACACTGTGCCGTGCCGCCTACCAGTGGAAAGGAACCTCATGCGTAAGCGTCCGGTTTTCGCCGCCGTCGCGTTCCTGCTGCTCGTTGCCGGGTGCGGACGGGAAGGCGCACTCACGAGCGAGCTCACGGGGTCCACGCCCACGCCCGAAGCAACGACGACGCCTGCCGCAACCGGGCCGAGCGAGACCCCGGCGGCGACCTCAACCGCTGCCGCGTCGGCGGCTCCGAGCGGTGCCGGCGGCGGCGCCGCGGCACCCACCAAACCGGCCGCGGAGGGCGGCATCAATACGCCGAAGGACGGCAAGTACGTCTACACCTACAAGGGCGAAGCCAGCGATCCGTTCAACCCGGCGGCACCTCCGGAGCGCTTTGACGGCGAGCTCACGATCGAGAGCTCCCACGAAGGAAACGTCTACACATCAGAGCAAACCAACACCGAGAGCCCGGGCCGCGTGACCACGCGGTCGCGATGGGAAGCCACTCGCATCACGCTGCTGTCGTTCAAGACCGAGACGGCCGGCGGCGACTTCAGCTGCACGTTCGACCCACCGCTTCTGATCGCGAAGATCCCGATCAAGGTAGAGAAGTTCCCGACGCAGCAGTTGAAGGGAAGCGGGAACGCGTGTAACGGGAAGCTGGATATCGAGGTCCAGGCGAAGGAAACCGTTCAGGACGCGACGGGCAAGTCTTGGTCGACGTGGCGGATCCATGTTGTTCTCCAGGTCGGCAACGAGCAGTTCACGAACACGACCGACCAGACGCAGTGGTTGTCGCCCGACCTCGGGTTCGAGATCAAAACCGACGAGAGGTCCAACGGCGAGGTGAAAACGCCGGGCGGCTCTCAGAAGTTCAGCGGAAAGTCGGGCTCGGTTCTCAAGAGCCATCCGTAGGCCTTGCCGAACCTCCGCCGCTGGTCGCTGCTTGTCGTCGTCCTCATTGGGTTCACCTCGTGCTCGACGGGAACCGAGAACGACTCGGTCATCGAAGACACGAGCACACCGACTCCAAGAGCTCGCGTGCGCCCCGACACGTCCGCGTCGTCCGAGGTTGCCCGACCGAGGCCCGGCGCGTACGTCTACGAGCTGGCCGGGATCGGCGGAACGGAAGTCCCGGACGGCACCCAGTTGACGCAGACCATCGCCGCGTCTGGTGACGTGGACTTCATCACCGTCACCACCAATCGGAACGACAACACCCAGCGGCTGGAGCTGCGCTGGGAGTCGAAGCGGGTCGTCCAGCTCTCGAACCAAACGACGATCGGCGGCCAGCAGCGCACGTGCGTGTACGACCCACCCCTCGAAGTCCTTCACATTCCGATGTTCATCGAGCCGTTCGACGATCAGACCTTCCGGGGGGCGGCGTGCGAGTCGAAGGTCGAGATCGAGGTCGTTGATCGCGACTCGGTCAAAGACGCCACGGGGAGGGCCTGGAGTGTATGGGTGATCGAAACGCGAAGCGAGGCGTCCGGACGAAGCGATATGACGACACATTGGTTCTCCCCGGAGCTCGGCCGGGACATCCGGACCCAGACGACGACGGAGACGACCGACCGCCAGGATCAGACCGAGCAGATCCTCAGTCGCTACCCGGGACTGCGCTGACCAAGTCGCGCATCGCCGCGCTGAGCGCCGGCGCACCCAGCGATGAAGCCCGAGCGAGGCCCTCGGCTGCGTAGGCGCGCGACGTCTCGAGATCGAACGGCTTGAGGCCCGTTCCGTCGCGCCAGACAGGCTCGAGGAGCGGCCGTCCCGGGAGCCGCTCGGATCTCAATCCGATCACATCGCCGTCCTCCGAGCGGAAGACCTGCTTCTCGCCGGGCAGCGTCGCCTTCTCGGGACTGAGCTTCGCCGTCGGACGGCCGTCGTAGGAGACGAGCTTGTACGCGACGTCGAGCGACGGCCGATCGGCCGATGTGACGAGCTCAGTTCCGACGCCGAATGCGTCGATCGGGGCGCCGGAGGAGACGAGCGCTTCGATCTTCTTCTCGTCCAGCCCGCCCGACGCGAGGATCTGCACGCCGGCCAGACCGGCATCGTCCAGCATGGCTCGGGCTCGTTTTGATAGGTCGAGCAGATCGCCCGAGTCGATGCGTATCCCGCGCAGCCTCGCGCCACGCTCCTGCATCTCGCCGGCGACCGTGATCGCACGACGCGTGCCTTCGATCGTGTCGTAGGTGTCGACGAGAAAGATCGCGTTGTCCGGATGGTCCTCGGCAAACGCGCGAAACGCGTCGACCTCGCGCGAGTGCGCCTGCACGTATGAGTGGGCCATCGTGCCGACGACCGGGATGCCGTAACGGCGTCCGGCTTCGAGATTGGACGTCGTCAGCCCGCCGCCGACGTAGGCAGCCCTCGCGGCTTCGACTCCGGTCTCGAGGCCGTGCGCGCGCCGGAACCCGAAATCAACGACGGAACGGCCTTCGGCCGCGGACGCGATCATCGCCGCCTTGGTCGCAACGAGCGTCGGATACTGCACGAGGTTGATCATTGCGGTTTCGAGGAGCTGCGCGGCAGGCAGCGACGCGGTCACCTCGAGAATCGGCTCGTTGGCGAGGACGATCTCGCCTTCGGCCACCGCCCAGATCTCACCGGACGGCGCGAACGCACCGAGCCAATCGAGCGTCGGCTCGCCCACGCCTGCGCCGCGCAAGTAGGCGATCTCGTCCGGGCCGTAACGAAAGGAGGCCAGCGCTTCGAGAACCTTCCCGACCCCCAGGGCTACGAACCACGGACGCTGGGGCATTGCGCGGATGTACAAGCTGAAAGTTGCCCGAGCCGTCATGCCACGGCGCAGATACGACTCGACCATCCGGACCTCGTACAGGTCCGTGAACAGCCCCAAGGCCATAGGCGGCAGAATAGCCCTCGAATGCTGACCGCGATCCACCACACACCCGACGGCGGCTGGCAGGAGGTCGCCGACCTCTCGATCATCTCGAAGCTCTGCGATCAAAGCGGTGCGCGTGTCTGGGCCGAAGCCGACATCTCCACCTTGACCCCGCACGACATCGACACCATCGCCGAGGAGTTCGGCCTCCACGAGCTCGCGGTTGAGGACGCGACGGGAGCGAAGGAACGTCCGAAGCTCGAGGAATACGAGAAGCACATGTTCGTCGTCGTGCACGAGCTGCAGATGCACGACGGCCAGCTGGAGCCTGCGCAAATCGCGTGCTTCGTCGGGACGCGCTACGTTCTTGCGCTTCATGCGGGAGCGGCACGAACCATCGACGAGACGAAAAGGCGACTGCGCCGGCACACAGGGGAGCTGTGGGGTGGCTCGGCTTTTTTGATGCACACGCTTCTCGACACCATCGTGGACGACTACCAGCGCATCGCCGACGAGGTCGAGTTAGAGGTCGAAGAACTCGAAGAGGAACTGCTGCAAGATCCGCGGTCGCCCGCCCAGACCCGTCTGTACACCGTGAAGCAGCGCGAGGCCCGGTTCCGCCGTTACGTCCTGCCGGCTTCGCGGATGCTGGCGATGGTCGTCTCGGAGCAAGGGATCGGCGCGTCGATCGCTCTGGTCGACACGCACTTCGGTGCATACTTCCGCGACATCCACGACCACACGTTGCGAATCGCCGATCAGATACGAAGCGTCGAAGACCTCTCCGACGCGCTGATCGACCTCGTACGCATCGAAGCGACGAATGCACAGAACGACGTCACAAAACGCCTCACCGGCTGGGCCGCGATCATCGCCGTGCCGACGTACATCGCGAGCGTCTACGGCATGAACTACCAGCTCATCCCGCGGCACGAAGAGCTCGGGTTCTTCTTTGCTCTCGGCCTCATGGCCACATCCGCCGTCGGCCTGTACACGTACTTCAAACGCCGAGGCTGGATCTGAGCAGACGTCGATCGTCTCAGCCGATTCACCCAGCGCTGCTGCGCCATCTCAAGAGTCGGCGCGAGCGTGTCTCGGATCGTGTGGCCGACCGAATCACGCAATTCGCGGGGTCCGTGCCCTTCGTCCTCCTTCACGTCGTGTGGTTCGCGATGTGGATCGGGTTAGGGGTCGAGGACTTCCCGTTCGGTCTGCTCACCATGATCGTCTCACTCGAGGCGATCTTCCTGACGTCGTTTGTGCTGCTCAGCCAAAACCGGGCCGACGAGAGACGAGAAGCCCTGGCCGATCATGAGTGGCAGCTGGTCCAGGAAGAAGAGAAACAGAACGAAGAGCTCCTCGCTATCTCACGTCAGATCCTCGAGCTGACCAAGGAGATCCGGGCGCTCAATCAGCGAACCAATTGAGCGCCGTCTCGCTCGCGCTCGTCCTGGCCGCGGCCGTCCTCCACGCCACGTGGAACTTGTTCGCGAAACGCGCCGGCGACGGCGGGACGGCCTTCGTCTGGCTGTGCGCCGTCACGATGGCCGCCCTCTATGCACCGTTCGGCCTCGTCGTCTATCTCGTCGCCCGTCCGGATATCGGGCTCACTCAGCTTGGCTTCATGGCCGGGAGCGGCGTGCTGCACCTCTGCTACTTCACGCTCCTCCAGCACGGCTATCGGGTCGGCGACCTCTCGCTCGTCTATCCGCTCGCACGGGGAACCGGTCCGATGCTGTCGACGGCGGCGGCCGTCCTCATCCTGAGCGAGCGACCGACGACGCTTGCGCTGACGGGTGCTGCATTCGTGTGCGCCGGCGTGATCGTTCTCGGGACGACCAGCCGGCCGTCCGACGACCGCTCGCGTGCGCCCGCCGTGATATTCGGCTTGCTCACGGGCGGCCTCATCGCCGTCTACACCTTGTGGGACAAGCACGCCGTGGGGACGCTGGCCGTCCCGCCGATCCTGCTCGACGTCACGGCCAATGCCGTCCGCGGCGCCCTGCTCACGCCGAGCGCGCTGCGCCGGAAGGATGTCGTCCGGGGCGTATGGCGACACAACCGCCGAGAGGTCATCGGTGTGTCGTTGATCGCTCCCCTTGCCTACATTCTCGTCTTGACTGCGCTCGCCGTATCGCCGGTCAGCTATGTGGCTCCCGCGCGCGAGGTGAGCATCCTCGTCGGGACGATCTTCGGCGTGCGCCTGTTGCGCGAAGGACACCTCGGCCCCCGGATCGCCGGCGCCCTCGCCATCGTCGGGGGCCTGGCCGCGCTGGCGCTCGGCTAGCCGTCTGTCGGCCTCACGTCCTGAGCGATTCCGTCACCGCTTTGTGGTGCTGCTCCTGGTGAATGAGCTGATCACGGATGGCCTGCCACACGGGAGCCGGATTCTGAACGGCGGGAACTTCCGAAGCGAGTCGCATGATGCGGGGGCCCCCGCTCCAGTCGGCGCCGATCAGGGCATCGAGCTGCTCCTGGGACGCAGCAGCCACCCAGTCGGCGCGCATCTGCGAGACCTCCCGCCAGTGATCGAGGATCGTTTGCGTCGGCA
The DNA here is from genome assembly GCA_035640475.1 of Actinomycetota bacterium. Lineage (GTDB taxonomy): Bacteria > Actinomycetota > JAICYB01 > JAICYB01 > JAICYB01 > DASQWC01. Next base: position 9,815 of record DASQWC010000141.1, on the reverse strand, counting down.
AGTCGCGTGTGCCGGCAACGAACATCTCGTTCATCGCGTCTTCCTGCATGTTGTCGTTCTCCGGATAGGAGATGCCTCCCGTGAGCTCGTCGTCGGACGGCTCCTCACCGGTGAAGGCGCAGCGCAGCTGAACGAGCTGCCAACGGTCCCACCCGTTGAAGTGCGCCAGGACGTCCCGCACCCGCCATTCGCCGGTCACTCCCGGACGCTCGAGCCCCTCCGGGCCGAGCTCGTCGATGGTCGCGTTCCAGGTCTCGCGCACCTTCGCAATCGCGTCGGTGAGGTCGGCTTTCTCCACGGCTCCTCCGGTTCGATCGTGAAGCTTACTGTCTACCATCGATAGATGATCCGTCCGGCGACCGTCGACGACGCCTACGGGATCGCCCGCGTTCACGTCACGACGTGGCAGGACGCCTACCGCGGCATCGTTCCCAACGAGTACCTCGACGCACTAGACATCGACGCGCGAGTCGAAGCCTACGACCGAATGGGCGTGCTCACGGACACCGATCGTCCGATGTTCGTCTACGACCGCAGCGGCGACATCCTCGGATTCGTCACGGTCGGGCCGAGCATCGACGAGAAGGGCAACGGCGAGCTCTACGCGATCTACGTCGCATCGAAGCATTGGGGAACGCCGGTCGGCGCGGCGCTGATGACCCACGGCGATCAATGGCTCGGCGAACGCTACCCGGCTGCCACCCTTTGGGTGCTCGACGAAAACGCAAGGGCGCGCCGCTTCTACGAGAAGCACGGCTGGTTCGCGGACGGGACGACAAAGGACGACGACCGCGGATCGTTCGTCCTTCACGAGGTCCGCTACCGGCGCAACTACTAGTTACCGCGCAGCCGGAACGGCGCACATCGGCGCTTCATCAGTGGATGAATCCCTTGCCCGACTGGCGGAGGCGAGTGAAGTGACAGTAGGTGTCGTCTAGGTCGAGGGCAATCGACTCCGTCGTTTTGGTAGTGCCGCTGCCGACTTCAGCGAGCTCGTACTCGATACCGTTCGGGAGGTTGATCCGAACGCGATGCTCATTCCCCGTCGAGGGGCTGCGGATTGGACGGGCCGAAGATTCGAGGATGCCCGGGATGACGATACGAGCGGTTCGCTGCTCGATATTCACGTCGAATTCGATAGCCCTGAAGAGCGGCGGATGCACGGTACTCGACATCGTCGTGTAGACCCACCAATGTGTTGCTCCGTCGTTGGTCTCGCCACCGTAGAGCACGGTTGCCAGCGCTTCCCGCTGCTTGTCGTCCGCCCGCTCATCAATGACGGCCTGGCACTCGCCGTTGCCCTTATAAATTGGTCCCGGCCAAGCGTAGAGCAGCGCGCCACCGAGGCCGTCAAGCTCCACGTCTCCGAAATGGCCCTTGTCGATGAGGACGGCCGCGAAGCCTCGACAGTTCCCGTAGGTAGGCTGCAAGGCTTCGAACTGGCACGGACATCCGTAGTCGCAGTTGCAGTTACTGAACTCGACCCCTTCGATGTACCAATCGACCTGCGCCACGTTCCCCTCCGCAAGGACTGTTACTTATCGGCCCAGACGGCAAGCTCGTTACCGCTCGGATCGCGAAAGTGGAAGCGTCTGCCGCCGGGAAACTCGTACGCCTCTTGCGAGATCGCACCTCCGGCGGACACGACGGACTTCTGCGTGGCCTCCAGATCCGCGGCGTACAGGACGACGAGGGGACCGCCCTTCACGACAACTTCGCAGGCGTTCGTAAACCCACCCGCAAGCCGCCCGTCCTCGAATGCAGTGTAGTCGGGCCCGTAGTCGGTGAACTTCCACCCAAACGCCGACTCGTAGAACTTCCTCGTGGCGCCGATGTCGGTCGCCGGAAACTCGATGTAGTCGATTCGCCGGTCGTTCGCTGCCTGACTCATGACGTCTGCTGGCCGTGGTTGACCATCCAATGCACGCCGAACTTGTCGGTGAAGCTGCCGTAGTAGTCGCCCCACGGCTGATCGTCGATGGGCATCTCGACCGTCCCACCGGCCGAGAGCGCATTGAACAGCCGGTCCGCCTCCTCCCTGCTGTCGGGGTGAAGGGAGATGTAGACGTTGTTGCCCTGATGCAGCTCCTGGCCGAGCGAGGCAAGCGAGTCGGTGCCCATGAGGTGCTGATCGTCGCCCAAGGGCAGGCCGATGTGCGCAAGCTTGTCCCGGTCGGCCTCCGGAATGTCGACACCCTCCATCGGCATGTCCTTGAACCGGACGACGGCCGAGAATTCTCCACCCAAGACCGACTTGTAGAACTCGAAGGCCTCCTCGGTGTTGCCGGCGAAATTGAGATACACGCTCACCTTCGGCACTAGGTATCTCCCTTCTCGAGGAACAACCGACCCTGGGCCGTCAAGACGACGACCGGCTCCTTCCTTCCCTCTTTCCGCTCCGATCGAACCAGACCCTCCACGAACGCGTCCTCCCACGTCGAATGCCGCGGACAGGTCGTCTGCCAAACCTCCCAGGCTTCGCTGTATGTAGCCGCCCGCTCAGAGATCCACCGGAGAAAGTCCAGCGTCGCCTGGTCGAGGTTCATGCATCAACACTATCCATCGGCAGAACGTCGGAATCGAAAAGGCTCCGGTGACGACGAACTATCGGTTCGTCGACTTCACCATGGTGAGCACGCGGTCCGGACCGCGCGGGTGAGCCTCGATCGAGACCGTTTCATATCCCAGCGACTCATAGAGCCGCGCGTTGCTCGGCAACGACTCCCTGACGCCAACCTGCACCGCCGGACGTCCGAGGTCCGCAGCGATCTGTTCGGCGAATCGCATGATCGCCGAAGCAATCCCTCGCCGACGGTGCGCAGGCAGAACCGACAGCCGGCCCACATAGAGGTAACCGTCTTCCGGAACGAAACGCGCCGAACCGACCGGGACACCGTCCTCGGCAAGGATCGCGCCGCCCCGCTGCATATCGGCGATGACGTCCTCGATGGTCTCGCCGTGTGCTCCGGAATCGATGGGCAGCGCTCCCTGGTATTCGCGGTACGCAAGGAGCATGACGTCGCGAACCAACGACGCCTCGGCAAGTTCGGCTCTTCGGACGCTCAGGGACATGGCTGAGGCGTCATCTACTCTTGGTCACTTCGTTCCGACTCAATGTGGAGCGAGCGGCGGTCGCATGCCGCGGCGAGTTGGGCAGCGAGCGAACATTCATAGTCGCACTCAGTCCGTGAGCTCTAGATCACTGACCTGGATCATCAGCGCCGTCATTCCGGCATCGCTGCCTTTCGCGTGAACTTCGCCCTTCGCGATGAAGGCGCCTTCGCCGGCACTGAGTTGCCAACGTTCGCCGGCGCCATCGGCTACCCACCCACTGCCTGCCGTCACGAAGAAGAGCTGCCCGAATCCTGCTGGATGGGAACCGATCTGACCCCCCGGTTCGATGTGAACGCGATAGACATGAGCCTCACCTTCGCCAGCGGCAATCGCCGCAGCGTTCGCTCGGACGCTGCCGTACTCGGCAATGGGTTCGGCTTCGCCTTCGGAGAAAGGGAGGCGCTTCATAGCTCTCCGTCTGCCCAACGGTTGGGGCGCTGAGCCGCCGCAAGCGCGCGAAGCTCGCGGCGGTCGGCTCCTGCGCCGAGTTGGGCAGCGCAGTCACACCGCCTCTCGTGGTTAGTCTCTGCGCCGCAATTCATCGGGCGTCGGCTTCTCGAAGAGGGCAATCCATCGCTTCATCATTCCTTCAGGGATTTGAAAGGATGATGTTGAAGGCTGTGAGTTCCTTCGAGCCACTCGCCTATACAGCTCTTCGGGGGAGACATCAAGGAAATGCACTTCGGTGCTCGCGCCAAGCTGCTTTGCTCGTGAGCGGTAATCTTCCCGCTCCTCACGTGCCCAAAACCCGAAGTCAAGTGTCACGTCATTTCCCAATGCAAGCGCTCGGCTAGCCACCTCCCAAAGGAGCGACTCAATCAGACTGTGCCTGGCGTTGTGCTCAGGATCCTCAGCGTCTTGACCAAACAGGCGCAAGTGCCATTCGTCAGTCGTCAGTCGCATTGCTGAATGCTCAGTTTCGAGCGTTCGAGCCAGCGTCGTCTTCACTGCACATGGAAGGCCCACCATCAGGTGAAGAGTAGCCATCGCTAACACACAATGATGCTTAGCGCGGACGAACGCAGCGAGCGAGGTCATGTGCTGCGGCGAGTTATGCCGTGCCGAATGGCCCCGCTCTGCTCATCGCTTCACGGCGTAGAGCTGCCAACGTCCAGGTACGCCCCGAAGCGCGACGTCGCCCTTCTCGACGAACGTCAGTCCCGACCCGGCCACCAGGTCTGTGACGGTCCGCGAGACGAGCACCTCTCCCGGACCCGCCAGCTCCGCGATCCGACTGGCGACATGAACGGCGATGCCCGAGACGTCGTCGGCCCGAAGGTCGATCTCTCCGGTGTGAAGGCCGGCGCGTAGATCGAGCCCCAACCCCAAGGGGCGAACGCCCGCAAGGAGAGCCTGCGCGCAGCGAACGGCGCGTGCCGGGCCGTCGAAGGTCGCGAGTACCCCGTCACCCGTTCCCTTCACTCGACGGCCGCGGAAGCGAACGAGCTCTCGCTCGACCAAATCGTCGTGCCGGTCGAGCAACTCTCTCCAACGCCGGTCACCGCTCTCGGACGCCTTGGGGGTCGAGCCAACGAAGTCGGTGAACATCACGGTCGCGAGCACGCGGTCGGCCTGCGGGTCGGGCCGCACGCCCGTGACGAACTCCTCGATCTCGTCGGCAATGACGTCCACGTCCAAAGGGAGGTGGTCCTCGCCGGGGAGCTCCACGTAGTTGGCGTTGGGGATCTGCTCGGCTGCGTATCGTCCCTGACCCACAGGGACGACCCGATCGCCCGCTCGGTGGATCACCAATGTCGGGACACGGACCGAAGGCAAGATCGATCGCATATCGATGCTGCGGTTCATCCGAAACAGAGTCCCCACCACACCGGGGCTCGCCGCGATCCGCAGGAACCTCGCCCACTGTTCACGGAACTCAGGCAGATGCGCAAGGCTCGGCGCCCAGAGTTCGGCTCCAACGGCCTCCCCCCACCCCGCCTCGAACTGCCTCGTGAACTCCTCGTGCTCCTCGAGTGTGGGTCCGTGAGGCCAATCAGTTGCCCGCAGCCGCTTGATCCAGCACCCGTACAAGACCAGCCGTTCGACTCGGTCGGGATAGGTTGCCGCGAACAGGATGGCCATCGGCCCGCCCTCGGAGATTCCGTACAAGGTCGCCCGATGCACGCCGGCGGCATCCATCACCGCACGGGCGTCGTCCATACGTTCTTCCAGGGACGGCATCGTCCCGGGCGCGATGCCGTCGGACATCCCGGTCCCACGCTTGTCGAAGATGACTACCCGTGCAAACGACGCCAGTCGCTCAAGGAAGTGAGTGAATAGCGGATTCTCCCACCCGTACTCAACGTGGGACACGAAACCGGGAACCAAGACAAGATCGTGGGGTCCGTCGCCGAAGACCTGGTAAGCGATATGCACATCCGAGGAGCGCGCGTACTTCGTTGTGGGCGTGGCTGTCATTTCGCTGCCCATCCCACGGGGTCGTCACCCTTAGCTAGGCACCTGCACGACGTTGCTACCGTGCAGGCTACTGCTGGTATCGGGAGAACGCCGCCTCCAGCGGCATAAGGACTCTTGCTGCTGAGCCGCGCGAGCGCAGCTCACGTCGGCTCCTGCAGCGAGTCATGCGGCGTCGAAGGTCCTTCCCCTACCGGATGACGGAATAGACTTCCCATTCTCCAGGGACACCTTTCAGTCTTTGGATCCCGCGCTCTTGGAGGACTATTTCCGACCCCAACACGAGGTCGGCGACCGTTCGTGAGGCGAGAACCTCTCCTGGACCCGCGAGGTCATTCACGCGGCTCGCGATGTGGACGGCTATGCCCGCAATGTCGTTGCCGCGCAACTCAATCTCGCCCGAATGCAAGCCCGCACGCATCTCGACTCCAAGCGTGGAGAGTGACTCCCGAATCTCAAGTGCGCACCGGACCGCGCGCGCCGGGCCGTCAAAGGTCGCCAGGATACCGTCGCCGGTCGACTTCACCAGGCGTCCCTCGTAAGCGTGGACGATCTTGTCGACCATGAGGTCATGCGCTTCCAGAACATCACGCCACTTGCGGTCGCCCTTACTCGCCACCTGTACCGTCGAATCGACGAAGTCCGTGTAGAGCACGGTAGCCAACACCCGGTCCTTGTCATGTACCGGCCGCGCTCCGGTAAGAAACTCTTGCACCACATCCATTGCCTTGAAATCCCCCGTCCACACCGGCTGCTCGCTGGTCGGCATCTCGAGCAGCTTCGCGTTGGGTAGGTTGCGAGCCAAGTACGTGCCACATTCCGCGGGCACAGACGGGTCGTCTTCGCGTGTCAGGACTACCGCGGACGCCTGTACGGCGGGAAGTATGTTCCTCACGTCAAGATCTGCATACAGTTCGAAGATGCGACCGACAGTGCTGGGACTCGCAGATTGCCGCTCCAAACGCGCAAACGACGAAACAAGCTCCGGCTGATCTCGGGCCGATTCAGGCACAGCGACCATGAGGTAGGTGCGACCACTTCCCCAATGCTTCTTCACCCATTCGGCAAACGACAGGAGTTGCTCGCGAGGAACTCCTATCGGATATCCCTCCGTTGTGCTCAGTCGAGCGAACGTGTGGTAGAGAACCAGCGCGCTGACCCGGTCTGGATAGGTCGCGGCGAAGAGCAGGCACAACGGTCCGCCATCCCCGACGCCCATTAGCGCGGCCTGCTTCGAGCCGGCGGCGTCCATCACAGCGCGAACATCGTCCATTCTTTCCTCAAGACTTGGAGCGCCTACGTCACGGTCAGACAACCCCGTTCCGCGCTTATCGAACGTGATCAGCCTCGAGAACGCAGCAAGTTGTTCCAAGGATCTCCGGGCGCCGGGTAGATCCCAGACCAGTTCGACGTTGCTGACGAATCCGGGAACAAGGACCAGGTCGGGTGGGCCGCTTCCCACGACCTGGTAGGCAATGTGGACTTCGCCGCATGTTGCGTACTTCGTTTCCGTCTGGAGCGATCCCGTCATGTGCTATCAGCAATTTGGAAGAAACCAACGGTGAATCTCACCGCTTTTGTCTCTCTTCCTCTTCAAATCATCCGCATGACGACTTTGGCGCTCACCCGCCACGAGCGTAGCGAGTGGTCGGGTGCAGCGACGAGTGGTACGGCGCGCTATCCGTGACGACTGACCCTACGGGGATGGACGGATCCCTCCATTCCCAGCGGAGGACCCTCACTACCTGATCAAGACGGCCCGGAGCGCTGCCACGATCCAGCGGTCGTAGCGCTCTCCCGGCCAGCTCCGACGGACGACCAGATCCTCGTAGGGGCCGTACCCCGCCAAGGCGAAGAATAGGTCCGTAGCCTCCCGCAGGCTCAAGCTATCCGAAAGACCATCACTCCCTGCGACGAGCCCGACGAAATCCTGTGCGTCCTGGTATCTCCGGTGTTCGGCATCCTCGAGCGCCCGCCGCACCTCACGATCCGCTGCGGCCGCCTCGCGCATCACGCGGTGAATGTCCGCCGACCGATCCATCGCTCGCCGACCGAAGGCGACGATCCGCCGCAGACGCTCCGCCGCGTCAGGACAATCCGCAAGCTCCTCGCGCGCGCGCTCGAGAAGCGTCCGAGGCTCGGCGTCGCCGGCCACCGCCGTCTCGAGCAGCGACCAGAGGATCGCGCGCTTGGTGCCGAAGGCGGCATACACGGTCTGAACGGCGACCCCCGCGGCCTCGGCGATGGCCTCGATGGTCGTCGCGGTGTATCCGTGTTGGGCGAAGAGCCGTCGGGCCGCGCCTGCAATCTGCTCCCGCGTTTGGCGAGCGCGCGTCTCGCGGACGGGCGATGAGTAGGGGCGCCTCTTGACAGGTCGAGCCATATCGGTATAGTAACACTATAATCGATAGAGGTTCACTTTATTGACTAGATCTGGAGCGACGAGACGTCGAGTCAACAGGGGGCGCCTCGACCACCTGGCGCTCTCCGCTCCCGACGAGGGCTCGCTGCGAGCCTTTCGCGACACCCTCGTGAAGATCGGAGCCTCCGAAGGGGAGATCCAGGACTTCGGCGTGGCCCTGTGCGTCCACTTCAAAGACCCGCAGGGCATGGACGGTGAGGTGTGCTGGACGAAGACAGGGAAGGATGATCGCGATGGACATGCGCATGACCGGCGAGGCCGAGCTACGCATCGAGGCGTCGCCACAAGATGTCTATGACCTGGTTACCGACGTCACCCGCACGGGTGAGTGGAGCCCAGAATGCCGGCGGTGCAAGTGGCTGAACGGCGCGACACACGCTCGGGAGGGTGCGCGTTTCCGCGGTTACAACCGGTCGGGAATCGTCCGCTGGTCCCGTCTGGTCGAGGTGGTGGCTGCCGATTCGGGACGCGAGTTCGCCTTCCGGACGCTTCCCGACCTCCTCAACAAGGACTCAACCACGTGGCGCTACAAGCTCGAGCCATCTGAGCGTGGCACGATCGTCCGCCAGTCATACGAGATCCACCGTCTGCCAGCCTTCCCCGTCAACCTCATAATGCGCACCCTCCTGCGCCATCACGCCGACCTCCGCCCTCATATGCGGCAGACCCTGGAACGAATCAAGGCGATCGCCGAACGCAGCACGGCTCGCTCCAGTCGGTGATGTGCGAGCGAGTCCGCAGTCCGTGCAACGACTTGGATCTGAGCGGCGATCGAAGCGGCGCGGAGAGTCGTCCGCTTCTTAGACGGCCTGCTTGAACCGCTCGTTCCCCTCATGGATTCCCGCTGCGTCCACGTCGTCGCGGTCAGTCGGCGTCAAGCTACACCACAGCCAGTATTTCCCATTCGTCGGAGACACCCTTCAGATGATGAGTCCCCCGCGCGTCAAACTCGATGCCTGAACCGGACACAAGATCCCGAACGGTGCGCGAAACCAGCACTTCACCGGGCGACGCGATACTCATGATACGCGCGCCGATGTTCACGGCGATCCCGCCGATGTCGCCGTCGGGTCGAAGTTCGATCTCTCCAGTGTGCACGCCGGCGCGGATCGGCAGATCGGCGCGTTCGAGCTCGGAGATAAGAGTCTGCGCGCATCCAATCGCCCTGCCCGGACCGTCGAAGGTCACGACCACACCGTCGCCGGTCGACTTAACGAGCCGGCCGCCGAATCGCTCGACGGCACGCGCCGCGATGCCGTCGTGCCGCTCGAGCTCCGCGCGCCACGCCGGGTCGCCCAGCGCTGATGCCCGCTCGGTCGAACCTACGATGTCGGTGAAGAGCACGGTCGCCAGCACGCGCTCGGCATGATAGAAACGCCTCTCTCCGGTCAAGAACTCCTCGATCATCGGCAGGAGAGTTCGCTCATGCTGATAGAGAAGAAAAATATCCGAGCCGGGGAAGATCTCTAGGCGCGCCCCGGGAATCCGCTCGGCGAGATAACGCGCATACTCGACGGGCCATACCGAGTTCTCTTCAGCGTGGAGCACGAGCGCCGGGCACCGGACGGACGGAAGCAGATGCCGAACGTCGTAGTCGAGGTCCGACTGCAGGAACGCGCGGATCTCTGCGGCAGGCGAGATCGCCCGCTGAAGTTTCGCCATCCGCGTCAAGAAAGCCTGGTCGTTCGACATGCTCGGCGCGACCATGGCCGCCCCCAGAGAAGTGCCCCAGCCCGCGGTCGCGAGATCGATCAGCTCTTCGAACTGCTCGGTTGACCGTCCGATGGGATAGTCGGAAGCGGAAACGAACCGCGCCGCCCCCGTCATCGTGATCACGCTGTGGACACGGTCGGGCTTTGACGCA
>DASQWC010000140.1:0-3496 GCA_035640475.1 Actinomycetota bacterium | reverse complement strand
GTTGTAGTCGACCATGCGGATGACGGCCGCCACGGTATCGCGGTCGAATCCGGCCCCAACGATCTCGTCGAGCGATCGATCCTCCTCGACGTAGGCCTCCAGGATCGGGTCGAGGATCTCGTAGGGGGGCAAGGAGTCCTGATCGAGCTGGCCGGGTTTGAGCTCGGCCGACGGCGGCTTGTCGATGATCGTTTGCGGGATGACTTCGCTGCTGCGGTTGCGCAGGCGGGCCAGTCGCCACACGAGCGTCTTCGGCACGTCCTTCAGAACCGCGAACCCGCCCGCCATGTCGCCGTAGAGCGTCGCGTACCCGGTCGCGAGCTCGGATTTGTTGCCGGTGGTCAGCACGATCGACCACGGCCGGGCGTTGGCGAGGGCCATCATGTACAGCCCGCGAATTCGTGACTGGACGTTCTGCTCGGCGAGATCCTGACCCGGCTGCTGGGCAATGTGCGCCCGGAGCTCTTCGTCCATCGCCCGGTGCGGCTCTTGGATCGAGATGTCCAGGACCTCGATACCGAGCCGGCGGCCGAGCTCGAACGCGTCGGCCCGCGAGTGTTCCGATGAATACTTGGACGACATGACGACGCCGGTGACGGCCTCGGCCCCCAGCGCGTCGACGGCAATCGCTGCGGTGAGTGCAGAGTCGATGCCTCCTGAGAGAGCGATGAACACCTGGCGAAAACCGTTCTTGCGAACGTAGTCGCGGGTGCCGAGGACCAGCGCCTTGTACACGTCGTCGTCTTGGGTTCGCTGCTCGGTGAACCGTGGTGTGATCGGAGAACGCTGCGCGGCCCGTTCGCCCGAGATGAAGAGCTCCGGTGTCGAGATCTCGGGCGGCGGCGCGGAGACCTTGCGCATGCGTGGGTCGTGGAGACGCTCGCGCGCAACGCCGTCCATGTCGATATCGACGACGAGCAGGTCCTCTTCGAAGGCCGGCGCTGAGGCAAGCAAGTTCCCATCGGCGTCGAATGCCAACGAGGCGCCGTCGAAGACGAGCTCGTCCTGTCCGCCGACGAGGTTGACGTAGCCGAGGGCGACGACGTGATCGGCGGCGCGCGTCGCGAGCATCCGGCGCCGGAACTCGTCGATTCCCGACCGGAAGGGTGAGCCGTTGATGTTCACGATCAGCTCCGCCCCCGCCCACGACTGCCACTCCGCCGGGCCCGACGGATACCAGATGTCTTCGCAGATGCAGACGCCGACCCGCGTACCGGCAATCTCGAAGATCGGCGCCTCGGCTCCGCGCCGGAAATAGCGGTCCTCGTCGAAGACGCCGTAGGTCGGAAGAAAATGCTTGTGATAGCTCGCTTTGAGGTCGCCGTCGGCGACCACGGCAGCCGCGTTGTACAGATCGCCGTCAAGGTGTGCATAGCCGACGACCGCGACGAGACCTCGAACCTCCGGAACGATCTTCTGCAGCGCGCGCTCGTTGGCGCGCACGAACGACGGCTTAAGGAGAAGGTCTTCAGGCGGGTAGCCGGGAATCGCCAGTTCTGGGAACGCGACGAGATCGGCGTGTGCGTCGCGCGCGCGCTCGACGCCCTCGAGAACTTTCTGCGTGTTCGACTCGAACTCGCCGACGGTTGCGTTTATTTGCGCGAGCGCGAGGCGGAACGTCCTCATGCACCCATCGTACGTCGGGTCCGTAGGAGGGCAGCCCGGCCTCGCGCTCCATCTTCTCGAGGATGATCGCGACGATGCCGTAGGGGTCGAGCGTTGACGGCGTCCAGAATCCGCTCATGCCCGCACCTTTGCGCGCAGCAACACGTGCCGGATGGCGCTGACGACGATCTCGGGCTGGTCGACGTGGATGAAGTGCCCGCTGTGAGCAACGATTTCGAATCGCGCGTCTCTCGTCAGGCCGGCGAGCTCCTCCTGGAGCTCCTTCCATACCGCGATGTCGCGGACGTTCTCGTCGGATGCGAGCACCGTCAGCGGCACGTTCGGGATTTTCCCGAGCTTCAGCGAGCCCTCATCCTCTTCCCGAATGAGGTTCGATGCTTCGTCGTAGAGCGCGAAATACGACGACGAGCGGTAGCCGATCGCCTCGGCCTCATCGCGGACATCCTCAGGGAGATCCCGGGCGTTGGAGACGGGGAGACCGAGCAGACGCTGAATCCCGAACGGCATCAGATACCGGCCGAACCGGAGAAGCCGCAGCTGCCCGACGGCCTCATCCCGTTCTTGTTTCGTCAGGCGAGAACCCATCTCTTCGTGCGACGAGTCGACGAAGACGAGTCCGGCAACGTCTTTGGGGTAGAGGCGGGCGAACTCGCGGATGAAGAAGCCGCCGAGCGAATGTCCGACGAGCACATACGGCTTGGGCACCGACGCGCGTCGCAGCAGCGCGTGAAGCTCCCGCGCCCGTCCCTGCCTCGTCGTCGTGCTCGCCGGTCCGCGCTCGCTCCAGCCGAGGCCCGAGCGGTCGTAGCTGCACACGCGCGCGAAGCGGGCGATCTCCGGCTGTATGCCGCGCCAGTCGATCGACCAGCCGCCAAAGCCCGACTCGAGGACGACGCTCCGTCCGCTGCCGCTGCACGTGATGTGCAGATTGTGATCGCCGACGGCGAAGAACCGACCGGGCGGCAGGTAGTTGTCGAACGCGCCGGCCGTCGCGGTTCTCTGGTAGATGGCGCCGAAGACGAGTGAGACGACGATGAGCGTGAGCAGCCCGACCGCGATGCGCCGGACGATCCGCATCATGCGGTCCATCCAACGCTGAAGACGAGATGGGGGCCGAGCCCCTTCAGGTGTGCGAGCCGGCCGCCGTCGAAGCGCTCTTCGTAGTCGTCGAGCACGTCCACGACATCTGCCGACGCGACGATCTCGTTCGGACCGGCCTCGCGCGTGATGCGCGATGCGAGAACGACGTCCTTCCCGACGAAGTCGCCGTGCTCCTCGATGGCCGATCCCATGTGGACCCCGATCCGGAGCCGGAAGGCGTCGGGTGCGTCGCTGCGGTCGAGTGCTCGCTGGATGGCCACGGCGGCCTCGAGCGCGTCGCGTGGACAGTTGAACGTGATCATCCAGCCGTCCCCGAGGAACTTGAGCGTAGTGCCGCCGAAGCGGTCGACGGCTTCCTGCACGACGGCGTTGTGCTCGCGCAGGGCGCGCAGCCACGTCTCCTCACCGAGCATCGTGAGCATCTCGGTCGAGCCGACGATGTCGGTGAAGAGGAACGTCGCGGCGCGACGTGTGCGGACGTCGCTCGGCTTTGGGGGGGCGGGGGCGGCGACGGTCACTAAGCGTCCCGGCCGCGGCTCCTCGACGTCAGGATCAGCAAGAGTCCGAGCAGCAGAAGGAACCCGGCTCCCACCCAGCGGAGTCCGAACGCATCGAAGTTCAGCCGGGGGACGGACAAGAGCACGGCGACGATTGCGAACGTGAGGCCGAACGTGAACGAGAGCGCGTCGAAGCGATGCGGCTTCATCGGTTCTCTCCATTTCGAACCTGGCCTCGGAATCCAAATCCGAACCCGCGACGGCCCGTCCTT
>DASQWC010000139.1:0-23671 GCA_035640475.1 Actinomycetota bacterium | reverse complement strand
GGACGTGCCGGAACGTGGAGCGTCAAGCTCGGTGCGGACGTGCCAACGGGGTCACCGAGAAGGATTCCTTCGCCAGTCGCGCGTTTCTTCAGTCGCATCGGCCAACACAGCTAACGCTTTACCTGGCGTGCAGCAGTCATGAATTGCTGCAGCCTGCGCTTTGCCTCTTCTTTGACCGGTCTGTCGAGGTCAGTTTCGTTTGCAAGCAGCTCCTCGGCCTCGCGAGCAGACGCGGCGAGAACGGCGAGGACGGCCATGCCTACTTGCTGATCGTCGTTGCCTTTCATTTCTCAACCCCTTCCCGCGTACCCCGCGGTCAAACTAGGTATGTGTATGCCCGCGCGAGTACCAGCCGCTGAATGCGCTCGCAACGAACAGGACAAGCGCGATGATCAAGAGCCACTTCAAACCTGCGGCGAAAAGCCCGACTCCGCCGAATAAGAGTGCGAGTAACAACAGGACGACCACTAAGCCGACCATTGCTCCTCCTTTTCGATCTCTTGACGAACTGTGTACCCATGTCGGTCGTCGACTATTCGGTCCCCGTCTCCATTGATTCCGTAGACGCCGTACGCAAAACGAATGACGGGCTGGGCGACGTTGCGCACAGGGACACCGCCCGGCGTCACTCCTTTCTCTGTTCCGTTGTGTGCGTGTCCGTGAAGCACCAAGTCCGCGCCCGCGCGGTCGACCGCCTCGGCGAGCAGATAGCTGCCGAGAAAGGGATAGATCTCCAGACGCTCACCTCGAAGCGTTTCCTCGACCGGCGAGTAGTGAAGGAGCGCGATGCGCACATCCGCTCCATCCTCCCGAAGGAGAGATTCGACACGCGCCGCGATGTCCTTCGTGTGACCGATGAACGCCTTCATCTCCGGCTCGCCGAAATCGGTTCCGCACGCGCCGGCGAATCCACCGCCGAATCCCTTTGCGCCGGTCACGGCGACGCGGCGCCCATCGACATCCAAGAGATGCGACTCGCCCTCGAGTACGAGGACGCCCTGATCGCAAAGCAACTCGCGGATTTCGTCAGGACGATCCGAGTGGTAGTCGTGATTGCCGAGGACGGCGATCGTCGGCACCTCGACGTCTCTGAGCTCGTCTGCGAGCACCTTCGCTTCTTCGGGCTCACCGCACCGCGTCAGGTCACCGGCGATCAAAAGGAGGTCGGCACGCTCGGAGAGATGCTCGAGCTGGGGTCGCATCGTGCCCGCGGAGTCGCGGCCGAAGTGAACGTCTGCCGTGGCGGCGATGCGAATCATGGTTGCGAGGGCGTCGGCGCCTCCGGGTAGACGGCAACTGTCGTCTCATTGCGAATCTCGTGATCCGGCATGAGCCGATTGAGCGCAGCGGAGATCGCGCGGCGCCGGTCGTCGGTCGACACGTGCCCGGTGACGACTACCAGATTGCCCTCGATCGCGACGTGAATATCGAGCTCGCCGATGTCCGGGTCTCGGAGCAGTTCGTCGCGGATGTGCTCGCCGACGTAGGCCTTCGGCACGTCAGAGGGCGCCGGCACCAATCCCCTCTTCCACGTAGATCTCATCGAACAAGCGAGCAATCGGCCACGACGGGAGCACGAGGTCGTTCGACTGCGCGTAGATGAGAAGGCTCAACACGCGCTTCGCGCCGCGGACCGATCGTTCGAGCAGATACGCCCAGTCGATGTCGCACGAGGCGATCAATGACAGCGCGTCGTTCCAGTGGCGGGCACTCGGCTCATCGTGCGCGATCGCCTTGATAACGATTTGGTCCTCGGGCGCGGCCACGAACAACTCGACACCGAGGAACCCAACACGCCTGGCGTGTTCCAGCATGGGCGCATCGAGATAGATGTCTCCGACCGTCCGGAAAATCAGATCGACGACGATTTCCTCCTTCGCCGCCTTGTAGATCCAATGCTCGTTGGTCCGCTCGGTCTCGAAGCCGGCACGCTCCAATGCTGTGAGCGCTCGTCCGGCATCGACAGGCGCAACGAGGAAGTCGATGTCGTGCGTCCATCGCGGACGTCCGAGCGCGGCCGATCCGACGCCACCGAACACGACGTAGTCGATCTCACAGTTCTCGAGCGCACGAACGGCATCGGCGAGCACGCCCGTAAACCGCTCCTCCAGAGCGGGCGTTCGTTCGGGCAGCGCAATCGCTTCACCCATACAGGGACGACTACCCGCGCCCTCACGCGGCTAAGCGTTTCCGAGCCATGGAAGCCGGGTAGACGAAAGGACGTGTCACCACGCACGCGCGCGGCGGCGATGAAGCTTGAGCGTTTGCGTCGTGACGCCGCTACATGTCGCAATTGCGACCTGTGGGAACGTGCCACACAGACGGTGTTCGGCGAAGGCAATCCGGTCGCCGACATCATGCTTGTCGGCGAACAGCCCGGCGACCGAGAGGATCTCGCGGGCAAGCCGTTCGTCGGTCCGGCCGGTGCGGTCCTGGATCGGGCCCTCGAGCAGGCAGGCATCGATCGATCGGACGTCTACGTCACGAACGCCGTCAAACACTTTCGATGGGAGCAGCGCGGGAAACGTCGCATCCACAAGAAACCAACGGTGAGGCAGATCAACGCATGCCGTCCGTGGCTCGATGAGGAGATCGCCGTCACCCAGCCGAAGCTGATCGTTTGCCTCGGCGCGACGGCTGCACGGGCCCTGCTCGGCGCCCAGTTCCGTCTCACGCAGCACCGGGGCGAGATCGTCGAAGGAGACGGACTGCCGCCGATGACGGCGACGATTCATCCATCGGCCGTCCTACGGGCCGAAGACGACGACCGCGAAGATCAAATGGCCGGCCTCATCAGCGACCTTCGCTCGGCGGCCGAGTACGTGAACGCGCGAAGGGTCTCCGCGGCAGGCTAAGACGGAGCGTCTGCTGCGACGTGGTCGTCGAGCCATGAAACGACGTCGGCGATGACTTTGTCCTTCTCGGGCTCGTTGAACACTTCGTGATACAGGCCGGGATACTCGATCAACGTCTTGTCGGTCGTCACGAGTTGTGTGTGCACCATCCGTGCTCCGCCCACCGCGGTGAGCAAGTCATCCTCGCCGTGGACGAGCAGCACCGGAATCGTGATCAACGGGATCGCCTCGAAGTACTTCGCCGTCACCTCGCCGGCCAGAGCCATCAGCTCCGGCGGCGTCTTCTCGAAGACCAACGGATCATCGGCGTACGCCTGAACGATCTCCGGATCGCGCGATACCGACTCGGGCGGCACTCTCCCCTTCTCGATCAGCTCCTGGCTGGCGGGGCCCGGTTCCGCGACCGTGCCCGACAAGACGAGACCCTTGAGCGTACCCACCGGCATTTGAGCTACCGCGGAAACCGCAAAGAGCGTCCCCATCGAATGCCCGAGAAGGAACGTCGCGTCGTGCTCTCCGTGTACTCGAACGCAGAACTCGACGACGTCTTGGACGACCCGTGCCGGATCTCCGCCCATGTCGCCCGGGAAGCCGATCGACCGGCCGTGCCCGCGTGCGTCTTGCGCGTACACGGCATAACCGGCCTTGTTGAGCGACTGCGCGACGTAGTCGTAGCGGCCCGAGTGCTCGGCCAGACCATGGACGATCACGACGGCCCCCTTGGCCGTCGAGGTCGGCCACGTACGCTCGAATAGATCGGTCACGAGCACCATCGAAGCACGAACGACGCCGTTCGTGCTTCGAACTACACGCCGGGCGGGTTCTGTCCGCAGTGACGTCCGGCGTTGATGCACGCCCGCACGAGGCGCTCGAGCGTCGGCTGGTGCCACGCGTTGAAGAAGTCGGCGTGCGCGGCCACAGGCGTATCGGGAGTCCCCAGAGCGACGTCGCCGCCATCGGACGGGTAGTGCACGTTCACGGAGATCGCCGGTACCGGGCGCGGGTGCGTCGAGGGGCACGCCTGGCGCCGCGCGAACATTAGATGGCTGGTGTGATCAGGTGCATCGAGTCGGCGGCCGTCCCAGCAGTCCGGGAATCGGTGATGGAGCACGAGATGTGTGCCGTCCGGGCATGCCGGTGTTTCTGTCTGCGGCCGCCCCTGAGCGCCGGATCCGTTACACGACCACGTCGCGCGGACGTTGGCGTCCTTGGCAACGACCTTGAGTCCGGCCGGGAAGGCCTGAACCGAGCGATAGTCCTTGGCGCCCGGTCGGTAGTAGACAACGGTGTGCGTGGGCCGGACGAGTTTGCCGGAGTCGTACAGAGCCGGCGTCCAATACGCGGCGGTGTCACCTTCGATGCGACACGTCGTTCCCGCGCGTCGCAAAGAGGCATATGTCGACGACGCGTTGGTGGATCTGTTCGCGAAGAAGTCGTGAAGATGCGACGCACCGGGTTGGCTGGGGAAGACGATCGGATCGTCGGGGGCCGAATGGCTATACAGGCATCGACTGACGAAATTGATTCCCTCGGCGGCAGACGCCTGCTCGAGCGTTAGCGGTCCGATCAGCAATCCCACTACTGCTACGGCGATGCCCACAGATCTCCCGGTGCGCGATCGCATCTCCGCCCCCTGGTTTGGCCGATACGAGAAGGTTCGGCCAGGTGTGTCTCTACACGGTAAGGCCTGTGTACGGCCGTTGTAACGGATTCCTGCCGGTACAATGCCCCTCACGGGCCCTTAGCTCAGGGGGAGAGCGCTTCCTTGACGCGGAAGAGGCCGCAGGTTCAAATCCTGCAGGGCCCACGGATACACCCAGTTAATCAAAGGCCTTCGACGATGCGAAGGCAGAGGTCGGGGGCCTTTTTCGTTTCGGCTGACATACGAATACCGTCACGGCAGTTTCATCGTTTGGTGCCAAAAGTTGGCGCCAAGAGTCGACATGTGGCTAGGTAGCTGGGCGAACGTGTGATGTCGATGCACAGCTCGTAGAGGAGTACCTCGAGCTGGTCCGCTCGCTCACTTACCTCGCGCTGCAGGACGCGCAGATGCCTTCGGTCGGCACAGCGACTCTTCAGCGTTGACACCTCACCTTAGGCCCGCCCACGCTGAGCGAGTGAAGACGCCTGAGACACGCTACGCGAAGAACGACGACGGCCTGTCCATCGCGTACCAGACACTCGGCGAAGGATCGACCGACATCATCTTGCTGCCGACATACACGTGCGTGGACGTCATGTGGGAGGAGCCTTCGCTCGCGCACGTTCTGCGACGCCTCGCGCGCATCGGTCGCCTCATCTGTTTTGACGTGACTGGCATCGGCGCTTCCGATCCGGCTCCACTCGACGCGTTTCCTACATCAGAGGCGTTTATGGAAGACACTCGGGCCGTCCTGGACGCGGTGGGCTCAACGACCGCGCATCTCGTTTGTCACGGAGGATCGGGCTTCCTCGGGATGCTTTTCGCCGCGACATACGGGGAACGCACCAACACACTCACCCTCCTCCAATCCTTCGCGCGATTGCTTCGGGCAGAGGATTACCCATGCGGAGCGCCGTCGCACGTCTTTGAGGGATTCAAAGACCTGACCGCGCAACGGTGGGGGACCGGAGCCAACGTTGACTTGTTGGCGCCGAGCAAGGCGGGCGACGACACGTTTTGTCGGTGGTGGGGCCGCTCCGAGCGCGCTTTTCAGAGTCCCGCCCAAAGGGAGGCCAATTTGCGATGGTTCGCCAAGCTCGACGTGCGTTCCATCTTGCCCGCGATTCGCGTGCCGACCCTTGTCTTGCACCGCGAGGATGATCGAGTGTCGCCGCCCGACTATGGCCGCTACTTGGCAGACCACATCCCCGATGCCCAGCTGGTCACCGTACCCGGGACCGACAACATGTTCTTCACGCAAGGAGCAGACGAGATCGTCGACCACATCGAGGAGTTCATCACAGGCGCACCGCCCGTTCGTGAGCCCGATCGCGTCCTCGCCACAGTCCTGTTCACTGACTTCGTCGACTCGACCGGCCACGCCGCCAGGCTCGGCGACAAGAAGTGGCGGCAACTCCTCGACCGGCACGACACCCTTGTTGCCCGTGAACTCGAACGGCATCGCGGGCGCAAAGTGAATCCAACCGGTGACGGCATACTCGCTACTTTCGACGGCCCAGCCCGAGCCGTCCGCTGCGCGCAGTCGATCGTCGAGTCCGTCAAGCCGCTCGGGATCGAGGTGCGCGCCGGGCTGCATACGGGTGAGGTCGAGCTTCGAGGCGAGGACATCGGCGGGATCGCCGTCCACATCGGGCAGCGAGTGAGCGCGCTGGCTGCCCCGGGCGAGGTTGTTGTCTCGAGCACCGTGGTCGACCTCGTTGCCGGATCGGGGCTTGCGTTCGAGGATCGCGGCGAGCACGAGCTCAAGGGCGTCCCGCGCCGCTGGCGCGTGTACGTGGTGCGCTGACCCAGATCGATTGAGAGTCAAAGTTGGCGCCAAACTTGGTGCCATTCTCGGCTCGGAATCGTGTTTCGTTTCCGAGGAGACCGACTTAAGGAACCTTCGCTGGTTTCGTCCTGGCTGAGTACGTAGCCCGTAGCGAGAACAGGACGCCTACAGGTCGGGATGAGGCCGAAGCTTAAACATCAGTATGCCGAGATACTTGTTCATCCACGCCTGCTTGTGCGGGTAGCGGCGTCGGGCGTCCTCGGATAGTTGAGGCTCGACCGCAGTTTCGATGCACAGCCCTGCCGCACTGAATACGTTGAGCAAGTCGGAGATGGTGTAGGGCCGCTTGGTGAGGGTGATCTGGTCGTTCCAGCCGCTGAGGCGGGAAAACGGCACGGTGGAGAAATACTCCTCGCCCAAAGAGGTTCCATTCTGTTCGGCTCGTTCGACGGCGTATCGGATCGGTTGCGTCCTCGTCAGCAGAATGAATCCGTCGTTGGACAGCATCGCGCGCGCTGCTTGCAAGGTGCGGACTGGATCCTTCGCATAGCCGAAAGACTGCAAGAACAAGATTCGGTCGAAGGTGCGTCCGGCAAGCCCAGGCACCGAATCCAGCTCAGAGAGATCACCTCTGATGAATTCCAGGTCAGGCGGCTGGGCACGGCGGAAGTTGCCACTGATATCGACACCCACGGAGGCAGTCGCACCGTCTCCAACCAGCTCGGCGAGCTTGCCACCGTTGCCGCAACCGACATCGAGCACCGACCGGCCGGCGACATCGCCCAGAAGCTGTCGCTGCGCAGGCCACTCGACAAGCCGATCGAGAGAGTCCTCTCTGGCTCGGGCCCGCTCGTAGTCCGGAGCGAGCTCTAGCCACGGCTGACTCCGATCACGAGGACTGTCGATGTGAGACCGCGTCGCGTCTGGTGAGTCGTCTGACATCGCCACGCAACCGAAGATAGTCGTCCGGTCAACGCCGTGAGCTGCCGCTCTCCTCCGCTTGCCCAAGACGAACCGAAGAGAAAAACGCCGGGATCATGGCGCAGCTCGACCAAATGGTCGGCGACGGATTAGTACCGCTTGAGACGGTCGAGGTCATCGCGTACCGTGCGAACTCGGATGGCTGAGCGACGTCGGGCCGGGGCGAAGCCGAACGAGGCACGCGCAAGGACTGCGAGCGCCCCGTCCTACGACACCATCGGAGCGACCTACACGGTGACGCGGCGCACCGAGCCGCGGATCGCCGCGCAGGTTTGGGCGGCGCTCGGCGACGCGCAGACTGTGCTCAACGTCGGCGCCGGCACCGGCTCCTACGAGCCAACCGACCGTCACGTCATTGCGGTGGAGCCGTCGGCGGTCATGCGAGCGCTGCGGCCGGCACGCGCAGCGCGGTGCGTCGCCGCCGCCGCAGAACACCTTCCGTTCGAAGACCAGTCCTACGACGCCGCGATGGCAATCTCGACCATTCATCACTGGCAGGACCCAATCGCCGGACTGCTCGAGATGCGGCGTGTTGCTCGCCGCGTGGTTGTGCTCACCTGCGACACCAGCGACCGCACCTGGCGTCGCCGATTCTGGCTGACTCGTGACTACCTGCCTGAGGTCGCCGCACTTCGCATCGGCCGGCCTTCGATCACCAAGCTGGCCGGCACGATCGGAGCCAGGATGGAGCCGGTGCTCATCCCCTGGGACTGCACCGACGGCTTGTTCGAGGCCTTCTGGCGCCGGCCCGAGGCGTACCTCGACGACGACGTCCGACGCGGGATATCGGTGTTCGCGACAGTTGGACCGGACGTCGAGCGCAGAGCAGTGGGCAGCCTCCGCGAGGACCTCGCATCTGGTCGGTGGGCCGAACGCAACCGCGACGTCATCGATCTCGAAGCGGCAGAGCTCGGCCTTCGTCTGCTCATCGCCTGAGACCCGAAAGCCAGATCGATCAATCGGGCTTGACGCATCAACCCCGCTTGATGTAATGTCGACGCGTGAGTCAGCCCACAGCAGCGGTCTCGCCGTCTCGCTTCCTACAGCTCCTGGCCGACGAGCAACGCTGGCAACTCCTTCGGGAGCTGGCGCGAAGCGACCGCAAGGTCGGTGAGCTCACCGAGCTCGTCGGACGGCCGCAGAACTTGGTCTCCTACCACCTCGCCGGACTGCGAAACGCCGGTCTCGTCTCGTCCCGGCGCAGCTCGGCCGACGGGCGCGACACGTACTACCGGTTGGACGCTCGCCGTTGCGGCGACCTGCTCTCCGAGGTCGGTTCGGCGCTCCAACCCGCGTTACGCCTCGACGTTGCGCTTCCCGACGCGTCTCAGCTCTCTGCCCGGCGCAAGCCGACCGTCCTGTTCCTCTGCACCGGGAACAGCACGCGTTCACAGATGGCCGAAGCCCTCCTCGAACATCACTCGGCGGGAGCCATCAGAGCCCGCAGCGCCGGCAGTCATCCCAAACCGCTACATCCCAACGCCGTGCGCGTGATGGCCGAACGAGGCCTCGACATCTCGGAACAGAAGAGCAAGCACCTGGACCGGTTCAAGCAGTCACATTTCGACCGAGTCATCACGCTGTGCGACAGAGTCCGCGAGATCTGTCCGGAGTTCCCAACGGCCGCGAACGCGCACTGGAGCATGCCCGACCCTGCCGAAGAGGGCGCAAACGATGACGGCAGCTACCCGGCCTTCGTGCGCACCGCCGAGGAGCTGGAGTCGCGCATTCCGTTCTTGATCGGCGAGCTGGTGCTCGCGAGGAAGGGAGAGAACCAATGATCACCGACGAAACAGTTAGCGTCCGCTACCTCGTCGACGACGTCGCCGCAGCCGTCGACTTCTACACGCGCCACTTCGGCTTCGTCGTCAATACGAACTTCCCGCCCGCGTTCGCCGACGTCACACGCGGCAACCTCCGTCTCCTCTTGAGTGGTCCGAAGAGCTCGGCCGGACGTCCGATGTCCGACGGTGTCCGCCCGCAGCCGGGAGGATGGAACCGCATCCACCTCATCACCGACGAGCTCGACGCCGAGATCGATCGACTCAAGGCAGAAGGCGTGCAGTTCCGCAACGAGGTGGTCTCGGGCCCCGGCGGCCGGCAAGTGCTCGCGGTGGACCCGGCCGGCAACTTCATCGAGCTCTTCCAGCCTGCCGAGCAAGCCCCGTGAGACGAACACTTCGATCCGTACGCAGGGACGACTATCTGGAGTTTCTGTCGACACTCGGCCCGTTTACCGCATGCTCCCCCACCGAGCTGCGGACGATTGCCCGCGCATCGACGCTCGTGGCGCGCGAATCCGGAAACGTGCTCGTGCGCCGCGGTGCTTCGGTCCGGGAGTTCTTCGTCCTCGCGTCCGGCTCGGCCGTCATCATTCGTGACGGTCTGCCGGATGTCGCCATGCGTCCCGGCGACTGGTTCGGCGACGTCGATCTGCTCTCAAAGAGTGCGGCGTCGGCGACCGTGATCGCATTGACCGATGTCGAGCTGGTCGTGATGTCGTACCCAGAGTTCTCGGCACTGTTCGACGGCGTCCGCTCGTTCCGCCGCCGCCTCGTGCGAGCGCTCGCCACCAGCTCGGCACGCCGTCCGGCCTGAGCCGTATCGTTAACGGCACATGAGTCGGAAGATCGGCCTCGTCCTCGATTGCCACGACCCCGAGGCGCTCGCAGCGTTCTGGGCACCCGCGCTCGGTTACAACCACATCGGGTCGGTGGAGAACTACGCGCTTCTCTTATCCGACGACGGCGCGTCGCCCAAGCTCCTCCTGCAACGTGTGCCGGAGGACAAGACGATCAAGAATCGCATGCATCTCGATATCGAGATCGCCGACGTCGACGCCGAGGTGGAGCGTCTCGAAGGCCTCGGCGCAAAGCGGCTCGAAGCCGGCTCGCGCTCGGAGCACGGCACGAAGTGGGTCATCATGACCGACCCCGAGGGCAACGAGTTCTGCGTATGCGACGGCGGAGAATCCGCCTAGCGGGTCAGCGCGCGCGCTCGTAGCGGCAGACCTGCGCGCCGGTCTTCGCCTTCGCCGTCGAGACGAGATTGAACTCGCGCTTCTCCCCGTTGTCCGCCCAGATCGTCTTGCCTCCGCCGAGCACGATCGGCTCGATCGTCAGGAGCAGCTCATCGACGAGATCGGCCGCCATGAGGGCGCGAACCATTGTCGGGCTGCCGTAGACGTAGATGTAGCCTCCCGGCTGCTCGCGCAATTCCGACACCTTGCTCGCCAGGTCGGCGTTGCGAATGATCGCCGTCGGTTTCCAGGTGATGTCGTCGTCGGTCAGCGTGTCCGACACCACGTACTTCTGGACGCCGTTGATCCAGTCGGAGAACGGATCTCCGGAGCGGTTCGGCCACGCGCTCGCGGAGACCTGATAGGTCCGCCGGCCCTGAAGCAGCGCGTCGCTCTGTTTGGCCAGCTCGTCGTAGGTTCCGCCCATCACGTCCGGATCGAAGTACTTCATCGACCATCCGCCGTGCTCGAAGCCGCCGTCGGTGTCCTCCTTGGGACCGCCGGGCGCCTGGACGACGCCGTCCAGACTCATGAACTCAGTTATGAGCACACGCATGAACCACCTCCGTGTTTGTGGGCTTCAGACGGAAGTTACACCCGTAGAATCGCGCACGTGAGCCCTGTCGTTCGCGGCACAGCGTTCCTGCTTGTGACGCTCGTGGCTTGCGCTCGCGGATCGATCGCGACGGATCAGCTCGTCGCGGATCTCGCGGCGCGGGCAGGTGGAGGCGTGTGGTCGGTCGCCGCGGAGGGCTGCGGCTGGCTCACGCGGGGAAGCGCTTTCGCGGTCGACGAGAGACACCTCGTTACCAATCGTCACGTGATCGCGAACGACTCGACTCCGACGATCCAATCGCGCGACGGCAAGAAACGGACCGGAAAGGTCATCGGCGCCGCCCGGCATCCGGACATTGCCGTCATCGAGGTCACCGAAGATCTACCGGTGAAGCTGCCGTGGGCCCCCACCGAAGCGCTCGAAGCACGCGAGCCGCTCGTGGCCATCGGCTACCCGGAGCCGAAGAACGTGTTCGCTGCGTCGCCCGGTCAGATCGTCAACTTTCAAGGTCCCAACGGCGTTCGGGAGGCGGCGCTTGCGAACACGCCGATCAATCACGGGAGCAGCGGCGGCCCCGGCCTGCGCGCGGATGCGTCCGTTGCCGGCGTCGTGACGCTGATGCTTTTGCGCGAAGAGCCGTCCGAGCCCGTCGCGATCATGTTCACCGCCGATACCGTGCGTCCGGCCGTCACCGACTTCATCGCGCATCCCAGATACGTGCGTTCCACGTGCGGACTCGGGCCCGATTACATCCCGCCGGTTCCGAAGCGCTACGACATTCCCGCCCCGCCGCCGACGGCAAGGCCGCCCGTCGTCCTGCCCGCGCCGAAGCCCACGACCGCGAAAGCCGCGCCGACGAGGGATCCACTGGCCGACCGCCCCCAGTACACCGACCCACCGCGCGCGCCTTGTCCGTCGGGCGACGCCGCCGTCCGAGTCGACGAATACACCGCAAGCGAGCAACCGGACAATCCCGGCTGGTGGTCCGTGCACATCAAGGGCGTCGTCCTCAACCGAAGCACCGCGGAGATCTACGTCCATCGCATTGACGTCGAGATCAAGGGAGATCCAAACGTCGGCGGTTCAACGGCCTCGACGCCGCAGAACATCCCGGTGGACGGCTCGGCCCCCTGGGAGTTCGGTGACGAATCGGTCCACTCGCCGGAAGGTCCCCCGACGAAGGAGACGACTGCCATCAACCTGGTCTGGCGGTGGCGGGGTGATGCGATCTCGTGTCCAACCGGCACACCCGGCCCGAGCCCGACGTAGGATTCGAAAGACTTGGCACGAGGCGGCGCGCGAGCACACGTCAACATCGATCGGACCGTCGTTCCCGCGCGTCCGGACGCCCTTCGCGGATCCAGCGATGTTGGTCTGTTCGATCAGCTCGAGCCTTCGCTCTTCCTCGTCGACGGCAACAACCTCCTTTGGCGTGCCGCGCACGGGAATCCGGCGCCCTTCGCAGCCACCGACGGCCGCGATCTGACTCCCCTGTTCCGCTTCATCGCCAAGCTCCGCCGTGTCCTCGGCACATACGGCTTGTTCGCGGAGTGTGTCGTTTGCTTCGACGGCGCCGAGGCGTGGGCCGAGCGCGTCGAGCTCGACGCCCAGTACAAGGGAAATCGTCGCTACGAGAACGCAGACCTCTCGTTTATGGGGTGGCTGCCGGAGATCCGTGCCGCGCTCGATTGCGCAGGTGTATCGAACCTCGAGATCGGCGACTGTGAAGCAGACGACGTGATCGGAACCCTCGCCGTCCGGGCCGGAAGCCGGGCCGTCCGCATCCTGTCCACGGATCGCGACTACTTCCAGCTCATCTCGCCGACGACGACGGTTGTGAACCCGACGGCTCGTCCCGCACTCGTCGACGAGTCCGAGCTCGTCGCGCGCTTCGGCGTAATGCCGCGACAGTGGTGCGACTTCAGAGCGCTCGCGGGAGACCAGTCCGACGGCATCCCCGGCCTGCCCGGTGTCGGGATGACGAGGGCGGCGGCGTTGCTCGCCAAGGGAAAGACGCTCGAAGACCTGCGCGAGACGTCGCCGGTCGCGGAACGATGGACGGACGTCTGTCGCTGGCGGGAGCTCATCCGATTGCGCACCGACGTCCCGATCGATTTCGAGCCGTCGGTAAAGCCGACGCCTCGGCTCCCAACGGCGAGTGCCGTCTGCGTCGAGCTAGGCCTCGTCTAGAAGAGCCTTCAGCAGCTCGTCGACGACGTGGTCGGCGATCGTGCGCATCTCGTCGTCGGTCCTGTCTTGAATCGGATGCTCGACAAAGACGCGGCGGGGATCGGCTCCCAGCGCATCGGCTTGGGTCTGCGCGGCATCGACGAACTCAGCCGATGCAACCATCACCGACGCGATGCCCGACCCTTCGAGCGAAACCATGTCGTGCACACTGCACGACGTACACGAGCCTCAGTCGGCGAGCGCTTCGATGACGACGTCGCACTTCGTCTCGATCTCCTTGCGAAGGTCCGCGGGCGCCGGTTTGGTGAACGTCGGCTTGGAGAACCGCTCGACCTTGACCCCCCGCTCGGTGAGGTGCTCCTGGAGCCGGTCGAGGAACACGTCGCCGCGGGGTTTTGAGATGTCGAGCAGCCCGACCGTCTTTCCCTCCAGAGACGCCGGCCGCGTGGCGAGCGGACGCGTCGATGCGTCGCGCTCCGACGTCGGATCGAGCAGAATCCGGCTCATTCTTGAATCACTCTAGTAACAGGACGACTTCCGGTCGCACCGTTCACCCACCCGCCGATGATGGCCGAGAACAGGCCGGCTTTCCCACCCGCGTGCACGATCAGGAGGCCGTCCGGAAGGAACTTGGGAATCCTGCTCGACGCGAAGCCTTCGGGCAGACCTTCATCGCAGCCGTCTGCTCCACGAACCAGCTCGCTGCCATCGACGGTCAAGAGCTCGAGCAGCTCGTCGCGGAGCCTCTGTTTCGTCCAGCCGCCTTCCTTGAACCGCGCCCCGTGCTCGGGGGATACAACGAGCATTGCATCGAAGCCGATGGCGAGCTTCGTATGCGCAACGGAGCGAAGCGACATCGCAAACGAGCGTGCCAGCGACTCGGGCGTGCGAGAGAGCTGATCGATGACGCCGTGCGGACCTTCACCGCAGAAGAGCGTGACCGCGGACGTCCCGGCCGGGATCCCCCGCTCGACCGATAGCGGCTCCCAAGGCGAACCCTCTTCGTCCTCGGGGAAACAGAAGGAAAGCTTTCCGGGGTTCCCGAGCGTCGCGCGGTCGACACCACCGGGTCGCCCGCCGCCGACGTTGCGCACAACCAGCTGCAAGGCCCGCCCGATGGCGGAGTTCGCCCGGTTCCCTTGCCCGAGCACGTTCATCCCCGAGTTCATTCCGATGCGCTTGGCGATCGGGCCGTTCACGATCACGACGGGACCCGAGAAATACGTCGTCGCCAGCAGACCGTGCATGTTGAACTCGTCGGTACACGCTGCTTCCACCGCCGCAAGCACGACCGGCAAGTACTCCGGTTTGCAGCCGGCAAGGACGGCGTTGATCGCAACCTTCTCAACCGTGCACTCGGCGAGATCGGGCGGCACGACGGCGACGACCTCGTGCGGGTCCCGGGTCGTTGCTTCGAGCATGTTCGCGACGCGCTCAAGCGTCGGCGGGATCACGGGCAGGCCGTCGGACCATCCGCGTTCGATGCATGCCTCGACGTCGTCCTCGAGCTCTCCGAGCTCGACGCGCCGTGAGCGCAGTTGCGTATCCGCTCGGGCAACAGTCCGCAACCGGACAACCTCGGGGTCGAGCGTGCGGGATCCACAGCCGGGACGGAAGTCTGGCAAGCCGTCGCCGAGCGGCTCGATTCCCGTGAGGGCTTCCCAGCGTTCGCGCGACCAGCCTTCCGTTCGGTCCGCGATCTTGCCGTCCTGAACGCGCAGGAGCGACGGGACGGTCTCGATGTCGAGCTCGTAGGAGAGCTCGAGTGCGGTGTCGTCTTCCGGGTCGAGGCCCGGAGGAAACGACGGGTCGTCTTGCGTCGCGACCAGGAGCGTGCCCGTGGACGCGAGTTGTTCCAGGACGGGGACGACGAGTGCGCACGTCGGGCAATCCCGTTTGACGACCGCGATCAGCCCATCCGGCAGTGCCGTCTTCATCGTCGTCAGCGTCACCCCGACACGATGCCCCTGAGAGTTGCAGTATAGGAAGAACCGATGAAGCTGCCCGAGGAGATCTCGCAGACTCCGTACGAAGTGGTGGCGTACCGCGTCCACCACTTCCACGTCGACGACGAGAACGACGACGCACATCCCGGCACCGTGCTCATCGAGATCGGTGCGCGCCTGCCCGGCACGGAGGCCGAGATCGTCGTCCCCGTGGAGCTCACCGTCGAGATGGTGGTCGGCCTCGCCGACGAGCTCGTGCACCAGTACCGGTGCCTGTCCTACGGCATACCGGACGAAGAGGGAGCCGAAGAGTCGTAGGCTGACCGGCGACCCGTCCATCGACACAGGAGGCGCGCATGGGAGCACTCCACTCGTATCTGGTCGAGGAAGTCGGCGAGGACTACTCGGATGGGATCATCACGCGACGCGAGGCGTTGCGGCGTCTCGGCCTCCTCGGTCTCGGAGCGGCGGCCGCCTCGTCGTTGATTGCGGCGTGTGCGCGACAGGGTGAACCCCCCCCTGCGCAACCGACGCCGACGCAGGAACCGTCCCGACCGGAGGCGAAGCCGACCGAAGCCATCGAGTTTGCCGGGCCCAACGGGCGCAAGCTGATGGGGGCGTGGGCGGCGGCCGACGAGGCCAAAGGCGGCGTGCTCGTCATTCACGAGAACCGCGGCCTGACCGATCACATTCGTAACGTCGCGGGTCGATTCGCGACGGTCGGCTACTCGGCCCTGGCGCTCGACCTGCTGTCGGAAGAAGGCGGGACGGCATCGCTCGGCGGCGACGCCGAGGCGATGGCGGCGCTCGACAAAGCTTCGGACGAACGATTCGTCGCGGACATGCGATCCGGACTCGGCGAGCTCGAACGGCGGCTCCCCGACGCCAATCTCGGCGCAATCGGCTTCTGCTTCGGCGGCGCAATGGTGTGGATGCTCATTCAATCGGGAGACGACCGCTTGGTCGCGGCGGCGCCCTTCTACGGCACCGTCCCCGAGAACCCGGACTTCTCGAAGTCGAACGCTGCGGTCCTCGGCGTCTACGCGGAACTCGACGACCGCGTCAATATGACGCGCGACGCCGCTGAAGCGGCACTCAAAGAAGCGGGGCTCACCCACAAGATCCGTACGTTCAACGGCGCGGACCACGCCTTCTTCAACGACACCGGAATGCGCTACAACGAGGGCGCGGCCAAGCTGGCGTGGTCAGAGGTGCTCGACTGGTTCGGCACGCATCTGGCCTAGAGGTCGAACCAGACCTCGGTCCGGCCCAGCTCGTTTCGGTTGACGCCCCAGCGTGTCGCCATGCCGTCGACGATGCGCAGACCGAACCCGCCTTCCTCAGGCGGCTTGGGCTCAACCTTGTCGGGATCGAACCCGCGTCCGGCATCGGTTACAGCGCCGTGGACGCGCTGCCCGGCTACCTCGATCGTGATCTCGAGCCTGTCGGTCGGGCGGATGCCCGAATGGCGAATCGCGTTCGTGACCAGCTCGGAGTAGATCACCGCCAAGCGGCCAGTGACCTCCTCACCGCACGAGTCCTCCAGCCCCTGAACGGCTCGCCTCACGATGCCGAGAGACAAGGGCTCTGCTGGGACCGACAGTCTGAACTCGTGACTGCGTTCCGCTACCAACATCGGCCCCTAGCCTTACCTCCTCGACGCAAGTAATCAATGCGGCTTGTACCCAAGTTCCACACGGTCGAACCTATTGCGCGGTCATTGCCTTGCCGCCGATGACGAGCGCGCCCAGCAGCTTGGTCGAGCTCTGCGTGATCTCGTCGATCGCACGGTCGAACACCTCTTGGTTGGCCGGTGAGGGCGACCCAAAACCGCTGATCTTCCGGACGAACTGCCGAGCGGCCTCACGGACCTCCGCTTCGCCGGCCGCCTGCGTCCCTTCTCGCAACCGCTTGATGCTTCTGCACATGGCGCGCATCGTATCGCGGCCCCTAGGCTGACCACGTGGATACCGAGGCGCGGGCAGACCTGCTCCGGGCGTCGCTGCAGTCCTGCTACGTGATCGAGCGGGCGCGGGCGAACCTGCAGCAGCAGTGGTCTGGAGATTTCGACCGGGACGCCGAGCGCACGAACAAGCGCGCCGATCGCCTCGCACGCCTTCTGTCCGATCGGGACTTCCGGGTGCCGGAGGAGGTCGTCGAGCCTCACACGGCATGGTTCGCCGGATTCTGCGGGGCGGCGCCGGCAGACGTTCCGCTGGGTGCGGCCGTCCTGCACAACTTCGGCAAATGGGCCAACGCTTACGCCGGACCGTATCTCGGTGGCGACTTCGACGACTTCCGGTCGCTCGGCGTTGAGCACACGCGCGTGGACCTCGACGTGCGCTTCATGAACGAGGAGGAGGCGTTCCTTCCCGAGCAAAAGCTGCCGGACGCGCGGCGCTTTGTGATCTTCACAGACATCCACATCGGTTCCGGACGTGAGGACTACGCTCGTGCGGCAGTGGCCGATATCAACGAGCTCGCGCCTGAGTTCGTGCTCATCCCCGGCGACATCACCGACGACGGCGAGCTCGAGCAGTTCCGGGCGGCGAAGGCAATCTTCGACGAGCTCGCATGCCCCTACTTCGTCGTGATGGGGAACCACGACGCCGTTCAGCGCTCGACGCGGGAGCCGACGGGTACGCGCTTCTACGCCGAGGTCTTCGGGTCCGAGCCCCGAGATCATGTCGTCGAGTTCGACGGCCTCCAGATCGCACTCGTCGATTCCACGGACCCGACGGCATCGCCCTTCCCCGACTGGGACATCGCACGTGGACGCATGGGAGAAGGCATCGCGGCCGGTGTCGACTCCGGCGCCCTCAGTCCCGGGCAGGCAGAGGCGCTCGCGGCGCGCCTGGATCCCTCCCGCCCCGTGCTGCTCGTCCAGCACCATGAGCTCCATCCATTCCCCGGATTCCCCCCGGTGCGCTTCGCGCTTCGTGAGGAGGACGCCTCCGAAGAGCTGGACGTGCTGGGATCTCACAACCTGATCGGGCTCGTTGCGGGGCACACACACCGTTCGGCGGTGCTCGATGTCGGCGTGCGGGGTGTCAAACAGCTCGAGATCCCGTCGATCAAGGATTGGCCGCACACGTTCGCCGTCGGCGGTGTGAGCGACGACGGCGTTCAGATCGCCGTGAAGCAGATCTCCAACCGCGATCTCGTGTGGAACAGCGCCAAGGGAATGCCGCCGCTCATGAACGGTTTCATGCTCGGCCCCCTGGCAAATCTGAACTACACGTTCAGCTTGTAGCTGCAGGCACCTCTTCGGCGGGGACACCCCGCACCCCGGGTGCCCCGAGGTGCTTCGCGAAGAAGCGCTCTGACGCCGCGATCTCTTCCGGCGGCACCGCGACGTGCACTCCCGGGTTCACGTGCATCGTCTTCTCTTGGGAGCCCAGCGTGTCGAACAGCGCGAGCGCGTCTGTGCGCTTGACCAGTTCGTCGTCCCACTGGACGAGGAACAGCAGCGGAATCGTGATCGCCCGTGCGGACTCGCCTTTGGCGTCGATCGGAATGCCCATGAGGCCGAGCACGGCGGCGTCGATACGAGGCTCCCCCGCGACGAACGGAAGTCCGATAACGGTGCCCATTGACAGACCCCAGTAGCCCGTTGGGCCGTCGCCGACGCCGTCGACCTGCTTCAGTGCGGTCAGCGTCTGACTCCACTCGTTTCGCGCAGCGCGGAATCGTCGTTGCACGTGCTCTGGGTCCTCGTTCATGCGCCGCCGGACGACGTCGAGCGTGAGGTCGTTGCCGCCCTCGACTCGGTCGCCGTGCATCGGACCGTCGATCGCGGCCGCTGCGTAGCCGAGGTGACGCACGAGCCGGCGCGCGAGCGCGAGAACGTTGGGTGCGCGCTTGTGCTGGCTGCCGCCGTGGCCGATGAGCACGAGCGGACGTGTGCCGGTCGCGTTCTCGGGTGTCCAGAGGATTCCCGGGACGACCTCACCGTCGACGTCCAGATCGAAACGGCGTTCGTTCACACCACGGCTGACTTGAGGATCGCCGATCCAGTCCATGCACTTATCTTGCACAAATGACGCCGCGGGACGCAGTCGATGCGTTGGTCGAGGCGATCGAGCGAACCAACGCGCGGTTCGTCGGGCTGGCCGGGCCGCCGGGAGCCGGCAAGTCAACACTGGCGCACCGAGTTGCGGATCGGCTCGAGCAGATGCTGGTCCTTTCCCTCGACGACTTCTACTTGTCGCGCGAGGATCGAGCTGCGCGCGGCTTGCCGTGGCGCGGACCTCCCGGGTCATACGATCTTCCCGCCCTGCTCGACGTGCTCGATCGACTTCGTAGCGGAGACCGGCCGGTCAAACTTCCGCGGTTCTCCGCGGAGATCGACGACCGCATCGAGCCGGTCGTCGTGTCGGAGACACCTCGCCTGGTATTGGTCGAGGGCTGGGTCCTCGGGCACCGCGAGGACGGCTACGGCGCAGTCCTCGATCGCCTGGATCTGCTCGTCTACCTCGACGTGCCGGACGAGATCGCACGGGCACGCCGGTTCGGGCGAGAACAATCCCTCCGCAAACGCGGCGGAGGCTTCTCGGACGACGAGATGCATGCGTTCTGGGACGAAGTCCTGGAGCCGGGGATGCGCCGTTGGGTTCGCGCCGCACGGGAGTCGGCCGACGTCCTCATCGAAATGGGAGCCGGGTAGACTCGGCGCGCCGGGCGTGTGGCGCAGCGGCTAGCGCACCTGGATCACAACCAGGGGGTCGCAGGTTCGATTCCTGCCACGCCCACAGAGTCCGCAGGGTCGACGAGCTATCCGAAGAGCGCTTCGACCTGCACGATGTGCAGCGCTTCGTGGGACGCGATGTTCTCGGCGTAATCGAGGACGGTGGCACGGCTCCGCTTGGCACTGACGCCTGTGAACGTCGCCGATCGGGACCAGCCCGAGCCGGGCAACGGCTTGAGCGTCGCAAGCAAGTTTTTGCGGTCGGCTGAGAAGCGCGCAAGCGCCTCGGCAAACCCGCACTGGTACTCGGGCTTCTTCATGATGCCGCGCGGCGAAACGTAGCGGATCGTGGGGTCGTCCTCGGCAAGCATGCGGGCGATCGTCGAGCCCCAGACACCGGCGTTCGCGCGCAGGTGATTGACGATCTCCGCGGCCGACCACTCTCCGGCCGACGGCCGCCTCGTCAGCGCGTCGACGGGTGAACCGCGCGTGATCTCCGTCAGCCGACGCGGGGTATCTCCAAGTGCTTTCAGGACGGCTTGCGTGCGCGCGGTCACAGAACGCACAGGCCTCACAGCTTTCGAGCGGCCCGACTGAGCTTCGTGTCGGCCCACCGCAGCAGATCTCCCGGCTGGCACTCGAGCGCCCGACAGAGTGCTGCGAGCGTCGTGAATCGGACCGCCTTCGCCCGCCCGTTCTTGAGCACCGCCAGGTTGGCGGGCGTGATCCCGACACGCTCTGCGAGCTCACCGACGGACATCTTCCGCTTCGCCAACATCACGTCGATGTCGACGACGATCGGCATCAGATCACCGCGTCCAGCTCGGCCTGCATGTGCGTGGCTTCGATGTCGCGGGCGACGGCCTGCGCGAGCAACATCCGCAGCATGAACACGATGAGCGCTACTCCCAGCAGGGCCACGACGGCTCCGCACATCATGAGCACGACGCCCGGCGCAACCGCTTCTCCCGGCGCGAAGACCACGGCGAGCGCGAACATCGCGACGGCGGCCGCGACGAAGGCGCCGATGATCACGTGCACAAATCGGAAGGCCGCGTGCGAGAAGAGAGTTCCGCGCCTCACCATCGTCAGGAGTCGCCACACGCAGACCAGCACGACTTGGCTCGTCACGATCCCGAGAATGGCGATCACAAGAAATGCAATCGGCTGATACGAGAGGGCGGCGTCGACCTCCCCGACATCGATCGCCATCAGCGGCACCATCACCGCCTGCACGAACAGCGATCCGGCAAGCAGCATTACAAGCACGGCACGCAACGTGAGTACAGTCCGCCTTCTCATGAACCCAACCTATCGATAATCGATAGGTAGCGCAAGCTCAGCGAAGATCGAATCGATCCAGGTTCATGACCTTGTCCCAGGCCGCGATGAAGTCGCTCACGAACTTTTCGCGCGAATCGTCGCAGGCGTAGACCTCCGAGATGGCTCGAAGCTGCGAGTGGGAGCCAAACACGAGGTCGACGGCGGAGGCCGTCCACTTGGCGTCGCCCGTAGCTCGATCGCGGCCCTCGTAGACGTTCTCTTCCGAGGATGACGTCGTCCACTCTGTGCCCATGTCGAGCAGGTTCACGAAGAAGTCGTTCGTGAGCGTGCCCGGCGCGTCGGTGAAAACACCGTGCGCTGATCCTCCGACGTTTGCATTCAGGGCGCGCATGCCGCCGATCAGCACCGTCATCTCGGGAGCACTCAACGAAAGCATGGTGGCGCGCTCGAGCAGCAACGTCTCGGGTGCGAGCTTCTCGCCGGGCCGAAGGTAATTGCGGAAGCCGTCCGCACGCGGCTCGAGCACGGCGAAAGACTCGACATCGGTCTGCTCCTGCACTGCATCGGTGCGTCCGGGCGCGAATGGGACCTTCGCTTTCTGTCCGGCCTTCTTCGCGGCTTGCTCGACGGCCGCACATCCACCGAGCACGATGAGGTCTGCCAGCGAAACCTTCTTCCCGTTCGATTGCGAGTTGTTGAATTCCCGCTGGACCTGCTCGAGCTTCTCGATCACCTCGGCCGCACCCCTGTTGGACTCCCAGTCTTTCTGCGGTTCGAGGCGGATCCGAGCACCGTTGGCTCCGCCGCGCTTGTCGGTGTCGCGGAAGCTCGCCGCCGATGCCCATGCCGTTGACACGAGCTGAGGAACGCTCAACTTCGTCTTGAGGATCGCCCGTTTGAGCGCGGTAATGTCCTTGCGGTCGATCAGCTCGTGATCGACCGGCGGCACGGGATCCTGCCAGAGCTGCGGTTCCGGCACCCAGGGACCGAGATACCGCGAGGCGGGACCCATGTCGCGGTGCAGCAGCTTGTACCACGCCTTGGCGAAGGCATCTGCGAGCTGGTCCGGGTTCTCGTGGAAGCGCTTCGCGATGGGTCCATAGATCGGGTCGAGCTTCAAAGCCAGGTCGGTCGTCAGCATCATCGGCGCGTGACGCTTTGACGGATCGTGTGCGTCCGGCACGGTGTTTTGCGCCTCTCCATTGACCGCAGTCCACTGCTTCGCGCCGGCGGGACTCGTCGTCAGCTCGTAGTCGTAGTTGAAGAGATTGTCGAGAAAGCCGTTGTCCCATTTCGTCGGTTCGTTGGTCCATGCGCCTTCCAACCCGCTCGTGATCGTGTCGACGCCTTTGCCCGAGCCCATGCGGTTCGTCCATCCGAAGCCCTGCTCCTCGATGGATGCGCCCTCGGGCTCCGGCCCGACAAGCTCCGGATCCCCGGCGCCGTGGGCCTTGCCGAACGTATGGCCGCCGGCAATCAGCGCGACCGTCTCCTCATCGTTCATTGCCATGCGGCTGAAGGTCTGGCGGATGAAGCTCGCCGCCGCAAGCGGGTCGGGATTGCCGTTCGGCCCCTCCGGATTCACGTAGATCAGGCCCATGTGATCGGCACCGAACGGTCCCTCGATCTCGCCGCCGGCGCCGTGGCGCTCGTCTCCGAGCCACGCGCCTTCCGGGCCCCAGATGACCTCGTCCGGCTCCCAGACGTCCTCACGCCCAAAACCGAATCCGAAGGTCTTGAACCCCATCGATTCCATTGCGACGTTGCCGGCGAAGACGATGAGATCCGCCCAGGACACCTTGCGGCCGTACTTCTGCTTGACGGGCCAGAGCAACCGCCGCGCCTTGTCGAGGTTCCCGTTGTCCGGCCAGCTGTTGAGTGGCGCGAAGCGCTGGTCTCCGCTGCCGCCGCCGCCACGGCCGTCGGCGATCCGGTAGGTGCCGGCGGCGTGCCAGGTCATCCGAATGAAGAGAGGCCCGTAATGGCCGTAGTCCGCCGGCCACCAGTCCTGTGACGTTGTCATGACCTCGACGATGTCCTGCTTCAGCGCGTCGAGATCGACGGTCGCGAGCTCATCCGCGTAATTGAACTCCTCCCCCATCGGATTGCCTCTGGGCGAGTGCTGGTGGAGCAACTGAAGATTCAGCTGATTGGGCCACCAGTCCTGGTTCGACATCGGACGTTTGGCCTTAGGCGTCGGCGATGGGATGACCGGGTTTTCGCTCTCGCTACCGCGATCGGACACGTGGTTCTCCTCTCTTTATGCCGACATTCTCGACCGCTCCCTCCGTGCCCACAAGCCGACGAGTGATGGGATTGAGCTGCGGGTTTTCCGGGCATACACGGTCTCGTGCGTTCAAGGCTCCTGTTCGCGACGGCAGCACTCCTCGCCGTGACGGCGGGACCGGCCCTCGCCCAATCGGGCCAGCAGCCCTCGGAGCCCCGCCGAGACGGTGGGCTCCACGTCTGTTGCGGCGGATCCGTCGGCTACGTCGGCGGTGGATCGGGGACGATCTCCGGCCACGTGCGGGGGCCGGGCGGCCCCGGCGCCGGCAGGACCCCGGCCACCGAGCCGGTCGTTGCCGATCCGGACGTCCTCAACGACGGAAAGGTCACGCCCGCGCGGGTCCCGGCCGTTGGGGACCGCCGGATCGATGCGAAGAAGACATCGGCATCGTGGGAGCTTCCGGCGCTGCTTGCGGCCATGGCGATTCTCGGCGGG
>DASQWC010000138.1:0-2084 GCA_035640475.1 Actinomycetota bacterium | reverse complement strand
CAAATGGTGTTCGTCTCGGCCACGCCCGGCCCGTGGGAGCTGCGGCACTCGACGCACATCGCCGAGCAGCTGATCCGCCCGACGGGCATCGTCGATCCGGAGGTCGAGCTGCGCGCGACGCGGAACCAGATCGACGATCTGCTCAACGACGTGCGCCGGCGCGAGGAGGCCGGTGAGCGCGTGCTCGTCACCACGCTGACGAAGAAGATGGCGGAGGACCTGACCGACTACCTGCTCGAGTCAGGCGTCAAGGCACGCTATCTCCACTCGGAGATCGACACGCTCGAGCGCATCCAGATCATCCGCGAGCTTCGGCTCGGGGAGTACGACGTCCTCGTCGGCGTCAATCTCCTGCGCGAGGGCCTCGACCTACCGGAGGTGTCGCTCGTCGCCGTGCTCG
Source organism: Actinomycetota bacterium (assembly GCA_035640475.1). Lineage (GTDB taxonomy): Bacteria > Actinomycetota > JAICYB01 > JAICYB01 > JAICYB01 > DASQWC01. The sequence continues at coordinate 1,684 of DASQWC010000138.1, read as the reverse complement.
ACGCCGACAAGGAAGGATTCCTGCGCGGTCGCACATCGCTGATCCAGACGATCGGCCGGGCGGCACGGAACGTGAACGGCAAGGTACTGCTCTACGCCGATAAGGTCACGCAGGCGATCCAAGAGGCAATGGACGAGACGAACCGCCGCCGCGCGATCCAGATCGCTTACAACGAGGAGCATGGCATCACGCCGGAGACGATCGTCAAGGGCGTGTCCGACATTGCCGAGTTCCTAGCGCTCGAGTCGCCGACCGTGCCGGCATCGAAGCGCCGACGTGGCCGGAAGGACATCGAGGGCATGGCGCCGAGCGAGCTCGAGAAGCTGATCATCGAGCTGGAGGAAGAGATGTTCGCCGCGGCGGAAGAGCTTCGCTTCGAGTACGCCGCGAAGCTTCGAGACGAGATCAAGGATCTGAGACGCGAACTGGTCGCGGCAGCCCAGGTAGCGACGTAGCGCTCAGAACACCCGTGTTTGAAACGTCTCGCTGACGGCCGAGCTGCCGAGGCGGGCGCCGATCGTCACGTCGAGCCGCTTCTCGCGCGCCGAGCGCGGCAACGCCCAGCTGCAGCGCGCCCGGCTCGCGGCAAAGGTTCGTGAGAGCGGCATCAGGGCCTTGCCCCCGAGTCGTGCCGTGCAGAACGGGTGCGCACCGCGAACCGGCGCACCCGTTCCGGTGAGGATCCCAAGCGTGACGGTAAAGCGTTCGCCTGCGTGTGGGTCCGGCACCGTGAGGAACCTCGTCTCGAGCACCGGTGCCTTTCGGCTCAGTAGCCGGAGGCCGCCGCCGGCAACGTTCACGCGATAGACCTCGGGATGGAAAAGGGAACCATGTGCGAACGCGATCTTCGTTCCATCGGGCGACCACGTCGGCCAATCGTCGCGCAACGGCGAACGGGTGATGCGCGTCGAACGTGTGCCGTCCGCATTCATCACGTAGATCTCGATGTTGTCGACGGGGAAGTCGCGGCCCGAGACGAACGCGATCCGGTTCCCGTCCGGCGACCACACCGGGCGTGACTCGTTCCAGCTTGCGGACTCCGCGCTCAGTTGCCGCTGGTCGCTGCCGTCGGCGTTCATCATGTAGATCGTCGTTCGTCCGCCCGTTCCGCGGCTGGTGACGAACACGATCCGCCCATCGGGTCCCCAGCTCGGCGAGTGGTCGGAGGCGGGATTCGTCGTGAGCCTCGTTTCGCCAGTGCCGTCTGCGTTGATCGAATAGATCTCGTTGTTGCTCCCGTGGCGGGTCGTCCAGAAAACGATCTTGCGGCCGTCGGGTGACCACGACGGCGCGTAGTCGGAGTCGGCCGCGTGCGTCAGCCTCTTTTGGCCGGTGCCGTTCGCGTTCATGACGTAGATCTCGTCGTTTTTGTCGCGGTTGGTCGTGTAGGCGATCTTCGTACCGTCGGGCGACCACGCCGCGAGATCTTCGTGTGCGGGAGATCTCGTCAGGTTGCGCTGCCGCGTTCCGTCCGGTCGCATCACGTAGATGTCGCCGACGCGCCCGCCGCGAAAGGCGGTGAAGGCGATCAGCTTCCCATCGGGAGACCACGCGGGCGCGTCGCTGCCGACGAACCAGACCACCGAGCCGGCGTCGCGCCCACCGACGGCACCGCTCGGGAAGAGGACGAGCAGTGTTGCGGCTGCCCCGAGCGCAACCCGGGCTCTCATCGTCACAGCATCCT
>DASQWC010000137.1:0-4306 GCA_035640475.1 Actinomycetota bacterium | reverse complement strand
TGGAGGAGCAGCCGACGATCCGGCGGGGAACGCCCAGAATCTCGACTCGCTGCTCGGGAAGATGCTGCGGATCGACCCGCGCGCATCCGGGACGAGCGCGTATCGCATCCCGCGCGGCAATCCGTTTGCCGGACGCAGCGGTCGCGACGAGATCTGGGCGTACGGTTTGCGCAATCCGTGGCGCTACTCGTTCGACCGCATCACGGGCGATCTGTGGACGGGCGACGTCGGGCAGAACGCGTGGGAGGAGGTCGATTTCCAGCCGGCGTCCGGCCGAGGCGGCGACAACTACGGGTGGGACCGGATGGAGGGCACGCACCGGCACGAGGGGAGTGCGCCGGCACGTCACCACGGACCGATCTACGAGTACTCACACGACGGCGGGAACTGTTCGGTGACCGGCGGCTACGTGTACCGGGGATCGAAGATCTCCAACTTGCGCGGCGCGTATCTGTTTGCCGACTTTTGTGTCGGGCGGATTCGCGCGTTTGTGGAGAAGGACGGCCGCGCTACCGAGCATCGATTTCTGGGGGCCGAGATCGGCAACCTGTCGTCGTTCGGTGAGGATCAGTCGGGTGAGCTGTACGTGATGTCGCTCGGGGGCGGGCTCTACCGCATCGATCCCGCATAAGACTTGCGCCGCTACGCACGGCGTCTCTTGCTCGTCGTTCTTGCCGTTCTCGTCGTTGCCTATCCGGGAACAAACAGCAGGCAAGCGGAACCGTCGCCGTCCGTCACGCCGTTAGGGACACCGGTCCCGGCTTTCGCCGATCTCAAGATCCGTCTCACGCTCGTCACGCCGCTGAAGCAACCGATTGCTATGGCCGTCCGGCCGGGCGACCCGGCCATCTATGTCGCGACGAAGGACGGGCGTGTGCACGCGGTGCGTCACGGCCGCTCACGAGTCGTGCTCGACATCAGGCAGTTCGTGAAGACCGAGGGCGAGGCGGGACTCCTCGGCATCGTGTTCTCGCCGAGCGGCAACCGTCTCATCGTCGACTACGTGAAGAAAGACGGCAGCACCGAGATCCGCTCGTGGCCGTTCGACGAACGGGCACGCACCGGCGGCGTGCGAATGCTGCTCATCGAGCACCCTGATCTCAACTTCCACCACGGCGGCACGCTCGCCTTCGGCCCCGACAACTACCTGTACGTCTCGCACGGCGACGGCGGGATCCCGCGCGACGAGAAGAATCGTTCGCAGTCACTCGATGCGCTCCTCGGAAAGATCCTTCGTGTCGAGTCGCGCGCGAGCGGCAAGTACAGCATTCCCAAGGACAACCCGTTCGTCGGGCGCGAGGGCGTGCGGCCGGAGATCTGGGCCATGGGACTGCGCAACCCGTGGAAGTTCTCGTTCGATCGCGAGCGAGGGGATCTGTGGATCGCCGATGTCGGTTTCACGAAGCGTGAGGAGATCAACCTCGAGCCGAAGGGGTCGGGCGGCGGGAAAAACTACGGGTGGAGCTTCTTCGAGGGAACGAACCCGATCAAAGCCTCGCCGCCCCCGGGGCTGGTCATGCCCGTCCATCAGTACGACCGCGACAAGGGTCGTTGCGCGATCATCGGCGGCTACGTGTACCGGGGGACGAAGATCCCCGGTCTGCGCGGCGCCTACCTCTTCGGCGATCTGTGCAAGGGACGGATCGAAGCCATGCGGCTCACGAACGGAAAGGCTCATCCGCGTCGTGTCCTGCAGGGCATCGTCGACCAGATGACGTCCTTTGGCGAGGACCTGCAAGGAGAGCTCTACGTGATGTCGCTGAACGACGGCGTCTACCGAATCGATCCCAAGTAGGCCATCAGGCCGGCGACCGAAGCGCGTCCCAGAGCGCCGCGATCAGCGGCTCCCGAAGGCGACGCTTGAGCACACAAGCGGCGGCCCGGAGATCGCCCATCGGCCGACGGCTCCGCATCTCTCGGAGCTGATCTCGAAGCGGGCTCCCTTCGAGCACAACTCGCGGGACCACACCGACGCCGCAACCCATCGCAACGAGCGAAAGGATCGCTTCGTGGCTCGGCACTTCCGAATAGATGACGGGATGCTCGCCGCTTTCGCGGAACCATTTGTCGACCGTGTCGCGAATCACGCCGAAAGGCGGGACGACCAGCGGCACATCCGCCCAGGAGACTGTTCGCTGCTCGACCATGCGACTGATCTCGCCAGGCGCGGTCGGTGCGACGAACACAAGCGGCGTAACGAACAACGTCTGTGCGGCGATCGACGTCGGAACGCGATCGGGAATCCCTGTGACGGCCATATCCATTCCCGCTTGCAGCGTGCTGAGCGCATCGGCCATGTATCCGGTATCCAGGCGAATGTGGACGACCGGGTTCGCTTCGCGGAACCTCCCGAGAATCTCTGGCAGGAAGCTCTGCGCGGCCGTCACTGTGCAAAAGACCTTGAGCTCGCCTTCGAGCTCGTCGGCGTGGAGCTGGCGCTCCAGTCGGTCCCACCCACTCAGCACGTCACCGGCGTATGTCTGCAGTCGTCGGCCAGCATCGGTCAGCTCGACGTTTCGTTTGTCCCGTACGAAGAGCGCAGCGCCTATCTCCTTCTCCAGCCGCTGGATGGCACGGCTCAGCGCCGCCGGGCTGATGTGGCACTCCTCGGCCGTTCTTGCAAAGCGCAGAGAGCGCGAGAGGTGCAAGAACAACCCGAGGACCTGGTGGCTCGGCATTGTTCCATTCTACGCAATTGTGTGCTGCAAAAATTGCGCTGGACAGCATAGATTATGGGCGGTACAAAGCACGTATGTACGCGACGAGGAACCGTCCGACGCTCGTAGCGTTCAACACCGTGCAGCGTCTGCTCCGCGGTGACTTCTTCCACGCGGCTACGCGGTCGGACATCCGCGTTGCCCTGGCGGAGTTCCCGTCGGATTGGAAGATCGCCGGTCTCGGAACGACGAATTGGTTCGACCGGAACGGCGAGATCATCATCGACGGCTCGACGTCCGAACCGCGTTTCTTGTGGGCCGATCCGCTGTCCGAAGAGCCGTGTGCGATTAGCGACCTCACCGATACGGTGCTCGACAGAGTCTTCAGGTCGCCGTCCTACGCGGACATGGATGGCGTCCCGTCGTTTCCCTTCGCCGCTGTGGCCGCGTTTGGCCCAACCACGCCGAGCACGACGTGGCACCCGTCCGCCGGTGACGACCTTCATTCCGCGATCGCCTGGCAGTGTGCGGCAAAAAATATCGGACTCGCCGCTGTGCGCGTCACGGGCCAGCTGGGGTCCGTGGAGTACCAGTCGATGCGCCGGATTCCCCTCGGCGGGGCTTCCTCCGAGCGTCCCGTGACTCCGATCGTGAGCCGCCGCAACGGGATCTCGTGGCAGGCATTCGGCTTCTACACCCAGAACCCGACGCTGCAGGCGCTCCTCGGCTTCGACGGCGCGGACGTTCATCTCCACGGCTACGGGGAGTCGGCGCGGACCGGTGGACACGTGAACCGCGCCGTCATCGCCGAGGGAGCCGAGGTCACAGTGGTGCCGCTCAAAGACTTCGTCCTGCGTATCCACGGTTTGGATGCGGCAACGCTCCCCGTTCGAGACGTCGCCTAGCCCGTATCCGGCATCGGTTGACAGGCGTTTTCAGTCACGTGGATACTGAAACGCACATGAAGTCTTTGCTTTCGCTCGTAATTAGCTAGGGCGAGCGCCCGGAGGGCGCTTGCCAGACACCTCTCGTCCATTTGGACGGGAGGTTTTTCTTTGGAGAGGAGGCGAGATGGAGTTCAAGACCGGACAAAAGCTCACGGGGGCCCAGGCCCTCATCCACTCTTTGGAGCAAGAAGGTGTACGGCACGTCTTCGGCATTCCGGGCGGCACGATCCTTCCCGCCTACGACCCGCTGCTCGACTCCCAGCAGATCCGCCACATCCTGTGCCGGCACGAGCAGGGCGCGGCGCATGCCGCCGACGGCTACGCGCAAGCCACCGGCATCCCGGGGGTGTGCTTCGCGACGTCGGGGCCCGGCGCGACGAACCTCGTGACCGGCCTCGCGAGCGCGTGGATGGATTCCGTCCCGATGGTCGCGATCACCGGCCAGGTGAACACGTTCGCGATCGGCGGCGACGCCTTCCAAGAGGCCGACGTCACCGGCATCACGATCCCCGTGACGAAGCACAACTGGCTCGTGATGGACGCGCACGACATCCCGCGCGTGATCAACGAGGCCTTCCACGTCGCGACGACGGGACGTCCCGGCCCGGTGCTCATCGACATCCCGAAGGACGTCCTCCAAGCGCAGACCGAGTGGTGGTACCCGGACGCGATCGACATGCCGGGCTACCGTCCGCGGACGTT
>DASQWC010000136.1:0-48457 GCA_035640475.1 Actinomycetota bacterium | reverse complement strand
TCGCGGCCGGTGGCCTCGACGACGACCACACCGTCGCCGAGCCGCACGTCTGTGCGCAAGCCCTCGGGGATCTGCGGAAGCTTGACGAGCCCTTCGAGTCGCCGCGCCGCGCGCTGCAACGGTTCGGGGATCCCCGACGAGCCGACGAGGGTGAGCACGAAACGCCTGTCCGCGACGCGCGGCAGCAAACGCGCCGGCTCTGTCAGGTCCTCGTCGGACGGCTGCGCTCCTCGCTCCAACCGCTTCTTGAGAAATCGCACTTCGATTCCCGAGGCTGCGACGCGCACATCGCCGACAAGCGGGATCTGCTGCCTGATGAACTCTTCCAGGTCATCCTGGCCGATCTCCATGAGACCGAACGCCTCCGCGGCCCTGACCGTCGTCCTCGTCGCGAAGGCCGACCGGCTGAGTGACAGCAGACGACGTGGGCTGAACCCGATGGACTCCATGCGTGACGTGAACGACTGGATGCGCAGACCCCCGCCGCCGCTCGCTCCACGAACCTTTACCTCGCCGCGGCGGAGATGGCCGGTGATGAATCCGGGCAGAAACGGAACGCCGCCGAGGTCGAGCTTCGCCTCCTCGGCCGCCATCGTTCGGGCGAGCTCGGCCGCACCGCGTGACTCGAGGTGCTGCAACGAGATGATGTCGACGGCGAAGAACAGCCCCGCCGCGACGAGCAGGGCGACCACGATCCAGCGGCCACGAAAACGACGCATCACACAAGGGTTCGCGAAGGCCGTGGTCTCGGCAACTCGCGCTACACTCGGAACCCCCTATGCCACCCGTCCTTTCTGTATCTACCGGCCCCCTGTGGCGCATGGACACCGATCGTGCGTTCGCGACCGTCAAGGCTGCGGGAGCCGAAGCGGTCGAGGTCATGGTCACACAGAGCTCCCAGACGCAGTCGCCCAACGAGCTCGAACGGCTCGCGCAACGGCACGATCTGCCGATCGTTGCCGTGCACGCCCCGCAACTGCTGCTCACGCGCAGCGTCTTCGGCACGAATCCGTTGGAGAAGATCCGTCGCACCGCCGAGCTGTGCAATGCCCTGGACGTCAAAACGATCGTCCTGCACCCTCCTTACGTCTGGCAGCCGCGCTACGCGCTGTGGCTGTTGCACGAGCTGGAAGACGTCCTCGACGCCGGCGGCCCGGCGATCACGATGGAGAACATGTATCCGGTCCACGTCGGGAGCCGCCGGTTGCGGTTCCATCGATTCGGCGGACTCGAAGGACTCAAGCGCTTTCGGTTCGTGACGCTCGATACCTCGCATCTGGCCGTCTCCGAAGAGAACATCGTCGACGCATACCGCCGCCTGGACGATCGAGTCGTCCACATTCATCTTTCGGACAATCGCGGCAAGGGCCGCGACAGCCACGCCCCTCTCGGCAAGGGCGTCCTGCCGATCGAGGAGTTCGTTCGGGCGCTTGACCGTCCGGTTCTGCGGTCGATTGCTCTCGAGATCGAGCCGGGGCCGAACGTGGACGACGCGGCCGAGCTCGAGCGCCTCTTCGGCGAGTCGCTCGACCTCCTGCGCCGGAACCTGCCCGTCCCGAAGGCGTAGCAGTCCGCAGAACTAGCGGTCCGGGCATGAGTAACCTACTGGCCGCGGGGAGCAAACCACGGGGGCACGATGACCAAAGGGACTGACCTCGGCCGGACGGCCTTGTTCGCCGGACTTGACGAAACGGTGCTCGAGGCGCTCGGTGAAAAAGCAATCCATCGCAAATACCGCAAAGGCAACGTCATCTTCGTCCAGGGCGAGCAGGGCGAACGATGCTTCACGATCGTCGAGGGCGCTGTGAAGATCAGCGCGTACCATCCGGACGGCCGCGAAGCGGTGATGGCGGTGCTCGGGCCGGGTGACGTGTTCGGAGAGCTTTCGCTCTTCGACAACGCCCCGAGATCGGCAGACGCGACCGCGATCGAGAACACCGAGCTGCTCTCGCTCGACACGAGCGCCGTCACCGAAGCGATCCGGCTGCATCCCGAGCTCGCGATCGCGCTGCTTCGCGTGCTCGGCCGGCGTCTGCGTCACACCAACGAAGCCCTGCAGGACATTGCATTCTTCGACGTCCCGGGTCGCGTCGCCCGCCGGATCGCCGACCTGGCCGACGCGCACGGTGAGAAGACCGACGACGGCGTGATCATCGAGCTTCCGCTCTCACAGGAGAATCTCGCGCAAATGGTGGGAGCAACGCGCGAAAGCGTGAACAAGGCGCTGTCACTCTTGAAGCGGCGCGGCCTGGTGACGCGGGTGGGCCGGCGTTACCTCGTCACCGACGTTCAGAAGCTTCGGTCGCGCGCGAAATAGCGGCTCCCGGGCCGAGGTAGATGCGCTCTCCTCGGCGGTTGATCACGCCGTCGGCTTCCAACGCATCGACGGCCGCCGACGCTCGGCCGGCCTCGAGACCCGAGTAACGAACGAGCGAGCGGAGAGTCGTCCAGCGCCGTGACCGCAGGACGGACACGATGCGTCCCCGGGCGTAGCGCATCGTCGTCTCGAAGCGAGGCGCCGGCCGTGCGGCGCGCTTGGAAGCCGGACGCCGTCCCGACGTCCAGGCGCAGCCGGATCGAATTGGGCACCCGGCGCATTGCGGGTCGCGCGCCCGGCACACGACCGCGCCGAGGTCGATCATGGCTTGGTTCCAGCGCGGCGCCGTCCCGGGCGGGACGAGGGCGTCGGCAAGCGCTTGGACGTCCTCGTCAGGCGCAAGCCCGTGCACGCGACTGAGGACGCGCCTGACGTTCGCATCGACGACACCCGCTTCGGCGTCGAATGCGAATGAAGCAACCGCGCGCGCGGTGTACGGCCCGATTCCCGGAAGCTCCCGCAGCCCGTCGATCGTCCGCGGCCAGCCGCGGTCCGCGATCGTGGCCGCGGCACGCCAGAGGTTCAGCGCGCGCCGGTTGTACCCGAGATTGCCCCACGCGCGCAGGACCGCGGCCGGGTCGGCCGCCGCCAGCGCGTCGACGGTCGGGAACCGGGCGAGGAATGTCTCGTAGTCCTTGGCGACCCGGGCCGCCTGCGTCTGCTGGAGCATGACCTCCGACACGAGCACGCGATAGGGGTCGCGCTCGCCGCGCCACGGCAGCGGCCGGTCGAGCATCTCCGCCCAGCGCAGGACGGCTTTTCGGACCGTCTCAGGGCGCAAGCGTGCTGAGGACGTCCCGCGACGGCGGCGTGTAGAACGACAGCACGACGTGGCCGACTCCGGCGGCCTCGAGGTCGTCGATTTGCTTCGAAAGATCTTTCAACGTGCTGTCGTCGTGAGCGAACAAGAACACCTGCACCGACCGCTCGATCTGTGCGGGATCGCGCCCGACGTCTGCACAGTGCTCCTCGAGGACGCCGGCCAGGCGCGTGTACTCCTCCGCGGTCGCGGCCGGCGCGTTCCACTCGTCGGCATGCTTGGCGACGACGCGCAGCGTCTTTCTCGGTCCGGAACCGCCGATCACGATCGGGATCCTGCCCTGCACCGGCTTCGGCTCGCAGATCGCGTCGTTCAGCGTCCAGAAGCGGCCGGAATGGCTCACCTTCTCCTCGCTCCATAAACGGCGAATGATCTCGCACGCTTCGTCGAGCATGGCAATGCGCGTGCCGGCCGACGGGAAATCCAGGCCGTACGTCACATGCTCCGGCTCGTGCCACGCCGCGCCGATGCCGAACTCCAGCCGTCCATCGGAGATGTGGTCGACGGAGACCGCCATGTTCGCGAGCAGCGCCGGGTGACGGTACGTGACACCGGTGACCATGCAGCCGACCCGAGCTCGCGAGGTGACCTTGGCCATCGCCGCGAGCGTCGTCCAGCCCTCGAACGTCGGCAGCTCGAGCGGATGGCCGGCGAGGTACAAGCCGTAGAAGTGGTCGTAGTTCCAGACCGCGTGGTAGCCGAGCTCGTCGGCATCCTTCCAGAACCGCTCCAGGACGGAGTACTCGAACACAGGCGCGATCTTGGCCGAGCGCAACACGGCGAAGATCGTATAGAAAGCGCCCCGTGACGGTTCGTACGTGGTTCACCATCTCGGCGATCGTCGTCGTTGCGCTCTTCGCGGCGGTTGCCGTGCGCCTGTTCGTTCCCGGCTCCCAGGGACCGCCGGACATCGTCGTCCGCGTCGGCGATGTGCGTCTGGACGGCGCGGTGCGTGAGTCGTGCTGGCCCCAACGCGACGGTGCGATCACGTGCGAGGAACGGACCGATACCGAGTCCGAATCTCACATCATCCCGGCCGCCGGCAGCATGCGGATCTTCGTCTCCTACCCGGCCCAGCCGAAGCGCGGATCGATCGTCATCTCAAACGGACGCCGCACGGTCTTGAAGAGGAAATGGACACACAACTTCCGGTACTCGCTCGATCCCGGGAGCTACACGCTGACCGTGGAAGCCGGCTACGAGCCGGAAGCCGGGACGACGACACGGCCGTCCCTCGTCTACGACTTCGACTTCAGAGTGACCCGCTCGGGATCCTGAAGCAGGTCTCGCGCGCTCCCGCCGTTGCGCGCGATTGCGACGTGCCTGCCGGAATCGACGTACACGACGAGCCCACCGGGCGCAGCATCCGAAAACGTCTTTCCGATCGTCGCGTCGAGCTCGCCGACCACGACGCGTTCACCGAATCCGGCCTGCTCGAGCTCGGAGGCAGTCGCCGCCAGTTGAAGGTTTCCGTACCAGTCCACGCGCGCGACGTCGGATGTGAGCTCACCCGACGAGATCGACGTAGACGGCTCCGGAACGCGCACGAGGGAGCTCGCGTCGATCCCGGCACCGAAGTCGTCCGCGCGCACACCCAGCGACAGATACGCGGCTGCCGGTGCGAATATGTCGCGGCCGTGGAACGTCGCAGAGACCGACTCACGCTGGTATCTGATGTTCGTCAGCTCGAACGCGGCGGCGACTCCGCCGAGGGCGTCGGCGGCGGGAGTCAGCAGGCCGTTGTCCGGGCCGACGAGGACGTCACCGCGGCGTGCGGCGATGACCACGCCGCGCCGGTCGGTTCCCACACCCGGGTCGACGACGGCCAGGTGCACGGACCCATCCGGAGCCTCGACGACGCTCTGGCGCAGAATGACAGAACCCGCGCGGACGCCACGGATGCCGTGCGCGAGATCGACCACGCGTGCGTCCGGCGCGATCCGGGCGATGACCAGATGGCAGACCCCGACGTATTCGTCTGTGGGGCCGTAATCGCTGGAGAACGTCAGAAGAGGCTGCAGCGCTACTTCTTGTGCAGCCGTTCCCAGCGCGTCTTCTTCAGAAGCTTCTTGTGCTTCTTCTTGCGCATCTTCTTCCGACGCTTTTTCAGTACCGAACCCATAAACCCTCTCTAATCAGTCCCGAGCACCGACCTCAAGTCGACTCGCTCGATGATCTTCCCGTCCGGCGCTACGCGGACCGAACCAAGACGCAACGCCGCTACGCCCTCGGATACAGGCGTCAGCAGACGCAACGCATCCTCGCGGTACTCAAGGATACCCAACCCGAGGCAGTGTCCATGCCCGTCGTCAATGCCGACGAGGAGCCCGTCCAGCTCGCTCAGCTCGAAGATCGGCGGGAGCGACGGCATGAACACGGTCGGCTTCACACGCCACCGGTAGACCTGGGGGCCGAGAAACGCGGCCAGCCGCGCCTCCCGGTTTGCAGCACGCTCGTCGACCGAGCGCTCACGAATGTCGGGGTGCACCGCGAGGTTCATGACCGGAAGCGACAGGAATCGCTCGAGCACGCCGACGATGGGCTCCAGCTCTCCTCCACGGGACAGCGCGACGACGTGGTGCGGCCGGCACAGCTCGGCCTTCGTGAGCTTGAGGACCTGTCCGGCGACACCGTCGATGAGTCCGGATGTATCGACCACGATCATCCGCGCCCCCAGCTCGATGGCATGCATCACGAGCTTCGCCGTACCCGTCACGAGCGGCAGGACGTGCCCGCGAGGCGAGATGCCGCCCACGAACGCGAGGGCGTCGGGGGGCGAGCTCGCGTCGAGGTGGGCGGGTTCGCGGACGACCTTCAGACCGACCGTTGTCGGCGGGCCGATCGTCGATTGACCGAGATCGGCGTCGACGAGCGCGACGACGTGACCGGCGTCGAGTCCGGCCCGGGCGAGCCTCAGGCTGAAGGTCGTCTTTCCGGAGTCTACGCCGCCCATGACGAACACGCGGCCGGGACGCCCGGCCAGACTCGCCACAGCATCCGCATGCGCCTTCTCGACGTCATCCATCGCGCACCTATCTGTCGTGGACGTGCGCGAGGAGCCCGGCCCGTGCGGGCCGCTCTACCGTTCCGTGAAGACTTCGCCGTTGACGGCTTGCGCCTCCAGGTATTCGTTGAGGTCGTCCTCCCGGACACGGTAGTTCCGGCCAACTCTGATCGCCTTCAGCTGTCCCCGTCGGATCAGTCGATAGACGGTCATCCTCGACACGCGCATGACCGTTGCGACTTCCGCAACGGTGAGCAGTCGAGAGATGCCGGGGCTCGTTCGCGCCATTTCCTGTTGGGCCTTCCTCCCTATCGGCCGATTCGGCCTTGTTGGCGCCTAAGGGTAGCCGAGTGGGACCTCGCCGGGTCAACCGAGACGTTCGATGAAGAACCGCGTCAGCTCCGCGTACGCTCCCGGCGGCCGGTTGTCGTCGCACAAGATCGGCCACACGCGCAGTCGCCGCGCCCACGCGAGAACGAGCGCAGGGTCGTTCGTATCGACGACGGCGACGGCATCGCCACCGCGCGCAAGAAACGCGCCGGCGAAGCCGTGATCGCCGACGACCAAGTCGGTGCCGAGCCCGCTGCCGAGCAAATACTCCATCGGCCGCGCCGAGTGCGTGTGTGCGAGATCGCCGCCCATGGACACGCACGCGACGTCGCACACGTAGCGGATCTGCGCACCGCCTCCGTAGCCCTCGTAGGAATCACCCTCGGCAACACGGACGATCAGTGCGCCTCGTTCGCGCATCGCTTCGGCCAGACGGATATACATCTCCAGTGGACCCGTCGGGTGGCCGGTCCCGAAGAACACACGCTCGCCGCGCGCGCACGCAACACGCATACGCTCGGCCGCCGCCTCCGCATACGCCGCCAGTCCGTCGGGTGAGACCCACGACTTGCCGCGCGACCCGTTCGGCTCCGTGAAGTCCCACGCGGCCAGACGGTTCAGCGCGTCGAAGATCTCGTCGGTCGAAACCGGCAGCAGCTCGCGCAGCCCGAACTGAACGCTGGGGTCCCCGCCGGCGAGCATCCGCGCTTTCCGGTGGACGTCGTGGACCGGCGTATCGATCCAGCCGGCGACCTTGTTCGCCTCGAGCGCCGAGGCGAGCTCTTGAGCGTTCAGCTTCCCAACTCCTGACTGCGACGGTGTGCGGCACGCAGCGCTTCTCCGAACGCGGCGCGCACCGCCATCGCCTCGAGAACCGCGAGGGCGGCCGCCGTCGTGCCGCCGGGAGACGTTACCTGAGCGCGCAGGACGGCCGGCGGTTCGCCCGTCTCACGCAGCATGCTTCCCGATCCTTCGATCGTTGCGAAGGCCAGCGTCTCGGCGACGTCTCGCGGGAGTCCGAGCGCGACGCCGGCATCGACCATCGCTTCCGCGACGAGGAACACGTATGCCGGCCCGGAGCCCGATAGCGCCGTCACGGCATCGAGCTTCTCCTCCTCGAGCCACACGACCGGCCCGACAGAAGTGAAGATCGAATCGGCCAGTTCTCGCGTCGCGTCGGCGGCGAACCGCCCGGGCGCAAGCGCCGTCACGCCTTTGCCGACCCGGGCAGGTGTGTTCGGCATCGCACGAACAACGGACGGTCGTCCGCCCAGCTGCTCCTCGAGCGACGTAATCCGCAGACCGGCGACGATGGAGACGAGTCCACCCTCGCCGAGCGCTCCGGCAATTCGGTCGAGTGCGCCGGACGCATCCTGCGGCTTCACGGCGAGAACGACACCCTCGGCTTCGGTCGCGGCTTCGAGCGCATCGGTCGTCGTCTCGCACCCGAGCGCCTTTCCGACCTCGTCGAGACGGCTCTGGACGACGTCGGCCAGGATGAGGTCGGCCGCCGACCAGTCCTCGTCGAGGAGCCCGCGCGCCAGCGCCTCGCCCATCATTCCCGCCCCGACGATCGCCAGCCGCTTCGTCATGGCCGGATGCGTTCCACTTCGGCCCGCTCGACGCAGGAACGAACCAGCTTCTCCACGTCGAGTTGCGCCTCCGCCGCCCGGCAGTCTTCGATCGATGCACGCGTCGCCGGCGAGCGCGGGACGAACAACGAGCAACAGTCCTCGAACGGCAGGATCGACGTGCCGTACGTCCCGATGCGCTTCGCCTCGGCGACGATCGCCTGCTTGTCCTCTCCGATGAGCGGCCGCAACACCGGCAGCTCGCTCGCGTCGTCGACGCACGCGATGTTCTCGAGCGTTTGCGACGCCACCTGACCGAGGCTGTCGCCGAGCACGATCGCCTTCGCGCCTTCCGTTGACGCGAGAACAACGGCGATGCGGGCCATCAGCCGCCGATACAGGACAACGCGCAGCTCGGGCGGCGCGGCAAGGACGATCTCCTGCTGCGCGTCGCCGAGTGGGACGACGTACAGCGTCGTGTTGCCCTGCCACCCGGCAACTGCGCCGGCCAGCTCCATCGCCTTGCGCGCGCTCGAGCGGTCGGTGAAGGGAGCCGAGTGGAAATGACACAGAATCGCCTTTGCGCCACGTCTGAGAACCCGGTACGTCGCCACCGGCGAGTCGATACCGCCGGACAAGAGCGAAACGACCTTGCCGGACACGCCGACCGGCAAGCCGCCGGGACCCGCAACGCGATCCGTGTAGACGAAGGCACGCGGTCCGACGACCTCGATATGGATCGTCACATCCGGCGTGCCGAGGTTGACGCCCTTGTGCATCTTCGCCTGGACGGCCGCGCCGAGCTCGACATTGATCTGTCGCGAGTTGAACGGATGGTCCTTGGTCGCGCGCCGTGCCGCAATTGCGAACGTGTCGAACGATCTGTTCGCCAATAGTTCGAGCGCGGCCGTCCTCATTGAGGAAATCTCAGATTCCGCGATCAGCGCCGGTGAGCACGAGGCCACACCGAACACACCGGCGACGCGCTCGATCACGGGCGCAGCCGAGTCGGGAGCGACGTGGACGACGAGCCGGCCGCTCAGGACCTCCACGCCTCCGTGCTCGCAGTCCTTCAGTGCGCTTTGCATGTTGCGGACGAGCATGCGCTCGAAAAACCCTCTGTTTCGCTTCTTCAAGCCGATCTCGTGGTAGTGCACGACCACGCCGTGATCGAAGGCTGCGGAACGAATACGAGCGAGGTCGTCCGAGGACGCACGAATGGGATCCATCTCGTCTAGACTACGGCGGCTCCGCTCTTGAATGAGTCAGCACCCCGTCGTCTGAGGGGGAGGGACGGTTGGGAGAACGGATTCCGCTGTTCCCGCTTCACACACTTCTCCTTCCCCATACAGATCTCGGCCTCCACGTCTTCGAGCAGCGCTACCGCGAACTCGTAGCCGACTGCCTCGGCGATGAGCGTGAGTTCGGCGTCGTACTGATCAAGCACGGCAAAGAGGTCGGCGGACCGGCAGAGCCGCACACCGTCGGAACCGCCGCGACGATCGCCGGATATGCACGGCTTCCCGACGGCCGCTTTCTCCTCGAAGTCGAGGGAACGCGCCGTTTTCGCATCCTGTCGCGCAGCGTCAACGGCTCGTACCCGCAAGCCGACGTCGATTGGCTGCCGGAGGAGATCGGCAATTTCCGTTTCGCGCGGCAGGCGAGCCTCGACGTCGACCGTCTGTTCACTGCGTACCGGGTGCGCGGCGGGGACGGCGACCTTCCGGTGCGGCTGCCCGTCGACCCGGTCTCGCGGTCCTACGTTGTGGCCTCGTTGCTGCACATCGACGCGTGCGAGAAGCAGCAGCTGCTCGAAGCCTCCTCCGCCGATGACAGGCTGAAGGCCGAGATCGAGATCCTCCGGCGCGAGATCGCGGTACTCGACCACCTGCGCGCCAAGCGCGGCTAGGGCTTCGCGACCGGCTTCCCGATATCGAGCAGCTCCTCGATCTTGTCGTGCAGATCGTCGGACGAGACCTCGCCTTGGTGGACGAACGCCAGCTCACCATCGGCTCGATAGAACTGCGTCACCGGGAGGCCGAGGATGTCCTGCGCGCGCTGCACCTCGGCCCGGCTGATCGCGTAGCTCCGGAACGGAATCCCGTATCGTCTCGCGAATCTCCGCGCCGCGCCGGCGTCGTCCTCGACGTTCACACCGACGAACGCGACGCGTCGCTTGTACTTCGCGGCCGCGTCCACAAAGCGCGGCATCTCCTTCTTGCAGGGATCGCACCACGTGGCCCAGTAGTTCACGACCACGGGGAGGGGCCGCTTCGATTTGATCGCGCTGCGCAGCTTCGTTGCCGAAGCGGGGACGATGGCGCCGCCGCTCGAAGCGGCCGCTTGATCGTTGGCGCCGGTGCCGCACGCACCCGATCCCAGGCCGACGGCCAGAACGAGCGCGGTCAGACGGAGCCGGCGCACCGTCGCTCTACGCTTGCCCGAGCTCGCGCGAGATCTCTTCGAGCTGCTCGATCCGACGCTCGAGGGATGGGTGGGTCGAGAAGAGCTCGGAAATGCTCGTGGGCACGATGAAGAAGGCGTTCATTCGCTCAATCTGGCGCTTCGCGCCCGCCGGCGTCTGCTGCATGTCTCCGGCTATCTTCACGAGCGCGCTCTGCAGATCCTTCGGCTTGCGCGTCAGATGCGCACCGCCGCGATCGGCGGCAAGCTCCCGGTAGCGGCCGAGGGCGAGGATCAGAAGCTGCGATACGAAATACACGAGCATCGAGAAGAGGTAGACGACCCAGATCGACCCGCCGCCGCCGTCATCGTCGTCTCCGCCGCCGAACAACCCGGTGAAGAAGAACATACGCATCATGAAAAAGGCGACCATCGCGAAGAAGGATGCGAGGGTCATGACGGCCACGTCGCGGTTTACGACGTGGAAGATCTCGTGTCCAAGAACCGCCTCGACCTCGTGAGGCTCGAGCCGCTCCATGAGTCCTCGCGTGACCGCCACGACGGCGTGCTTGGGGCTTCGGCCCGTCGCGAACGCGTTCGGGATCGGAAGCTTGGAGATCGCAACCTTCGGCTTCGGGATCCCGGCCTCGTTGGCGAGCCGCTCGACCATCGCGTGCAGCTCCGGAGCCTCTTCGCGTGACACTTCCTTCGCACCCATGCCCCACATTGCGAGCTTGTGCGAGAAGAAGTACTGAGCGCCGAGCATGAGCGCCGCAAACACCATGAGCGGTCCGAAGGAGACACCTCGCGAAGAAAGGAATGTCAGAAACGCGAGGTAGACCGCGGCGAGCAGGCCCATCGTGATGAGCATGCGGACGCGGAGTCCCCAGTCACCTCTCGTTACGCGTCGTGCCATGTTTGCTCCCACGTCGATTCTCCCATCCTTGGCGTTGGGTACGATCCCGTCCGAATGGAAAACGCCATCCGCTTCGAGAAAGATCCGAGGCCGGACTGGGACCCGGGCGAGCCGCGTCGCGTCGATCTCGGACGGGGAAGCGACCTTCTCGTAGCCGGCACCGGTGAGCGCGTGCTCCTGCTGCACGGATGGGGCCTGCACCCTCCGGTATTCAGGACCACGCTGCAGCGCCTCGCCCACCGGGGCTTCGAGGTGGCCGCTCCGTCACTGTCCGTCGTCGGACGGCGCTGGGACCTCGAACGTGCCGTCCACCGCGTCGACAAATCGCTCGAGTTGCTCGGCTGGGACGACGCGATCGTGGTCGGATACTCGCTCGGCGGGGCCGTCGCCACTGGATTCGCGGCGTCCTCGCCGTCGCGGGTCCGCCTGCTTGCCCTCGTGAACTCGGTCGGGCTGCGAGTCGACCGCGGGATGCTCGCGTGGGCGGCACCGATGGCACGGTACGCGCGCGCGTCGAATCTTCCCGCCATGCGAGCTTTCGGACGCAACGCCCTGCGGATGCGCGGGTTGCAGAATCTCGCCGATGCCGCTCAGTACGCGCGCATTGCCCATCTCGATGCCGAGCTTGCGCGAGTTCGCGAGCAACGCGTGCCGGCGGTCGTTCTGTGGAGCGAGAACGACAGGTTGCTGCCTGTGGCCATGGGCAGGCAGATCGCCGATGCTCTCGGTGCTCCGATCCACGTCGTTCCGCGAGCCGACCACGACTGGCCGGTCGGTGCGCCTGAGGTCTTCGCGCGCGAGCTCGATCTGATGCTGAAGACGATGCTCGCCGATGGTCGCCAGCGCCGGGTCAGACCACGCCGGCCAGCGCGCGGCGCACGTCTGGACACGCTGTAACCGACGCGTAGGTCTCGAGGATGCCGTCGGCCGTTCTTGCCCACGGGTAGGCACTCGCAAGACGAACCGCGTTCGCTCCCAGCCGGTCTCGCGCCGATGGGTCGGCAAGCACGCGCGACAACGCGGCCGCAAACGCTGCCGGATCGCGCGATCCGACGAGGTACCCGGTCTCGCCGTCACGCACGGTCAGCCGCAGGCCCCCGACGGCCGTCGCAACGACGGGCGTGCCGCATGCAGCCGCCTCCAGCGCAACGAGCCCGAACGACTCCGATGCGGACGGAACGACGACGACGTCCGCGGCGCGATACAGATCCGGCAGCACGTCGTGCGGCACCGGCTCGAGGAAACGCAGCCTGTCGGCGACGCCGATGCGGCGGGCCGCCAGACGCAACCGCATGCGCTCGCCCCGGCTCCCGCGCGGTGAGTCGCCGCCGACGATCACCAAGCGAGCGTCGGGAACCATTCGGCGGAGGTGTGCAAGCGCGTGAATGGCGACATCGGTGCCCTTGAACGGCTGAAGCCTCCCGACGAACACAATCGTGGGCTCGCCGCCGAATCCGAATCGCTGCTTGGCCGTAGCCGCGTCACCTGGAGCGAAGCGATCGAGATCGACACCCGGCGGGACCACAGACACGACGGACGGGTCGGCGTCGTAGAGATCGACGAGCTGGCCGCGCTCTGTCTCCGTCGGCGCGATGATCCGGTCGGCTGCTTCGATCACGCGGTCCTCGCCGCGCTTGCGAAAGATCGGCTCGGGAGGGTCGCCGGGACTGGCGGCGTCCTTCACACGCGCGAGCGTATGGAACGACATGACGAGCGGCACATTCCATGCGCGACTGAGGTACGCACCCGACACGCCCGAGATCCAGTAGTGCGCGTGGACGACGTCGTAGGGCCCGATATCGACGATCGATTCCGCGAAGCGGCGGGACAGCGTCGGGAGCCGCTCTTTGTGCACCGGGCGCTCGGGGCCCGCACGCACCGAAAAGACGCGGACGCCCTCCGACGCTTCGACCACCCACGGTTCGTCCGCGCTCGTCCGCCTCGTGAAGATGTCGGAGCGCACACCGCGCCGCGACATCTCTTCTGCGACCTCGCGGATGTACACATTCATGCCGCCGGCGTCGCCGGATCCGGGCAGCTCCAGAGGCGACGTGTGTACGGAGAGAACGGCTACACGGCAGGACGCGTCCGACATAGTTCGCTCATCGTACAGATGAGCAGGACCTCAGCTCGCGACCGGCTCCCGCGCAGCGAGCATCACTTGATGCACGGGCCTCGGTTCGGGACCGAAGCGTCGCTTGTACGGCTCGTCGCCTCGCAGGAAATCGAAGACACGCTTTCCGTCGCCGATTGCCTGCTCGATCAGCGAACCGACGAGCACCATACCCGGCGCATGCTTCGCGAGATCGGCGCGAAACGACGAGTTGTACAGCGCAAGCGTGTCGCGAAAGTCGTAGGAGAACGTGCATGCGACGGGCTCGCCGTCCAGGTCGAGAACGTCCAGCCTTGCGAGACCGAAGAGGAACAGGTCCGCGGCGAGCCGGCGGAAGAAGCGTTCCCGCTCGGGCGTGAAGAAGGCGGCCTTCTCGCCCGGGGCTTGCCTGTGAAAGTCGAAGAACGCCTGGAGGTCGGCTTCCCAGCCGACCTCGTGCGCACGCCGAACGTGCCACTCACCGAGCTCACCGAGCCGGCGGCGCTTTCGCCGGAGCTCGTGCCGGTCGTGACCGGACAGCGAGCCGAGGTATGCATCGAACGAGTCCGGAAGCGTGATGGCCGGCGCGACGTCGACCTCCTCGTGCGTGTACCCGAGATCGGCTTCTTTGGCGACCTCTTCGACGACTCCGAGCCACCTCCGGCCGTCGAGCACCGAGTGGAACCGAACGCGGCTGAACCCGCCGTCGGCGAAGGCCCAGTCGAGAAAGAAGCGGAGCGCCTCGGCTTCGCGGCCCGGCACAGCCGCGGGTACCTGATCGTCGGTGACGTCCTCGGAGCCGAGGAACGACAGCAGCCCTTCCTCGTTCACACACGTGCAGGTCGGAAAGACGGCGATCGGCTCATCGCCGTCCCAGACGGCGGCGATCATCAGCTCGCCAGAACCGAGCGACTCCCACCAGGCCTGGAGCCAGGCCGGATGCGAAAAGACCCCGGCCTCGAGGTCGGCTTCGAGGATCCGCTCCCACGGCCGCACGATCTCCGGTGAAAAGGCGTCGAACAGCCCGATCCGTAAGGCCACGCCGAAACGATTGCATAAGAAGAGGCCCCGCGGGGAGCGGGGCCTCTTCGTGTTGCGGGGAGGGGGTCTTAGGAAATTTCCGCAGCGGCCGACTTCGCGGCCGCCGAGACCTTGGTCTTCGGCGCAGGCTTGCTGCCGTTGCCCCGACCAACGGCCTTCTGGATCCGGCCGCGGATATCCGTCACCTGCTTGCGGGCGTCGGTGCGGAACGTCTCGACCTGCTTGCGCGCGGTGTCGGGGAACTCGCGGATCTGCTTCCGCGCTTCCGTCGGGAACTCGCGCACCTGCTGCTGGAAGTCCTTCGCGTCCTTACGAACTCGCTCGACGACCTTCTCGCCGCGCGTCGCAAGCTCCTTGGCCTGCTTGCGCAGACGGGGCTCGATCTCGCGCGCCTGGTCGATGATCGACTTCTGGCGCAGCTCGCTCGTCCGCTCGACGATCTGCTTGACCACGGGGATTTGCTGAACCTTCTCAACCGCGAGGTCCGCGGCTCCCACGGCCACGTACAGTCCACGCTCGATGGCGCTCATCCTTCACCTCCTGCTTGACGCCGGACTCGCCGCTCGACGGTCTCGATACGAAACCGCTCGTAGGTCTCGGCAAGCTCCCGGCGCTGTCCGTCGGTCAGATCGGGATCCCGGAAGACGGCCCGGAGGACGTCGGTCGCCCGGCCGTCCGGACCACCATCGAGGATCCCGGCTTGCGTGAAGAGCGTCTCCGCCGACACCTGGAGCGCCGTCGCGATCCCTTTCAGGATCTTGGCGCTCGGCTGGCGAAGTCCGCGCTCGATCTGGCTCAGATACGGGTTGGAGACGCCCGCCCGTTCTGCCAGCTTTCGAAGCGACAGCTGCGCGTTCCGCCGCTGTTCCCGGATGTAGGCGCCCACGTCCGGCAACCGCTGCGAGTTCGCACCGTCTCCACTCATGCCGCGAGCCTAGCAAGCATTTTAGCCTTTTGCAAGCACTCGTGAATATCGTCACAAAGCGTTCGTCCGGGCAAACGGTGGTGTTAACCGAGGTCAACTAGCCTTTTCGGCCCGGAGTCGACGCTAGTGCCGGAATGTTAACGATTGCTTGCAAACCCGGTACGAGCTAGCGTCAGCACACCTTCGAGAGACTCGGGTACGGGTCGATCGCCCGCCCGCCGCCCGGATGGATCTCGAAGTGGAGGTGCGGCGCCCCGCCGCGCGCGTTGCCGGTATCGCCGTTGGCGCCGATCGTCTGCCCGGCCGACACGCTCTGGCCGGGACCAACCGACCGCCTCGAAAGGTGCGCGTAGTAGAACTCGACGCAGCTGCCGTACAGATAGACGGAGATCCCGCCGTTGCCTCCGCTGCCCACCTTCGTGATTCGCCCGGAGACGACGGCGAGAATCGGAGCGCCGTGCGGCGCCATGATGTCGTTGCCCTGGTGGCGCCGCGTTCCGCCGCCGCGCGGCGCGCCGAAGCTGTTCGTCACGTTGTGCGGCCCCGCCACGGGGCATGCATCCAGGGGAATCGAATAGCCGCCGACGCCGCGCAACGTTCGGAACATGCGCGCGAGCTGCTCGCGAGTGAACTCGGTCTTCAGGGCCTGATAGATGCGGTTCTGCTCGGCGAGGGTGATCGTCATTCGCCGCGCCTGTGCCAGCTGCTCGTTCTTGCGCGTCTGGAGCGACCGCTCGTGCCGGTTCAGCTCCGCACGGTGCAACTCGAGCTCGTGCCGCTTCTTCCGAAGCTCGAGAACCAGGCCTTCGTCGTTGAGCGTCTGGCGTTGCAGAAACACCATCCGCTGGTTGAACTCGCTGAACGAGCGTGCCTCTAGAAGGAAGTGGAAGAACCCGACGCCGCGCATGCGGTACGCGGCCCTGACTCGGTCCTTCAGCCGTTCTTGTAGCGCCCCCATGTCGTCCTCGGCCCGCCGGACGGCGGCCCTCGTCTTCACCATTTCCTCGCGGGTGTCGTCGAGGTCGT
This sequence comes from Actinomycetota bacterium, assembly GCA_035640475.1. Classification (GTDB taxonomy): domain Bacteria; phylum Actinomycetota; class JAICYB01; order JAICYB01; family JAICYB01; genus DASQWC01. The sequence continues at coordinate 31,952 of DASQWC010000136.1, read as the reverse complement.
GCTCGGTCTTGGCCAGAGCATCGGCCAGGCGGCCCGCGCGGGTCTTGAGGCCGCTGAGCTTGCGCTGCTGCTCGTCGAGGCGCGACTTGGTCGTCTGCGCTCCCGCGGGGGTAGCGGTCACCGCGACGGCCATGACGGCAGCCGCACACACAACGCGGCGAACACGGGAGTGGGTGGACGTCATCTGCGCTTTCTTTCTAGCGGATTGCCGCCGCGATGCCCAGACCGGCGAGGAACAGAGCACCCGCGCGGCGCGCGTGCACGAAGGCCGCCGGGGCGAACCAGAGCGGCCACACCGGGTAGCCCTTGGGCGGCTCGGACGGCCGCGGACGGCCGTACGCGCGCCAGACCTCGATGAGCCGCGGCACGGCTCCCAGCGCAACGAGCGAAGGGAGCGGAAGCGCACCGAAGGCTACGCACGCGCCGAGCGAGACGTAGAACCCCGCCATCATCCCGAGCGTGATCCTGCGCGCCGCGCTCTCGCCCAGCAGAACGGGAAGCGTCCCGATGTGTCCGGGGCCGTCCCACGGAAGCTTGTCGATGTGCTTGCCCATGAGCACCGTCGTCGCGAGGAGCGCATAGGGCACGGACGCCGCAATGACCTCTCCGGGAATCGATCCCGTCGCCGAGAAATACGTCCCGCCGACCATCAGCGGACCCCAGACGACGAACACGCCCGGCTCACCAAGCCCACGCTTCTTGAGCCGGAGCGGGGGCGCAGCGTAGCCCGCACTGATCACGAAACCACCCAGCGCGAACGCGATAACCGGCCAGCCGCGCTCGAGCGTGAGCACGACGAGGACCGCCAGCGACAGCACATTCGCAACCAGCGACGCCGCCGCAAGGCCGCCCTTCGAAATGAGTCCCGACAGGACCGGGTGCGGCGCGTACAGCGCGCGCGGATAGTTCTGCGTGTCGATGGACGACTCCAGATCGAACAAGTCGTTCATGAGGTTGTTGGCCGAGTGCGCGATCAAAAGGCCGGCGCCGGCCAGCCCGAACAGCCACGGGTCGAAGCCGTCGGCACCGACCGCGAGCAAGCCGCCGACGGCCGCGGACGTGACCGTCAGCGGGAAGACGCACGCGCGAACGAGAACGAGCCACTTCGAGACGACGTCGACCTTGCCCGGTGGCGGGTTGCAGGTGCGCAGCACGAAGCCCCACCGCCACAACAAGCTGCGGTCGCGGACAGGAGCCTTCTTCTTTGCGCCGGACGATCTTGTGGTGCGCGCCATGGAGGAAAAGAGCCTACAGGGCCAGTGTCCGGAGGGCCCAGTAAAACGCCGGCGCGGCGAATAACACGCTGTCGACGGCGTCGAGTGCTCCGCCGATGGGGCCGAGGTAGGTATTCGAGGCCTTCGCGCCGGCGCTGCGCTTCAGGCCCGAGAACACGAGGTCGCCCGTGATTGCGAGCACACCCATCGCGGCGCCGAGCGCAAGGCCGGACCGCAGGTCGAAGGGCGGATCCCAGACGAGCCCGGCGATCAATCCGACGATCACACTGGTCGCGAATCCGGCAATGGCGCCCGCCCACGTCTTCGCCGGTGACAGCGTCGGGGCGAGACGACGCCGTCCGCGCAGACGTCCGGCGAAGAACGCGACGACGTCGTTGCCGATCACCATCAGACCGAAGGCAAGCACGGCACGGAAGCCGAGCCGCGGAACGCTCCGGATGAGTAGGACGTGGGCGCCGAGCACGCCCGCGACGGCCGACGCCGCCAATGTGGCCGCGATGTCCTCGGTGGTGCCGCTCGCACGGTCGGAGATCTCGTGAAGCAGGACGCGCGTCACGAGCAACGCAACGACGAGCGCAGCTGCCGTGCCGGCCAAGAGCTCGAGTCGGCCCGAGTACCCGGCCCACAGAAATCCCGCCGTTCCGATCGCGCCGATGGCCGTTGTGACGACGTGTCCCCACGGCGCAAGCAGACCTCTCAGATCGACGTACGCCGCCACGAAGACCACAGCGAGAAAGGCGGACAACGGCACCCGCCCGCCGAGCAACGTTCCCAAAGCGGCGGCGCCGAGCGCGAGACCCACCGCCACGTGGGCTCTCGCGCTCGGCGCCGCCATCGGAAGCGACTCGCTCATGTCAGATCCTCGGACGTGGGCCGCCAGGGATTCGAACCCCGGACACCCGGGTTAAAAGCCCGGTGCTCTGCCACCTGAGCTAGCGGCCCTGATCGCCAGCGAATCGTAACTGTATTAGCCTGAACCGCCCGGTAGCAGGAGCGCCTATCGGCGCATCCGGGGGCGTGGAGCAGCTTGGAGTGCTCGCCACCCTGTCAAGGTGGAGGTCGCGGGTTCAAGTCCCGTCGCCCCCGCTTACTCCCGTTGGATCGCGTACGCTCTCGCACGCAGTTGGGCCAGGTAGCTCAGTTGGTAGAGCACGGCACTGAAAATGCCGGTGTCGGCAGTTCGATTCTGCCCCTGGCCACTACGGCTCCCGGAACTGCTGCGCGAGGGCGGTGCTGATCTTCACGTGGCGCAGCAGGAAGGTTCGTTCATCGAGACGCTTGCGCCGTAGCCAGCCGGTGACCTCGGCGTTGCACTTGCTGGCGTTGCACGACCGGCAGACCGGAACGATGTTGTCGAGGGTGTACCGCCCGCCGCGCGAGATCGCCTGCACGCAGTCTCGCTGGAGCGGCGACTTCGAGGTTCCGCAGTACGCGCACCCTCCCCATGCCGCCTTGAGCGCCGTCCACTGAGCCTCGCTGAGGTCGTGTTCGACGCGGTCCATCCGCCGCTTGCGCTTGCGCGCGTACCTCGCCTTGCGGCTTCTGCTCACCACGGACCCACAGTAAGCAGCATCCTCGCCGGCGCACAGCACCTGTCGGCACCAGATGAGAAGTCTGGTGCATGCATTTCTTGCTCTCGGCGGTTGTTGCGGCACTGCTTGTCGGCTCCTCGTGCACGACGCCGGCCATCGAAGCAAGTGCGCCCGTCCGCGGGTCGCCGAGTCCCGCCGCGAGCACTCCGTCGCCGCCCGCAAACGCACGCCAGGTTCGTGTCGTGCGCGTCGTCGACGGCGACACGCTCGTCCTGGACGGCGTCGGACGCGCTCGTCTCATCGGCATCGACACGCCTGAGGTGCACGGCAAGTCGCAGTGCCTGGGCCGCGAAGCGTCGGCGCACACCGAGCGCCTGCTCGGCGACCGAGCCCTCGTCGCCTTCGACGTGGACCCGGTCGATCGCTACGGCCGGGCGCTCGTCTACGTGTGGTCGAAGGGTGCGTTCCTCAATGCAACGCTCGTCGCCGACGGATTCGCCCTACCGATGACCGTTCCGCCGAATGTGAGGTATGCCGAGCTGTTCGTCGAGCTCGCGGCGCGGGCTCGTGAAGCCCAGCGCGGCCTCTGGAAGGTCTGCTGATTACTTCGAATCGGCGGCGTCGCCCGAGCCCGACGCCATGAGCTGCCCGTCCCCGGATGTGGGCGGCTCTGGAGACGGCGAGGGACAAGACTTTGCATCCGAACTCGGCGACGGGGAGGGCTCGGGCGAGGACGCGGGCGCCGGCGACGGCTCAGGAGTCGGCGCCGGCGATGAGTCAGGCTGTGTCTGAGCGGGATTCTGCTTCGGAGCCGGCGGAGCCGAATCGCTCTGACAGTCGGCCTCCGGGCCGAGGTCGTGCGTCTCGCCTTCCGGATCCGGGCGCACGGCCTCGGTCGCGAGCGTCTCGCCGAGCTCCTCCGCATCGACCCCGCGACACCTTCTCCCCGAGCAGACTTCGAGCTCGGCCCCCGCGCCGAGCAAGGCGCGAAGCTCGGCCGCGCACCCCGGCAGCGCGCACGTCTTGATGTCGCTGTCGTTTTTCGTCAGCGCTTTCCCGGTCTCCACGGTCGTACGGAGAACCTCGTTGTAGGCCGTGAGGTCGACCAGCCCGCCGCATCTCCCGATGCGGTTGCCGCCGACGAGGCCGATCACCTGACCGGCGATGGCGTCGCCGCTGTGCGCTTCGGCGTCCTGCTCGACGTCGATCTCGAGGTCGCCGCGATGCACGCCGGGATCGAGGAGCACGATGCTCCTATTGATGGCCGTTGCATCGCCGCTTTTTACCTCGGAGTCCTCGACGTGGTTCTTGGCGTTGACGCGAAGGTTCACGCATCCGGGTCCGCGTGCGTCGACGGCGATCAGCTGACCGGCGATGGCGTCCCCGGAGATCGCCTCGGCCTCCTGGTCGACGTCGACGTCACGGTCGCCGTAGCCCGCGGAGACATATGTGACGTTGAAGTTGACGACTCTCGCGTCGCCCGTCTTTACCTTTGCATCGCTGACGAAGTTGTCGAGATTGACGTCGACCGTCCGGCAATTGCATTCCGTGTTTCCGCGGCGCACTTGGGGTGCGACCTCGCTAACCGGTGCGCTGTGCAAGCGCGTATACGGCGACCCAAGATAGCCCGTGATCTCGGGAAGCGGTTCTCGTGGAGCGGCCGTGGCAATCCAAGGGCCGAGCATCAGAGCAACGAGCGGCAAGATGAAAGCCGACGTGCCCACCGTGCGCCGCATCGCAGAGCGGAAATCTAGCACCGTAGCCGGACACGGTGAAATCCGGGCTTTAGGCTGAGATCGTGCTCCTCATACGCGGACTCGTCTTCGTCGCGGCGATCGGGATCTGGTTCTATTGCATCTACGACGTCATCCGGACCGATGCAGCCGCCATCCAGCATCTGCACAAGGTCGTCTGGCTCGCGTTCGTCCTGCTGGTTCCGACGGTGGGGGCCCTCGCGTGGCTGTTCCTCGGCCGTCCCGAGCCGATCGGTTCGCGTCTGTTCGAACCGCGGCACCCGGCTGGACGCGCTCCGGATGACTCACCCGAGTTCCTGGCGAGTCTTTCCGACGAGATCAAGCGCCGCCGCCGAGCCGAGGAGATCCGCGCACAGGATGAAGACAGCGCGGCCATCGACGAGGAGATCCGCCGGCTCGAAGAAGAGCTCAAGCGCCGCGCCGAAGAAGAGCGCGGCGACGAGCCGTCCTAGTTCAGGGTCTCGCGCTGGCGCGTGCGCGTCCAGCGCTCGTTTGCACGCTGGTAGAAGAGTCCGGCCTTCATGCCGTCGCCTTCGCCCAGCGCACGGATCGCGCTCCACACATCCGCCGACGAGTGGTCGTCGGCCAGCTCGTCGGGCTCGAACATCGTCGCGACGCTCGCGTAGTCGAGCTCGAGGAGTGAATCCTCGTCGAACGTCGACAGCCACTCCTTCAGCTCGTAGATCATCCCGACGATGACCGGATGGACGATGCCGCCGGTCAGCGTCTCGAGCGCCTCGCCCACGCGCTCTCGCGCCGTGCTGGCGCGAGTCTCGTAGCGAATCGTCGGGACGTCGTCGTGCTCGATCCGGCGCTCGGAGTCGTCGAAGCACACGAACCACCGCAGCGGCACGTGCCAGACGCTCTGGACGACCGACGGCCGGACGTCCGGATGCGTCTGCTGCAGCGACTCGAGCTCGGCGCGCGCCTTCGCGACCTCCTGCTCGGAAAAGAAAAGCGGGACGACCGAGTCGGGCAGTGAGCGCTCGAAGGAGATGAGGCCCAACAGCGACCGAAGGTGGTTGTGTCCGAGACAGACGTACGGACGGCCGTCCACGACTTTCTCGTAGATCTCTCTGCATTCCTGCGGCGCGAGAAGGCCGAGGGAGTGGCGTCCCCGCTGTGCACCAATGCGCGCAGGCTCGCTGCGAATGTGCTCGACGATCTGACGCTCGGGCTCGGACAATGCGTCCAACGGCCGATACACACGCAGGTACGAACAACAGAGGCGTGCGCTCATGACGGACCGAGTGTATTCGGCCCTCAGCCGATAACGCCCTCGAGCGCTTCCTCGATCCGGCCGGCGGCGACCTCGGGCGCGAATTCCTGCTCAATGCGCAGCCGTCCCGCAGCCCCGACTCGCGCCGTCAGCGCCGGATCGCCGGCGAAGAGATCGATCGCGCGACGCACGGAGCTCGGCGTCGGATTGTCGAGGACGACGCCCGTTTCTCCGTGCACCACCGCTTCGCCCGATCCGCCGCACCGACCGGCAATGCACGGCAAGCCGGACGCTTGCGCCTCGAGGTACACGACGCCGAACCCTTCGGTGTCGAGGCCGCCCATTCGCGTCGTGCAGGGCATGCAGAAGCAATCCGCCGCCGCGTAGTAAGCGGGCAGCTCGTCGTCCGGAACGAATCCCGCAAATACGACGCGATCGGCCACGCCGACCTCTCGTGAGAGGCGCTCGAGCGATGCGCGGTCCGAGCCGGTGCCGGCGATCACGGCGACGGCGCTGCCGTTCTCGCCGAGTGCTCGGATCAGAACGTCCGCACCCTTGCGTTTCACCAGCCGGCTTACGAACAGGACGACGAACGAACCGCCCAGCGCGTGACGTTGACGCACCGCCGCTCCACTGACGTCCAACGAGAACCGGTTGACGTCGACACACGGTTGGACGACGACCGTCTTGGCCTCGCCGTCGGTGATCTCCTTCACCGCTTTCTCCGTGAACTCACTCACGGGAAACACCCGGTCGGCGTCGGTCAGCACGCGCCGGAGCGCACGCTTCGCGAACGGCACTCGCGACGGCAGAAGGATCTCTCCTGTTCCGTGCGCGACGACCGTGTACGGCAAGCCGGTCGCTTGCCGGAGACGAGACCCGAGTCGCCCGAGCGGCAGCGCCGCAAGGAAGTGAATGACGTCCGGCTGGAACTCGTGTGCCGCTTCCAGAATCTCGCGGTATACGCGCCGACTGCCTCGCTGGTATGAGCCCCTCAGACGAAAGACTCGATACGGCAGCTTTTGGTCGACCGCTTCCCAACCCTGCCGAGCCGGTGCAACGACGGCGACGTCGGATTCGAAAAACCCCATGCAGAGATTCGTCAGGTACGACTCGATCCCGCCGATCTTCGGCGGGAAGTCGTTGGTGACGAAGAGGTGCCGCAGGGCTAGCGCACCTCGAAGACGAACTCGATCTCGACGGGCATACCGAACGGAAGCTCGCCCATACCCACGGCAGATCGCGCGTGCTTCCCCGCGTCACCGAAGACTTCTTGCAGGAGCTCCGAGGCACCGTTGGCAACGGCCGGCTGCTGATCGAACCCGGGCGCTCCGTTGACGAACACCGTGAGCTTGACGACCCGGACGACCTTCGCGAGGTCACCGATCTCAGCCTTGAGCGCGGCAAGGCCACACAGACATGTGAGGCGCGCGGCTTCCTTCGCCTGCTCGATGTCGATGTCGCTGCCGACCTTTCCTGTGTACGCGAACTTTCCGTCTCGGACCGGGCCTTGACCGGAGACGAAGACGAGGTTGCCGGTGCGGACCGTCGGAACGTACGCGGCCACCGGGGGCGTCGGAACGGGAAGCTCGAGTCCGAGCTCGGCCAGCCGCTCTTCCGGGTGCATCACTCTCCTCCGTGCGGATGCGCGTCGCGCACTTCGAGCTCGCCGCGCGCAACGGCCCGAAGGTCGCGAAGCACGCGCGTCATCGCACCGACGAGGAACAGGACCATGCCGACGACTCCGATAGCCAGTACCCACGGTGATACACGCAGCCAGGGACCACGGAAGAGCAGGAGCGACCCGGCGACGAGGCTCGCGAGCCCGGCCGCCGTCAGGGGGCCGAGGCTCTGGAAGCGAAGGTCGACGGCAAAGCAGGCGACGCCCGCCACGACCAGCCCGAAGCCGAGCCACGACGCGCCGAGGGTGACGACTCCATAGAGCGCCAAGGCCAGCGCGGCCAGCCCGGCGACGCCGGCCGGGCCCGTCGACGGATGGAACAGCTCGAAGACGATCCCGACGAGCGCCAGCAACAACAGCAGGTAGGTGATCGACGGTTGCGCCGCGCCGTGGAGGATGCGGCCCATCAGGTCGAGCTTGTGGAAGCGGACGGAGGCCGTGGCCGGTTCGATCCTGAGCTCGGCACCGTCGACGGGGCGCCCGTCCACCGCGGCGAGCAGCTCGGGAATCGACGCGGCTCGTATCAGCCCGGACGGCCGCGGCTCGATGCGGCTCAGCGGCGAGATGGCCGGGAGCTCCGAGATCGCGACCAATCGCGCGGCGTCTCTGCGGGCCACCGCGCCGGGTGGACCGACCCAAGCCGAGATCGGGATGTCCGAATTCCGGACGGTGCGCTGAAGCCGTTCCATGCGATCGGCGCCCAAGACGCCTTCGGAGTCGATCTGCAGCACGATGAGAACGGCTCGATTGCGCTGCGCTTCCTCGATCGTCGCCGCTACCGCGCGTTCAACCGATCCGTCGATGATTCCTTTGACGTCGACGACCTCGACGCTGCTGCCGTCCGCGGGTTGCGCAACCGCCGGAACGGCCGCGACCAGCACGGCAGCAAAGAGAGCGAGTCTCGTGACGGAGCCCATGAGGACCTGTGACATACTTTCTGATCTCGGGACGTAGCGCAGCTTGGGAGCGCGCAGCGTTCGGGACGCTGAGGTCGCGGGTTCAAATCCCGCCGTCCCGACTCGGCAGGAATAGACGAGGCCAAAGGCTCCGCATTGGGAGAGTCGCGTATTCCACTCGCCTACGAGGACGCACTCGAGACGCGGCACTCCGGTGTGCCGGCGTCCATCGAACCAGGCGGACGTCTCAGGCGGATCGCCGTCCAGCTCCGTAGACGACCGGCGCTGTGGGCTTTCATCTCGCTGGCGGCAGCTCAAGTCGCCGCCGTCCCTTGGCACCTCTGGCTTGCGCGAGGAAACACCTTCTACGCGGAAGAGTTGGGCTACGCCCTCGACTTCGAAGGCTTGGGCTCCGGCCTCGTGCACCTCTGGGCCGGTTGGTTCTTCCCACTGACCCTGCTGGTGTACAACATCGTCTTCTCGACGTCGGGCCTGGAGACCTACCTCCCTCTGCAAATCTTCAGTCTGCTCTGTAACGCGGCGCTCGTTTGGGCGGTCTTCTGGTACTGCCGGCGAATCAGCCGCCCCTGGGCGGGAGCGACCCTCGGCGTCTTCCTGCTCTGCTTCGGATACGCGACCGAAACGGTTCTGCTTCCGGCGATGGCGTACAACGCGATTGGGGTTGCTGCCCTTCCGGCATCACTCGCTCTACTCTTGCGAGACCGGCGATCGGCCGACCGAGGCGCATTCGCAATCTTGCTGGTCGCAATGGGGTTCGCCGGACCGGTGTTCTTGACGGCGTGCGTCGGCGTCGGGATCTGGCTCCTCCTCCAACAGCCGGTGAGTTGGAGACGCTTGTATGTGGCGGGTATTCCGGCGCTGGCGTACGCCCTGATCTACGCAATCTCGATTGCTACGCAAGAAACGCTTTCGGTCGTCGGGGGAGGAGTCGAAGGTGGTCTTCTCGCGATCCCTAGGAACCTTCTCAACGCACCTGCGTACATTCTGGAGGCCGGCAGTACGGCCGGGGCGGCGATCGCGGGAATCGGTCGGCCTCTCGGAAACATCTTCTTTCCCATCGGCCTGGCCGCGATGTGGATCGGAGCAAAACGTGTCTCGCGAGAGACGCGTGCCCACGTGCTTGCGCTGTTTGGGGCTGCTTTGAGCGCGTGGCTGTTGCTCGCCGCTACGCGAGCGCCGGGACAGTTCGGTTCGGCCAGTGCCCAGCGCTACGTGATCTACGGAGCCGTGCCGCTGCTCCTCATCGGCGTGCACCTGACGAAGGACGTCCCGACTCTGGGTCGCGGAATCGTCTTCGTCCTGATTGCCGCATCGGTGGCTCTGAACTCGGCGGCGTTGACGCGATTCGCTGAAGACTACCGCCTCATCAACGAGGTACAACGCGCGCGGTATGCGGCGCTCGACCTCCTCGGCTCACGGGCTCCGGCAGAGTACAACCCGTCACGCGCTACAACGCTGTCGCTCGATGTCATCGATGCTCACCACTGGATCGACATTCGCCGCAGGCTCGGCTCGTTCGCGTTCCGGCTCTCGGAGCTCCCGAGCGCACACGCAGCCGCCCGCAACGAATTCGACCGAGTCCTTCGGGAAGCCGGCGGCATCAAGATCTCAAGTGAACTACTCGAAGAAAAGGGCGGTCCGTCGGCGAGCTGCACTTCCGGCTGGCGCGCTACCGAGCTCACGTTGCCGCGGAACGGGATCGACATCGCGGCAACAGAAGAAGAGTGGGTCACCCTCGGATTTCGGCGGCTGGGCAACTCCTACCAACAACCGCCGAATGGCATTGTTCCATCGGGCAAGCGGGTGCGCGTGACCCCCGTAGCAGACGCGCTGCGAACGCCGTGGGCGATCGTCTTGAAGGGCCATTTCCGAGCCTGCGAGATCGCACCTTCGGCTCAGGCCGGGTAATCGACCTCCACCAGGTCGCCCAGCGGGACATCCCAGCGCAACTCTGTTGAGGACACCTTCCGCGCAATGACGTACGACTGATAGAAGCCGGCGGCCGCTTCAAATCCTTCCCACATCTTCGATGCGCCGTAGAACGGAACGATGTGGAGCGGCTCGTTGAGGCCTGCTTCGATCACCTCGAAGCCCGTGTGGCGATTGAACAGCGCTCGAAATGCCGATTCGGAGAATCGCCAGAAGTCCCAGGGCAACTCGTGCATACCGCAGGTCTGGTGCGTCTGCACATAGACAACGCCGCCTGTCTTGAGGACGCGATTTAGCTCGAGAACCGCTTTCCAAGGCATGGCGAGGTGCTCGAATGTCGAGATCGAGAACGCAAAATCGAACCGGGAGTCTCCGAGCGCTGAGAGATCGTGCGCATCGGCAACCATGTCGACATTGGGTCCCTCGAGAATGTCGGTGCCCGTGTAGACAGCGCCCTTGAACCACTGCTTGCGCACGACTCCCGAGCGCGCGCGCGATCCGACTTCAAGCACCTCGGCTCCCGGTCGCTCCGCGACCATCTCTGTAAACCGCAGGAAGGCAAGCTCGGACTCACCTCGTCTTTGATCCGAGTAAGTCTCGAGCTCAACCTCGTGCTCGTGGCCGTCGTCGAACCGGAACGTCAGCACGGGCCGCGCACGATCAAGACCAGTCGGTATCAGGGCTGAGAGCGAAAAGCGCTGTGCGCCGGGGAGAGCTATGTCGGGTGCCGGCAGATCCACGTTTGCCGTCTCGGCAACGACATCGCTCCCGAACCGGACGTTGACCGCGACCGGCTCTCCAGCATCTGGGACGACCCAACCGTCGATGCGAAGGTAGTCGTAAAAGATGACGACACGGTCGAGGCCGAACAACAACTCACCCACGACTCCCCTCCGAGTGTCCCCGCTCAGCCGCCAGCGTAGTAGCTCGATAGTTCCGGCGATCCGCTTTGCGCGCCGGCGAATGCCTTCTCGTACTCGAGCCCGCATGAAGGCCACCTATACTAGGCGCCGCACTGCTAACAGCGATGCAACCTCCATCCTCTGCTGAATCGTGATGGCCGCGCTTAAACAACTCTTCGCCTTTGCCCGGCGACCGGCCGGGTTGGTTCGCTCTTACCTTTCATTCATCGCGAGCTTCTTCAGAAGACGAAACACGGTCGTTGAGCTCATCAGCGGAGCCGACGATCTCAGCACGGCCGAGAACATCGTCATCTTCAGCCACTACGATTCCGGAAGCCGCGTCGGGTCCTACGTGCGCAATTACCTCGACGCGCTGCGGCGAGCGGGGTTTTCGATCGTCTTCGTCACGACGTCGCCCCGCATCGACGGCGACTCATTGACATGGTTGCAGCAGCAGTGCGCCGTGGTCATGCGCCGTCGCAACGTCGGAATGGATTTCGGGTCGTACAAGGCGGGCATCGCGCTGCTGACCGACCGATCTCGGATCGAGAGGCTGCTTCTCGCAAACGACAGCGTCTATGGGCCGTTTCGCGATCTGAAGCCCTACCTGGAGGACATGAATTCGAAGGGAGCTGACCTCTGGGGCATCACCGACAGCTGGGAGTTTCAATACCACGTTCAGAGCTTCTTCCTCCTCTTCGGCCGGCGAGCAATCACGAGCCCGGCGTTTCAGGCTTTCTGGGACGGCGTTCGCTTGGTGCAATCGAAGCGATTCGTCATCAGGAAGTATGAGGTCGGGCTCACACGAGCGATGCTGGGCGCGGGTCTGCGCTGCAAAGTGGTCTGCCCGTCGAGGAACGCAGCGGATGCCTATGTCCGCGATGTCAGGCAGAAGAACATCCTGACGACCAAGACGCTGACGGACGTCGAGCGCCAGTTCAACGCCGACGTCTTCGGGCTCGTTCTGCGCGGCACGCCCGTCAATGCAACGCACTTCTTTTGGGAGTACTTGATCAGGGAAATGAGTTGCCCGTTCATCAAACGCGAGCTTCTCCGCAAGAATCCGGCGCGCATCCCATCACTTCAACATTGGGAAAAAGTGATCGGCGAGCAAAGCGATTACGACACGGACCTCATCGTCGAGGATCTCGAGCGCGTCCTGCGCAACCGCGCCGTTTAACACGACGGCGCGGCCCGTCATGCTTGACATGCATCCGAGGGAAGTGAGGTAATGCCGCCCGTGAGTGAACAACCCCCGCCCGGACGTGAGTTCCCGTGGGCCGAGCAGCAGCGACCCGCGCAAACACCCCCTCCGGCGCCGGCTCAGTACCCGCCCGCACCGGCACAGACCGGGCGGCCGGGCCAGCCGCCGACCAAGCGCCGCCCGCTCCGGACGGCGCTCATCGTCGTCGGCGTACTGATCCTCGTCCTGGCGATACTGAATTCCGGGGAAAAGAAGCAGACACCCGCCTCTGAGGAACTTGTCCCGAACGGCTTGCTCGATCAATACGTGTCGGGGGCGAGCAGAAGAACGATAGGAGGCCGCGACGGATTCGCCGCTCAGCTACCGGTCGAGCCGCAGCGGGTTGTCTCGCCTTCGAGCGACGAGGGGGCCGCGGAATCGGTCAGCTACTCGGCCGATGCCGAGGGCGTCTCCTTCAACATCTCGCTCAGCCCGTATACCGAAGAAGTACCTTCCGGCCCGGCACTCGAGCCGACGCTCAGAGCGTTGATCGGGGGCTTTGCGACCAGTGCCGGTGGAAAGGTCGAGACGGCGCGCGAAGTGTCCGTGTCCGGTCGCACGGCCGTCCAATACCTCGTCAGCATCAAGGGCGGTTTTGCACACGGTCGCCTCCTGATCCACAACGGCCGCCTCTTCCTGTATCAGGCGGTCACCGCCTCACGGAACTCCCGTGTAGCTGCGACGTTCTTGCGCTCGTTCAGGCTTACCCGCTAGCCGCGCACCCAGTCGGACCAGAGCTCGGAACGAACTTTGCGAACGCCGTCTCCGCAGCGACACGCCATTAGTGCGTTCTTTCCTGCGTACAACGACGCAGGGACCATCGGGAAGCTTGTTACCGACACACTCCAAGTTCTCTCCGCGCTCGCGGACGACTACGAGGTCGTCGTTGTCGACGACGGGAGTGTCGATGGGACCAGCAAATTGCTCGACGACTTGGCGAAGGTCGAACCGCGCCTCGTCGTGATCCACCACGGAGAAAACCGCGGAGTCGGCGCCGCCCTGCGCACCGGGTTCAACGCGGCGACCAAGGAGCTCGTCTTCTATACGGACGGCGATGCGCAATACGACGTCGCGGAGCTTCCTCGACTGGTGGCGCTCATGGATGTAGGTGTCGACGCCGTCAACGGCTACCGAGAGCAGCGAGCAGACGATCGCGTCCGTATCGTGCTCGGGACCATCTACGGCTGGCTGGCCCGGGTGCTCTTCCGGCTCCCGATACGAGACGTGGAGTGTGCCTTTCGGCTCATGCGGCGGAGCGCGCTCGACTCGATCAGCCTCGAATCATCCGGCGGTGTCCTCGACATCGAGTTGATCCGCAAACTTCATCTGGCCGGCTGCACGTTCGCGGAAACGCTCGTGCATCACTTCCCACGGACGTACGGGCGCTCCCAGTTCTTCACAATTCGCAGGGTCGCCAGATTGGCGTTCGACTTTGGAACTCTCTGGCTTACATTGGTCCCGCTGCGCTGGCTCCGCAGGACCACGAAACCTTAGCCGCCGCCGGCGCGCCGGCCGACCGTCGGGTTCGGGACACCGTCTTCGGCGGGCGCCGTTCGTACCGCTTCAATGACCTGCGCGACGTCGACCTCTTGCATGTGAGGGCCCATCGGGAGACTCACGACCGATTCGGCCAGCCCGTCGGAAACGGGGAAAGCACCGCGATCCCCGAACTCCACCATGCGATACGCGGGAAGCGGATAGTGGATCAGCGTCTCGACTCCACAACTCTGGAGGTGTGCGACAAACCGATCCCGGTTGGGAACCTGCACGACAAAGACGTGCCAGACGTTGTCGTCTCCCGCAGCCGGCAGCACGATCCACGGCAAATCGCTCAGCCCGTCGATGTACGCGGCAGCCACCCGGCCCCTGCGCTGATTCCACTCGTCGAGAAGAGGCAGCTTCACCCTGAGGATCGCGGCCTGGATCTCGTCCAAGCGCGAGTTGACTCCTTGGAACTCGAGGTCGGACTTCGTTTTGAGGCCGTAGCTGCGAAGACTCCGGATGCGCTCGGCGAGCTCCGCGTCGTTCGTCGTTATCGCACCCGCGTCGCCGAGTGCTCCGATGTTCTTCGATGGATAAAACGAGAACCCCGCGGCGTCGCCCCAGGCACCGGCTCGCGTGCCGTCCCGTCGCGCGCCGTGAGCTTGCGCGGCGTCCTCGATGACGAGCAAATCGTGCGCGGCCGCAACCGTTCCGATCTGCTCCATGGCGGCCAGTCGACCGTACAAATGGACGGGCATGATCGCGCGGGAGCGCGCACCAACGGCCGCCTCTATGCGTGAAGGATCGAGGTTCCACGTTGCCGGATCCACATCCGCTCCCACGGGACGGGCGCCGGTCGCGCTTACAGCCAGCCACGTCGCGACGAATGTGTGGGCCGGGACGATGACCTCGTCCCCGGGTCCGATCCCGTAGGCCCTCAAGATCAGTGTCAGTGCGTCGAGTCCGCTGGCCACCCCGACGCAGTACCGGGCGCCGCAGTACTCGGCGAACGCCTCCTCGAAGAACGCCAGTTCCTCACCGAGCACGTAGCGGCCGGACGCCACGACGCGACGACACGCGGCGTCGATCTCCGATCCGATCTCGTCGTAGACGCCCTTCAGATCGAGAAAGGGAACCGTCATGCCTTGCCGCGCTTCGCCGCAACAAAATCGTCGTATTCACGGAAGTAATCGCTCTCGTCGAAGTACTCGGACGCGAGGACCGCACAAATCGATCCGGTTGAGAAGTTCACAATCTCTCGCCAGATCATGCTGGCGAGATAGAGGCCGCGGTAGCTCCGGTCCAGCCGCACCGTGCGTCGCTCCTCGGCGTCATCGAGAATCACTTCGAAGCTTCCCGACATCGCGATGATCAGCTGTTCGAGCTTCCGATGCGCGTGCCCGCCTCGTGACTCGCCGCCGGGTACGTCGTACACGTAGTAGACACGCTTGATCTCGAACGGAATGTGACGGCCCGCCTCGATGAACGAGAGATTCCCACGGGGGTCCGTGACCCGTGGCAGGTTGACGATCTTGCAGTCGGCCACGCGCGTGCGTTTCATAGCAACGCCCCACCGTAAGCGATCTCACAACCCCCCCTTGGGCGGCTAGCTCGGTCGCTGAGCGACGCAGATCGCCGAAAGGCCGAACCGATACCGCGACCCCGGCCGTCTGAGATGACCGGCCTCCGCACGAAGGACCCCGTGAAGCACGCCGTTCATCCAACGGACTCCGCGCGGCAATTGACGCACATCGGACCCCGCATTCGCGAGGCCGACGCGTTTGAGAAGGAGCCGCCGAACTACCGCCAAGGGAAACAGCCACGTATTCGCATACGTCGCGCGAATGACCCGGAACCCCTCTCGCTCGAGCCGGCCGGCGAGGTCTGCGAGGTTGTATCGCCGCTGGGTGCCGAGCGCCTCATCGTGTCCGCTACGCATCCACTTGTAGGCAGCGGCACGTACGAACGCGAAACCGCCCGGCTTGAGGACGCGGAACATCTCACGAATGGCGAGCGTGTCCATCTCGGCTCCCGGGAGCTGAACCAGCACGTCGAAGCTCGTCACCAAGTCAAACGTCTGCGAAGGAAAGGGCAGTTCGCCGACTGACGCGCGGGCGATTTGAGCATGTCCCCGTTCGTGCGTGTAGGAGAGTGCCGTCGGGTCCAAATCGATTCCGAGGACTGTTCCCGCCGTCACGTTGCGCTTGAGCCACGTCAGCATGAGGCCGGTTCCGCATCCGGCGTCCAATACGTTCGCGCCTGCGGCTACCGGCAAAGAATCCAAAAGCGCGGCGGTGATGTCGCGCATGCCGGCGAACCACCACAAGTTCTCTTCCAGTGCGTAAAAGTCGTCGAAGTCTGATTTCCGCATGGAGGCCTCGGCCGGACGGCCGCAAGCTTAGCCAGCCCCACGAGTAGACGTTCGACCCTGTCGGCGTCGAAGAGCGTGCTGTAGGCTGCCTCGACGTGCCCAAGCCCACCAGCCCCGTCTTCCGCCGCCCGGGGGGCGCCCCGAACACGACCATCGTCGGAGCGTCCGCTGCGGGCCTTTTCCTCGCGAGCCGGTTGGCCGAGCGCGGCAACGCCGTCACCGTCCACGACCGCGCGACACGGCTCCCGCCGCAACCGCGGACGCTCATCGTGACGTCGAGTGTCAAAGAGATCCTCGGCTCCCAGCTCAACGGTTCGCTCGTCAACGAGATCCGTCGGTACGAGCTCTATGCGGACGGGGTGTCGGCAAACGTGGAGCTTTCGCAGCCCGACCTCGTCGTCGAACGCTCGACACTGATCGATTCGCTCGCCCGGCAAGCGCAGGCGTTGGGAGCCGAGATCCGTCTCGGTGAACGGCTCGTCGGCATGGATCCAGACGATCGCGGTCTCACAACGACATTCGAAGGGTCAAACGGCGGCAAGACGAGGACCTCGAGTGCGATCGTCGTCGGAGCCGACGGTGTGAACAGCACAGTGGCCCGTCGTGGGGGATGGTCGCAGCTGCCGACTGTCCCGGTCGTCCAAGCCGTCGTTCGTCTGCCCGACGACCTCGCGCCTGATACGACGCGGGTCTGGTTCCGGCCGCAAGACACGCCGTACTTCTATTGGCTGATCCCGGAAAGCGAAACAACCGCAGTCCTGGGGCTCATCGGAGACGACGCGTGCACCGCTCGGCGTCACCTCGACGGCTTCCTCGACGAGAAGGCGCTGCCGGCACTCAGCTACCAAGCCGCGCGCATTCCCGTGTACGAACGCTGGACTCCGTTGCGTCGTCGCGTCGCGAACGGCGAGGTCTTCCTCGTCGGCGACGCCGCCGGCCACGTGAAAGTAACGACCGTGGGTGGGCTGCAGACGGGCTTTCGAGGAGCAGCGGCCGTCGGGGAGTACATCGACACAGGATCACGACGTCAGATGCGGGCTCTACGTCGCGAGCTGAGCCGTCATCAGCTCATCCGGCGCGCAATTCACGGGTTCGACGAGGACTCCTACCGGAGCGTGATCCGCCTTCTCGGCCCTCGCGCGCAGTCGACGCTCGGCACGTACAGCCGGGATGAATCGAACAAGCTGTTGTGGCGCTTGTGTATGCGGGAGCCGCGCTTCTTCTTGCTCGGGCTGCGGGGTTTGCTCACGGGAAGCAGGACTCGCCAATCCTCGGACACCGCGCTCACTCCGACAGATACAGCGCACCAAGAGACTCAAGCATCTCCCGTTTCGTGAAGTGCGCCGCCACGCGGCGGGCGCCGGCTTCGCCCATGGCCGCTGCCTTGCCCTGATCCGCCAGTAGGTCTCCAACGGCACCAGAGATCGCGCTCGGGTCGCCGGGCGGCACGACGACTCCGGTCTCTGCGTTCACGTTGACCCACGACGTTCCCGTGCCGAGCTCGGTCGAGACGACCGGAGTGCCGCACGCCATGGCTTCCAGCAGCGAGATCCCGAAGGCCTCGGCGCGCATCGTCGACGGAAGGACGAACGCGTCGATCGCGTGGTAAAAGGCGACTCTCATCCGATCGTCGATCTCGCCGAGAAAGACCGTTCGGCCGGCGACATCGAGCCGACGGGCGAGCTCCTGCAGCTCTTGCTCCCTCGGCCCGGTGCCCGCGACGAGCAGCGTTCCGTCGACGTCTCGCATCGCCTCGAGAAGGACGTCCACGCCCTTGTAGTAGGCGAGACGGCCCAGGAACCCGACCAACGGCGAGCCGTAGCGCGCACGGATCTCGTCGGCTGCGGCCGGGCGAGCGCTCCACGCTCCCGGGTCGATCCCAAAAGGAATGACGGTGATTCGCGACATGTGAGGCCGCAGCCGCTCGGCGCGCTGCATCGCCGGCGAGCTCACGACGATCCGTCGCGCCGAGCCGAGAGCGCGCTGCTGGAAGGGAAGGTACAGCGGCAGGAACCCGCGCCGGCCGACGATGTCCGCGTGATAGGTGGCGATCATCGGCACGCGAGTTCGCGAAGCAAGATAAGCGAGCTCGCCGGCCGGGTTCGGCATATGGAAATGGATCAGATCGGCGTCCGTCCTCCGCATCGCACCGATCCATGCCGGGGTGATCGGCGTGGAGGTCGGCCGCGCATACTCGGGAGCGCGAACGACGCGCACCCCGTCATCAACATCCTCGACGAGCCGCCGCGTTCTCGAGGACGTCAGCACTTCGAACTCGAAGCCGTCCATCGAATGAACGAGATCGTTGATCAGCAGCTCGATCCCGCCGCGCGAGGGCGGGAAGTAGTCCTTGAAAACGTGAAGAACCTTCATGGGAGCTCGAGTCTTCGGGGGCCTATCCTTAACCGCTTATGGACGTCTCCATCATCATTCCGAACCTCAACGGCGGCAGCATGCTGCTCGAGTCCCTCGGCTCGGCATTCGCGCAGAGTGGACCGACGTTGGAGACGATCGTCGTCGACAACGGGTCAAAGGACGGCTCGCCCGAGGCAGTTGAGCGTGCCTTCCCTGAAGCCAGGGTGCTGGCGTTCCACGAGAACCTCGGCTTCGCACCGGCCTGCAATCGTGGAGCGGCTGCTGCCCGCGGTCGCTACCTCCTGTTCCTGAACAACGACGCCGTCTTGCCCCCGAGGGCCGTCGAGATGCTCGTGGCTGCAGCCGAGGCCGATGCGGAAGCGGCCATGTGGCAGCCCGTGATCGTCGACGAAGCAGGGACTGTCGAAACTGCCGGCTTTCTCGCGACGCATGCCGGCTTCCTTTGGCCCCTTCGAGCGCCTCCGAAGGCATCGCCGTCGACAGTCTTCGCGGTGACCGCGGCTTGCCTGCTCGTCCGCCGGAGCGTGTTCGAGGCGCTTGAAGGGTTCCGCGAGCCGTACTTCGCGTACTTCGAAGACGCGGATCTCTCCTGGCGCGCGCGCATGGCGGGCTGGGAAGTGCGCGTCGTCGCGGACGTCGTCGTTTCGCATCGTCACTCCAGAACCACGCGGAGCGTCCTCGGTGCGACCGAGCCCTACTATCTCGGCTACCGGAACAGATTCCGCTCGATCCTCGCCAACACGTCGGGCTTCACGTTGCTGCGCATGTTGCCGCAGCACATCGGTGCCTGCGCTCTCATCGTCTGCGGATTCATCCTGGCCGGTCGCTTCCGCGCAGCGTTTGCCATCCTGCGTGGTGTGGTGTGGCCGCTCACTCACACATCCGAGATCCTTCGGCAACGGCGGACGACGCAGGCGGCGCGGGGCGTCGAAGACCGCGACGTGATACGCGCAGAGCTCGTCACCAGGCTCACTCCGGCCAAGGCCCTCGAGCTCTTCCGCGGGAACGTCGCCCGCTGGATGCCCGCCGAGCCGGATCAGAACCGGCTCAACGCCCGAGGATGAGCTCCGCGACCTGAACGGCGTTGAGGGCGTTGCCCTTGCGCAGATTGTCGCCGCACGCGAACAGCGAGAGCCCGTTGGATACGAGTCCGTTCGGCCGCACCCTGCCGACGAGGACCTCGTCGATGCCGGCGGCATCCTGCGGCGTTGGATACAGACCCTTCGAAGGCTCGTCCACGAGACGCAGCCCCGGGAACTCACGGATCAGTCCGCGAGCCTCTTCCGGCTCGACTTCTCGCTCGAGCGAGACCGTCAACGACACGGAATGGCCGACGAGAACGGGCACCCGGACGGCCGTCGCATGCACCAAAAGGTCCGGCGCCCCGAGCATCTTGCGCATCTCGGGCTGCATCTTGGCCTCTTCGGTCGATGTGTCGGCGCCGTCGTCGAACGACTCGCAGTGCGGGAACACGTTGAACGCCAGCTCGCGTGGGAACATCTCCGCCTCGGGCAAATCGAGCCGCTCGTGGCCGCGCAGGGCCTCGACCTGGTCGGCTGCTTTGCGCGAGTGCTCGATGAACTCCGTGATGCCGTCCCGGCCGGCACCCGACACGGACTGATACGAGGAGCTGATGACCGACCGGATCCCCACCGCCCGCTGCAGCGGCGCGACGGCCATCACGGCGACGGCGGTGGTGCAGTTCGGCCCCGCGATGATGCCCTTGTGGTTACGTGCGTCGGCCGCGTTGATCTCCGGAACGACGAGCGGCACGTCGGCGTCGAGGCGGAAGGCCGACGATTGGTCGATGACGACCGCACCCGCTTGCGCGATCCGGGGCGTCCACTCCTTGGAAAGCGACGAGGCCGTCGCGCTGATGACGACGTCGAGGCCGTCGAAGCGGCCGTCGTCCAGCGCCTCGACCTCGAACTCCCGGCCGTTCCACTCGATCTTGCGTCCGGCCGAACGTCGTGAGGCGAACAAACGCAGATCGTCGACGGGAAAGCTCCGCTCGCGGAGGATCCGCAGCGTGACTTCGCCCGTGACGCCCGTCGCGCCGACGATTCCGACCCGAAATCCCATGCAGTTACGGTACCGGCTTATTCGGCCTCGGGATGCTCGGCCCGGAGGACGACCTCCTCGGACAGCTTGAAGCGCTCGTGGATGGCGCGGACGGCCGTCTGGACGTCCGAGCGCCGGATGATGATCGAGATCCGAATGGCCGACGTCGAGATCATCTCGATATTCACGCCGGCATCGGCGAGCACCTCGAACATGTCGGCCGAGACGCCGGGGTGCGCCTTCATGCCGGCTCCCACAAGGCTCACGCGCGCGACGTCGTCGTCGCCCACACATTCGGCAGCGCCGATGTCTGGCGAGATCTCCTTCATGGTCTTCATCGCCTCGGCGAGGTCCTCGCGCGGCACTGTGAACGAGATGTCGGTGCGCCCGTCGTGGGAGACGTTCTGGACGATCATGTCGACGTTCACACCGTGGTCGGCCAGCGGTCGGAAGACCTTCGCGGCCACACCGGGACGGTCGGGCACGCCCTGGAGCGTCACCTTCGCCTCCGAGGA
Organism: Actinomycetota bacterium; assembly: GCA_035640475.1. Taxonomy (GTDB): domain Bacteria; phylum Actinomycetota; class JAICYB01; order JAICYB01; family JAICYB01; genus DASQWC01. Next base: position 10,735 of record DASQWC010000136.1, on the reverse strand, counting down.
GTCGTGCGTGACCGCCGAGATGATCGCCTTCTCCATCATCCGTTCATCTTCCTCTCTAATGAAGGTGCCGTCCTCGGCGGTGAAGGACGACCGCACGTGCACGACCACGCCGTGGTTGCGGGCCATCTCGACCGATCGGGTCATCAGCACGCGTGCCCCGGTGGCGGCCATCTCGAGCATCTCCTCGTAGCTGACCGCGTGGAGCTTGCGTGCGTTGGGAACGATTCTCGGATCGGCGGTCAGCACGCCGTCGACATCGGTATAGATCTCGCACAGCTCGGCCCCCAGCGCGGCGGCGAGCGCCACCGCGGTGGCATCGGAGGCGCCCCGGCCGAGGGTCGTGACGTCGAGCGTCTCCTCGGACACGCCTTGGAACCCGGCGATGATCGGGATGCGCCCGCGTTCGAGCGACTCGATGATCCGGCGGGGCCTGATGTCGGCAATGCGCGCTCTTGTGTGGAGCGCGTCGGTGATGATCCCTGCTTGGGAGCCCGTGAACGACTCCGCGTCGTGCCCGAGCTCGTGAATGGCCATCGCGAGCAGCGCCATCGAGATGCGCTCGCCGGCAGACAACAGCATGTCGAGCTCGCGGGGCGGCGGGTTCGTACTGATCTGGGAAGAAAGCTTGCGCAGCTCGTCGGTCGTGTCACCCATGGCCGACGCGACGACGACGGCTTGATGGCCGGCCCCGACCGTATCTGCAACACGACGAGCAACGCGCCGGATACGCTCAGCGTCACCGACGGATGTTCCTCCGAACTTCTGAACGATGATCCCCATTGACCGAAGAGCGTAGCTTGAACCTCGCGCACGAAGGAGACGCACGACGTCCGAGCAAGATGGTTTGACCTGGCAAGTCGGTGTGTGGGATCGCATGTCCCACGTCTATGCCGATGAGATCGACAAGCGCTTCACCGACGTCGTTCGCCACTGCGTCGGTCGGCTGCATCTCGAGCCGGGGATGGCCGTCCTCGACCTCGGAACCGGAACGGGAGCCGTTGCGCTCGAGGTCTCTGCTCTTGTCGGGCCGGACGGAATCGTGACTGCCGTCGACCTCAGTCCGGAGATGCTCCGGATCACGTCGGAGCGGATTGAGGCGCTGGGTTTGGCCAACATCCGCGTCTTGGAGGGCCGCGGCGAAGAGATCCCCGCGGACGCCGGTTCCTTCGACGCCGTTGCCGCCTCACTCAGCCTGATGTACGCCATCGACCGCGAGGCCGTAGCTCGCGAGTGTGCGCGCGTCATGCGTCCGGGCGCCCGGCTCGTCGCGGCCGTGTGGGGTGGACCGGATGACGCCGATATCGTCCGCTTCCAGCAGACGGCCGGCAGCTTCGCGCCCGAGCCGCCCGTAGCCGGTGTCGGTCCCGGCGCGCTCGCCGACGCGAGGCCGTTTGTCGACCAGCTCGCACAAGCGGGCATCGACTCACACGTGGAGACCGAAGTCGTGAGCTTCGGTTTCGACGACTTCGAGTCGGCCTGGGACGTCCTCGCCGGTGTTACGACGGCTCAGCTATCACCTGAACGTCGCGAAGAAGCGAGGGCGGCGGTGCGGAATCTGATGTGGCCGGACGGCGACGGGCCGCGGACCTTCTCGAACAAGACGCAGTTCATCATCGGCACGCGCGCCTAGCCGATCAGACTTCCCGCCGTCCCTCGAGCGCTCTTCCCAGCGTCACCTCGTCGGCGTAGTCGATGTCGCCGCCGACGGGGAGTCCCGACGCGATCCGGGTCACGACGACGCCGAGCGGCTTCAGCAGCCCGGATACGTACATCGACGTCGCTTCACCCTCGACGGTGGGAGATGTCGCGAGGATGACCTCCTTGATCCCCTCTGCGCTCACGCGCTCGAGCAACTCTCGCACGCGCAAGTCCTCGGGCCCGACGCCGTCCAGCGGAGAGATGCACCCGCCGAGCACGTGGTACTTGCCCTTGTACTCGCCGGTCCGCTCGAGTGCCGCGAGGTCCTTCACTTCCTCGACGACGCACACGAGGGCCGGGTCCCGGCCGGGGTCCACGCAGACGGGACACAGCATTCCTTCGGCGAGGTTGAAGCATGTTCGGCAGAACGAGACCTTGTCCTTGACCTCTTGCATCGACTGCGCGAGGCGGTCGATGTCCTCTTGGGGCGAACGCAGGATGTGCAACGCGAGTCGCTGAGCGCTCTTCGGCCCGATTCCCGGGAGCCGGTTCAGCTCGTCGATGAGTCGCTGGACGATCGGCGAGAAGCTCAGCTGCGGGTGACCTCCTCGACGACCTCGCCGCCCAGGCCTTTGCGGACGAGATCCACCGGTGAGTCGTCGGGCGAGGCCGCCTCTTCAGCCTCGGCGGCGGCCGTGCTCGGACGCTCACCGGGACGAACCTCCGTCTCGAGCCGGAGCTTGCGCCCGAAGACGCCCTCGAGCACGGCGGTGATGCGCTCGATGTGATCCGGACGCTTCTCGAGCTCGGTGGCGTGGAAGTCCTTCTCGAAAGCGACGGTGAGCGTGTCGTCGGTCGCTTCGATCGGCCACCCCTCGCGCAGGTGCGTGTGCGTCACACGGCTGCGCGACCGGACGGCCTCGAGCACGGCTTCCCACTGGTCCTCCAACGTGCCGTCGACGGGCGTCGGCGCCGTCTCCGCTTTCTTCTTCGGAACGTTCGGGCCTTCCTTGGCTCGTGCGGGTGTCGAGGCCTTCGCGCGCGGCGATGCGGGCTTGGCCGGGGCGGACGTGGGCGTCGCCGTTGCGGCCGGACGCGCGGGCGCCGCTCCCTGCAACAGTGCCCGCTCGAGCCGCTCGAGCCTCGCGACCAGCGTCTGTGTCTCGCGCACCTCGAGGTTCGCCGCCCGTGCGAGAGCCACTTCCAGCGTCAGCCGCGGATGGGTGGACAGCCGCATATCCGCCTGTGCGTCCGCGAGCGCCTGCAGCACCCACTCGAGGTGCGCCGACGTGAACTGCTGGCTCAGCGAGCGCCGGCGCTCGGCATGTTGCGGATCGACCTCGCCGGTATCGACGACGCCCCGCTGCGCGAGGAACAGGGCCCTGAACTCCTCGAGGAGCTGAACGAGCAGCTGACGCGGATCCCACCCGAGTGCCACGAGCTCCTCGACCTTCCCAAAGACCGCGAGTATGTCTTCCGACGACACCGCCTCGGCAAGATCGAGCAGGACGTCCTCCGGCGCTTCGCCGAGGATCTCGAGGACGACCTCGCGCGTGACCTTGCCCTGCGCCGTCCCGGCCGCTTGGTCCAGAAGCGACAACGCGTCGCGTCCGGAACCGCGCGCATGGCGCACGATGAGCGCGATGGCGTCGTCGTCCACTTCGGTCTTTTCGTCGGACGCGACTCTCGCCAGATGGCTCGCGAGCACATCACCGGGAAGCCGGCGGAACTCGAAGCGCTGGCACCGCGAGACGACGGTTGCCGGAAGGCGGTGCGGCTCCGTGGTGCACAGGACGAACACGACGTGGGACGGCGGCTCTTCGAGCATCTTGAGGAGCGCGTTGAACGCGGGGTTGGACAGCTGGTGCGCCTCATCGATGATGTAGACCTTGCGACCGCCGCCGGCCGTCGCGTACGGAATCCGTTCGCGGATCTCGCGGACGTCGTCGACCGAGGTGTGCGACGCGGCGTCCATCTCGAGCACGTCGAGCGACGACCCCTCTGTGATCTCGCGGCACTGCGTGCACTCGCCGCACGGATCCGCGGAGACACCCTTCTCGCAATTCAAGGCCTTGGCGAGGATGCGGGCCGTCGACGTCTTACCGGTTCCGCGGGGGCCGGAGAACAGGTAGGCATGCGAAAGCCTGTCCTCGCGGATCGCTCCCGTAAGTGTTTCGGTGACGTGGGCCTGGCCGAGGACGTCGGAGAACGTGGACGGCCGCCAACGCCGGTACAGGGACAGATAGCTCATCGCTCGACTCTACGACCCCCGGGAGACCGGTTCGGGAGGATTGAGCGCCGGCCAGGCTTCCCCGCGGCACCCGGACGATTCCGCTACCGTTGCTCCCTCCCGGGCCTGGCGGGGTTTGCGGGCCTTCCGTCGCGCGGGACCCAGCCGACGCTCGATCCCCCCAAACAAGCGATGACTATACGACGGTTAGGGTGACCTCGATGTTCCCTCTGGTCGCGTTGGAGTAGGGACACACCTGGTGCGCTTCTTCGACGAGCTCCTGCGCGGTGGCGCGCTCCACGCCCGGGAGCTCGGCCTCCAGCACGACTGCGAGGCTGAAGTACGAGCCTCTTGCTCCCAGACCCACCCGAGCGGTGATCGCCGACTCGCTCACGTCGATCTTTTCGCGTGCGGCAATGAGTTTGAGCGCGCTGTGAAAGCACGATGCATACCCGGCCGCGAACAGCTGCTCGGGATTCGTGTGCCCTCCAGGCCCCCCGAGCTCCTTGGGCAGCGCCAGTGTGACGTCCAAGATGCCGTCGGTCGTCGCCGTCCGGCCTTCGCGTCCGCCCCACGCGGTCGCTTCGGCCGTGTACAGGATCTTCATGCTTGCCCCCTTTCCCGCGAGCGGAGGAGGTGGGATTCGAACCCACGAGGGGAGTCTCCTCCCCAACACGCTCTCCAGGCGTGCGCACTAGGCCGGGCTATGCGACTCCTCCGAGCCTTCGATAGTAGACGCGAGGGTTAGATTGCCCGCTCTTTGCCTTCCCAGTACGGGTCCCGCAGAAGGCGCTTCTGGAGCTTCCCGGTCGGGGTTCGCGGGAACTCCTCGACGAAGTCCCACGAGCGCGGATTCTTGTACCCGGCCAGCTTCTCCTTCGCGAACTTCTTGAGATCGGCCTCGAGGTCGACCGAACGCTCGGCTCCCTCGGCGAGCTGCACGGCGACCTTCACCTCCTCGCCGAACTCTTCGTTCGGGACGCCGAAGGCCGCGACGTCCGCGATGGCCGGATGGTTGATCAGCACCGACTCGATCTCGGCCGGATAGATGTTCACACCGCCGGACACGATCATGTCGATCTTTCGGTCCGACAGGAACAGATAGCCGTCCTCGTCCAGATAGCCGACATCGCCGTATGTGTAGACGCCGGGCTCCTTGTGCACACTCTTGGTCTTCTCCGGCGCGCCCGAATACTCGAAGTCGACGCCGATGAGCGACTTGAACCACACCTGCCCGACCTGCCCGGTCGGGAGCTCTTCGCCGTCTTCACCGAGGATCAGGACCTGGCATGTCGGAAGCGGCTTGCCGACCGTGCCCGGCTTGCGCAGCCACTCCTCAGACGAGACGAACGTGCCCGATCCGAATCCTTCCGAAGCGCCGTAGTACTCGGACAGCACCGGCCCCCACCAGTCGATGATCTGACGCTTGACATCCGGTGACACCGGCGCGCCGGTATGCCAGACATTCTCAAGCGGCGACAAATCGAACTGGTTCTTCGTCTCGTCGTCGAGTTTGAGAAAACGCACGAAATGCGTCGGGACGAAGTATGCCTGCGCGATCTCGTCGTCCTGAATGAGCCGCAGGCTTTCGACGGGATCGAACTTCTTTCTGAGGACAATTGCGCCGCCGGTGGCCGACGCCAGGACAGCGGCGGCATACGGCCCGGCGTGGTACAGGGGCGAGTTCACGAGCGTCTTCGCATTCGGACGGATGCCGAGCAGACTGCCCAGACCCTGAATGCTCGCGATGAGGTTCTCCAGCGGCTGGCCCGGCCGCAGCGCGGACGAACGAACACCCTTCGGCTGTCCGGTCGTCCCGGATGTGTAGAACATGCTTGCGCCGCCGGACTGGTCGTCCGGCTCATCGGGCGAGGACGACGCAAGAAGCTCTTCGTAGTCGATGTAGCCGTCCGCCTTCGCGCCCTCGAAGAGGATCCTGAGTTCCACACCAGCAGCGTCTGCTGCCTTCGTCGCCACGTCGAGAAACTCCGCTTCAGTGGCGACGGCCTTCGCACCCGAGTCGGACAGGATGTAGGCGACCTCGTCGGCCACCAGGTGCCAGTTCACCGGGACGAAGACGAGCCCGGCGTGCGAGCACGCGGCATTCACTTCGAGAAACTCGTGACGGTTACCGGAGAGGCAGGCAATCGCATCACCGACTTGCAGGCCGAGGCTCCGAAGGCCGTGCACGAGGCGGTTGACACGTTCGTTGGTTTGGAGCCAGGTCCACGACCCGAGCTCGTCGGCGATCGCGACCTCGTCGGGACGCTCCGCAAGTATCGGCTGCGCTAACTCCACGTCTCCCTCCCGTTCACGCCGGACGTCAACAGTAAACTGCTCGGCGGAGGAGTACCGAAGCGGCCGAACGGGCGCGCCTCGAAAGCGCGTGAGCCCTCACGGGTTCCGTGGGTTCAAATCCCACCTCCTCCGCCACGAAGTCTCTTTAAGCGGTCTGGCGCCGTTTCATCCGAAACGATCGGGGTACAGAACCGTCATGCGGAAACTCGCGGCGGTCCTGTTGGTCCCTCTCGCGATGTCCGTCGCCTGCGAGCAAGGCGTCGGAGCCGATTTCGTCGTTCGTGGACAGGTCGTCGGCGTGAGTGAAGCGGCCGAGCCACCCGAGAATTTCGAGATCTCCTTCGAGGCCGACGACGAGGATCAGCGGGAGGACGGCGAACCCGACGAGGGCGGCTCTATGCAGGTACGAATGACGCAACGCACGGCAGACCTCGGCGATTGCCGCGTCGACGGTGACACCGTGACGATCTTCTGGACCAATCAGACGGACTTCGATCCCGCGTCGACCGTGGGTGACGACCGCTTCCCGGACAACCTCCAAGGCGCGACCGTGGATGTAGATGGACGCGCCTTCAGTTCCGACGGCGAAGACGACGAGTGCGCGTTTGTTGCCGATGCAGTGCAGATCGAGGCAGGCGCTGGTGCGACGCTGTCACCGGGCGGTATACCCGGAGGTGGAGTCACGCCGGAACCGACCTCGGCGCCGGCGACAACGGCTCCGTCGCCGGCGACAACAGCTCCGGCGGCGACGGCAACCGCCGCAGTCGTAACGCCGACGCCGTAACCTCGCCTACGGCTTCAGGACGTAGAGAACGTTGAAGGGGTTGTCGATCTCGGCGAGATCGACGCTCGAGAACCCGGCTTCCGTCGCGAGCTCCCGCATCTTCTTCTGGTGCAGGCCGAGTGTGCCCAATCCGGCGCCGCCTTGTGCCAGCGATGTCGTCATGCAGTAGAAGACGCTGGCGCCGAACATCAACGTCGCGAGCGGGCCGGCGTTCTCTTCAAGCTTGTCGGAGCAATTGATATCCAGGCACAGGTAGTGGCCGTCCGGACGCAGCGCTTCGTGGATGGCCGTAAGAAGGCCGAGTGGGTCCGCCGAGTCGTGAATGACGTCGAACGTCGTGATCAGGTCGTAGGAATCCGGCAGGCCTTGCGCGGCGTCCGCGACTTCGAACTGAATCTTGTCGGTCAAGCCGGCGGCTTCGACTGCCTCTCGCGCGCGCTCAACCTGTCCGGGAAAGTTGTCGAAGCCTACGTACCGGGAGTTCGGGTACGCCTCTGCCAGCCTGATCAGCGCACGCCCGGCGCCACAGCCCACATCAGCGACATCGATCCCGCGTTGCAGCGCCGCCTCGACGTCCGGCACTGCGGGGATCCAGGTTTGCACGAGGCTGTTGTCGAACCACGCCGCCGTTCCACGCTCTAATCCGGACCAATGTTCAGGGGCGTAGGCAGACTGGGGCACTCCGCCGCCGTGGCGGAACGCCTCGAGGAGCGGCTCGACAACTTGTGACATTCCGAGCATCTGCTCGTACAGCCCGCCGAAGAACACGGCGTGGCCTTCCTGCGCCAACACGGCCGCGTGCTCGGCCGGCAATGTGAAGCGCTTGTTTGCCGGGTCGTATGAGAGATATCCGGCCGCCGACATTCCTCCCAGCCACTCGCGCGCGTAGCGCTCGTCGATTCCGGCGCGCCGGGAGAGTTCCTCACTCGTCGCCGGGCCGTTCGCATCTAGCTCCTTGAAGAGACCGAGCCGATCACCGACGCCGCACAGCAGAACCGTGTTCGCGCCCGCCAGGTCGTCCAGCGCCTTTCCAAGAAATTCGCCGGCCTTTGCTTCGTCGAACGCCACCGTGTCGGTCATACCGTTGCCTCCTATCCCAGCCGCAGCTCCTCGAACAGTCCGCTCAACGGGCGCGCGCACGCTTCCGCCAGAACACCGCGCCGGACGTCGACGTGGTGGTTGAGCCGCGGGTCCTCGGGGATGTTGTACAGCGACCCGGCGGCCCCGGCCCCCGTGTTCCACGCGCCGAAGACGAGCCTCGTGATCCGGTGAGCGACGATCGCACCCGCACACATCGGGCAGGGCTCGAGCGTCACGAATAGTTCGCACCCGTCGAGCCGCCAGTCACCCGTCCGCTCGGCCCCCAGACGCAACGCGTGCATCTCCGCGTGTGCGGTGGCGTCGCCAACCAGTTCCCGGGTGTTGTGAGCGCGCGCCACAACGTCGTCACCGCGAACGAGCACCGCACCGATCGGGACGTCCCCGTGCTCGAGCGCGACGACGGCTTCCTCGAGTGCCATCCGAATGTATTGCTCGTCTCGTTCCATGCGCGGGTAGCGTATCCCCAAGACGAGGAGGCACTCGATGAGGCTCGAAGAACGGATGGACGGCGCATCGCTTCGCGATCTCGGCTCGTTCGAACCCGACGAGATGCTCGAGGACCTCGACCAGATCGCCGAGTCGCCGAAGGTATCGCTGCGCGACCTTTACTACCGCTGGGAACGCACGAACTGGTCCGTGCAAGAGCTCGACTTCGCGCCGGACCTCGCCGACTGGGTGGCCCTCGGACCGGACGTCACGGAGCGCCTTCTGTGGGTCATGTCGATGTTCTTCCACGGCGAGGAGTGCGTGACGGCAACGCTCGCGCCGTGGGTGAACTCGGCTCCCACTGAGGAGATGCAGCTCTTCCTTTCCACGCAGCTCGCCGACGAAGCCCGTCACACTGTGTTCTTCGATCGCTTCTTCAGTGAAGTCGTCTCGGTGCCGGGAGACCTCAACGCGCGTCTCGACTGGTGCCGTCCGCGCGTCACACCCGGCTTCGAGAAGCTCTTTTTCGAGATGCTTCCCGCGATCTCGAAGGAAGTCGGCGACAACCCGCGCGACCCGGTCGTGTTCGCGCGCGGCATCGCGATGTACCACATCCTGCTCGAGGGCGCGCTCGCCGTCCCGGGACAGAAGTACATCCTCGCGTTCTGTCGCGACCGCAACGTGCTGCCCGCGTTTCGCTCCGGCTTCACAGCCGTCGCACGCGACGAGTCGCGGCACGTCGGTGCCGGCGTTCGCATCTTGCAGGATCTGATCCGGATGGACGGCGACAGCGTCGCGGCCGTTCAGGAGCTCGTTCGCGAAGCCCTGCCCCACGCATCCGAGCAATTCCAGCCGCCGAATGCGGATTTCACCTATCTCACCGTCCTCGGGTACCACCCCGCCGAGCTCTTCCGCTTCGGGTTGCAGTCGCTCGGCAAACGTTTGAAGGCTGCCGGCGTTCCGTTCCCACCCATCAAGCCGACTCGCTTGCCCGCGGTTGCGGGCGAGCCTGTGTTTCCCGAACGCGAGCTGACGCCTCTGCAGCAGATGCTGCGTCCGATGCGCGATCAGATCGAGCCGGGCATGGTCTTCCAAGGCCTGCCGATGGTGTTCAACGCGCAAGCGGCCAAGGGCATGACGACGACGTTCCAGTTCGATCTGGTCGGCAAAGGAGGCGGATCGTGGACGGTTCGCGTCGCCGACGGTGCGTGCGAGGTCACGGAAGGCGCACCGTCGGGCGAGCCCGACTGGCGCCTCGAGATGGACGTCTCGACGTGGCTCGACATCTCGACCGGCGAGCTGATGGGCCAGGAGGCGTTCATGCTCGGCCGCGTCACACTCGAAGGCAACCCGATCGTCGGCATCCGCTTCGACGAGCTCTTCACGCCGAACGTCGCTTGAAGATCGCGGGCGTCAACGGGGCCTGGGACGAGCCGGACGGCAAGCCGCGCGCAGTCCTGCTGCTCGCACACGGAGCCGGCGGCGATCTGAACGACGAGCTTCTTTGCGGCGTCGGCGCTGCGCTGACCCAGTCGCGAGTGGCAACGCTTCGATTCAACTTTCCTTATCGAGAGGCAGGACGGCGCGCGCCCGGATCACAAGCGCAATCCGAGGAGTGCTACCGCGCCGTCGCGACGGAAGCACGGAGACGGGGCGTTCCGTTGCTCTGCGGCGGCAAGTCCTACGGTGGCCGGATCGCGACACACATCGCCGCCGACGGGTTCGATGTCGATCGGCTCGTGCTCTTGAGCTATCCGCTTCACCCGCCGGGACGACCCGACAAGTTGCGGGACGAGCACCTGCGCGACATCGGACGCCCAATGCTGTTCATTCAGGGCACACGCGATCCGTTCGCGACGCCAGAGCTGCTCACAAAGACCGTTGCCGGCCTGCCGACCGCCACGCTCGTGCCGATCGAGGGTGGCGACCATTCGCTCCGGGTTCGCGGACGCAAGCGCGCGGACGTCGTCGCCGAAGTGGCGGGAGCGATCGCAGAACGACTGCGCTGAGCCGGTTGCGTTACGCCGGCGAAGCCGGTGACGCGGGCGACGCCGGGCTGGCCGGCGATGCGGGCAGCGCCGGCGATCGAGGACCGCGTGGTGTTCCCGGCAGGCGCGGCGAGCCTGGGAGCCGGGGCGAGGCAGGCTGCGCGGGGGCAGCTGGTTGCGCCGGTCCGGCTGGTGCCGCGGGCTGGGCGGGTGCGGCTGGCTGAGCAGGTTGGGCGGGCGCGGCCGGTTGGGCGGGTGCTGCGGGCTGAG